>JBEKLA010000121.1:0-11728 GCA_050010455.1 Binataceae bacterium (SeqCode) | reverse complement strand
CCGGCGCCACCGGCGGCAGATCGCTCTGTGCAACGAATACCGTCGCACCGCGAAGTTTCTCAGCGGCGTCGATGTCGGGTACGCCTTCGAGGGTTATTTTCATCTGGCGCGGATTCACCGCCGCCACGTCGGTCAGGCGAAACTCGACCGGCGTATCGTCGCTCTCGACGAAAACGCGATCGAGTTCGTCGAGCAGCGTGCTGCCGGGATCGTCGGGCGTGAACTTTAGGCCGCCGCGCAGGCCGTGCGGCGCGCCGATCCGGCCGATTCGGATCAGGGCAGGGGAATCCCCCGGCCGGGCTGCACCGGCCGAGGAATCACTTATCTTCGATGATTTCGAGGACAACCTTGCGATTAGTGCGCGAGGCGACCGCGTTCAGGATGGTGCGAATCGACTTCGCAGTCCGTCCCTGCTTACCGATTATGCGGCCAAGATCTTCCTTGGCCACGCGCAACTCCAGAATTGAAGCGGTATCGCCCTGGGTCTCCTTGACCTCGACCGCACTCGGATTATTGACCAAATGTTCCGCCAGGAACTGAACTAGCTCCTTCATGGTTAGGCTCCAGCGATCAGGATTACTAGTCTGTCACGGACGTTTGTGGCTCCCGCTTGAGCAGTTTAGCTACCGTCTCACTGGGCCGAGCGCCGGCCTTAAGCCAGCGTTCGACCTCTCCCGTCTTGATACTCACCTTCGGCGGATCATAGGCGGGGTCGTAGGTACCGATCTGATCGACAAAGCGGCCGTCGCGCGGCGCGCGCGAATCCGCTACTACGATTCGGTAGAAAGGCTTCTTGCGGCCGCCATGGCGGCGCAATCTCATCACTAGCGCCATCAACGTACTCCCTGAATACCGCCGCCAAGGCCGAGGCCGCGCATCAGGGTCTTGGTGCCGCCCATGCGAGTAACCTTCTTCATCAGCTTGCGGGTCTGTTCGAATTGTTTCATGAACCGATTTACTTCCTGAACCGAGGTGCCGCTGCCAGAGGCGATACGGGCGCGGCGCCCGCCGTTCAGAATCAGATGGTTGCGCCGCTCCTGCTTGGTCATCGAATTAATAATCGCGCGGATTCGCGTCAGCTCACGCCGGGTTTCGTCCGAGTCCGCCTGCCCGGCTATTTGCTTGAGGCCGGGGATCATGCCCAGCAACTCGCCGAGCGAACCCATCTTATTTAGCGCGTCCATCTGCAGGACGAAATCTTCCAGCGTGAACTCGTTCTTCTTGAATTTGCGTTCGACCTCTTTGGCCTGCTTATGGTCGTAAGCCTGCTGCGCCTTTTCGATCAGCGTCAGCACGTCGCCCATCCCCAGGATCCGCGAGGCCAGCCGGTCGGGATGGAAAACCTCGAACGCTTCGAGCTTCTCGCCCGTGGCCGCGAACAGGATTGGCGCACCGGTCACCGCGCGCACCGATAGCGCGGCGCCGCCGCGCGCGTCGCTGTCGAGCTTGGTGAGGATCAGCCCCGAGAGCTTCAGCTTTTCATGGAAGCCCTGCGCGATATTGACCGCGTCCTGGCCGCCCATCGAGTCCGCCACCAGAATCGTATGATGGGGCCGCACGACCGTTTGCAGCCGCACCACCTCGTCCATCAGCTCGTCGTCGATCTGAAGGCGTCCGGCGGTATCGATCAGCAGGGCGTCGTAGCCGCCGAGTTCGGCGCGGCCGATGGCGCGTGTGGCGATCTCGATCGGGTCCTCGGCCTCGTGGCTTTCGACCACGGGCACGCCGATTTGCGCACCCAGCACCCGCAACTGCTCCATCGCGGCCGGCCGGTAGATGTCGGTCGAAACCATGATCGGATGGCGCTTGCGCTCGATCTTGAGCCATCGCGCCAGCTTCGCCAGCGACGTGGTTTTGCCCGAGCCCTGCAAGCCCACCAGCATGATCTTGACCGGCGGCTTGACCTTGAGATCGAGCTCGCGCGCGCTGCCGCCCATCACCTCGCGCAGTTCGGTCGCGACAAACTTGATCAGATGCTGTTCGGGGCTCAGCGAACGCAGCACCTCCTGACCGAGCGCCTTCTTCTTTACGTGCTCGACGAACTGGCGGACGACGTTGATATTGACGTCGGCTTCGAGCAGCGCCAGGCGCACTTCGCGCAGCGCTTCCTCGATATTGCTCTCGGTGATCCGACCCTGGCCGGAAAGTTTTCTGAAAACCCCTTCCAGGCGGCTGCTAAGGCTATCGAACATCGATAAGGACTTCTCGGTTACAGCGTTGTTGGGATGGGCAAGCTTCCCTAAGCTGCTGCTAATATAACCGAGCGGGTCACCGTAAGCCATCATTCAGGGCTTGTCAAATTGAATTATCCGAGGCCGGCACGCCAACCGCCCAAAATCGGGTCAGGACCGCGAGATGGCCCAGGTCGAGCTCGCCAGCACGGCCGGTTCGCCACCTGGTGTGAGGACGCGCCCTTCGAGAAAGGCCAGGCTGCGCGTGCGGCGGATGACGCTGGCAAAGCCCTCGATCGCGCCGGGCCTAAGAGCCCGCAGGTACGATAGCTTTACCTCGGCCGTTACCGCCCATTCGCCCTCTTCCAGCACCGAGCCGATCGCGGTCGAGAACAGCTCGTCGACGAACAGCGCCAGGTAGCCGCCCTGCAACGTCCCGAAGGGGTTGATTGCCGCCGCTGGCTGCTCGGCCCACGACCATCGCGCCGTTCCGATCGCGAACGCGATCGGACGCATCCCGAGCGCGAGGCTCGACGACCGATAATCGGCGATCCGGTTCTCGCGGATAATCCGATTAATCTCGCTCAGCGGTCCAAGTTTCGCGTCCGCAGGCAAATCACCAGGCCTCCTCGGGCTTTTTCATCCCCTCGCCCGCTTGCGGGAGAGGGCGCGCGGCGCGAGCCTTGCGCTTTTTTGCAAGACTCGTGACGCGCGGGTGAGGGTGCAGATCTCACGTGAGACAATATTAGTAGCGGATTTTCTGATCCACAAATCTTCCGATCCGAATAAGAAAGCGTTCCGTCTGGCTAGGCGCTGGGGCAGTCGAGCGAGCGGTACTGGATAGCCTCGCTCACGTGATGGGCGCGAATCGGGCCGCCGTCGTCGAGATCGGCGATCGTGCGCGCGACCTTCAGGATTCGAGTGTAGGCGCGCGCGCTCAGCCCGAGCCGGTTGATCGCAAGTTCGAGCAATCGCTCGCCCGCGCTCTCGACCTGGCAGAAATTGCGCAGCTCGCGCGCGCCCATCTGCGCGTTGCAGAACAGGTTCATCGCCTCGAAGCGCTTGAGTTGCAGCTCGCGAGCCCGGTCGACGCGCTCTCTTATCGCGTTCGAGGTCTCGGCCCCCTTGGGCTCGGTCAACTCCTTGTACTTAACCGCCGGCACCTCGATATGGATATCGATACGGTCGAGCAGCGGGCCCGAGATTCGCGAGCGATAGCGCTGGATTATCAGCGGCGCGCAACTGCATTCGTGCTGGGTATCGCCGAAGAATCCGCACGGACACGGGTTCATCGCCGCCACCAGCATCACGCTGGCCGGAAACGTCAGCGTGCCCATCACGTGCGCGATCGTGATACGCCCGTCCTCCAGCGGCTGGCGGAGCACTTCGAGCACGTTCTTGCGAAACTCGGGCAGTTCATCCAGGAACAGGACGCCGTGATGTGCGAGGCTGACCTCGCCCGGACGCGGGATCGTCCCGCCGCCGATCAGGCCGGCGTCGGAAATCGTATGATGCGGCGAGCGAAACGGTCGCGTGGCGATCAGCGCATGCCCGTTCATCAGGCCCATCACGCTATGGACCTTGGTGGTTTCGACCGCCTCCTGAAACGTCATCGCCGGAAGGACGGTCGGCAGCCGCTTCGCCAGCATCGTCTTGCCCGATCCCGGCGGCCCGATCATCAGGACGTTATGGCCGCCCGCAGCGGCGACTTCGAGCGCCCGCTTGGCCTGCTCCTGTCCTCTGACCTCGCTGAAATCGACGCCGTAGTCGCTGTTGGCTTCGAACAGATCTCTCAGCTTGCACTGGGTCTGAGGGATTTCCTTCAAACCTTCGAGAAACTCGAACGCGTCGCTGAGGCTGGTGACACCGCGGATCGCGGTATCGCCGACCACCGCCGCCTCGCCCGCGTTCTCTTGCGGCAGCAGGACGCCGGAGAATTTCTTTTCGCGCGCGAGCAGCGCGGTCGGCAGCGCGCCCTTGATCGGCTTGACGCGTCCGTCGAGCGCGAGTTCGCCGAGCACCAGGTATTCGCGCAGGCGCTCGCGCTTGAGATGGCCGGTCGCCGCCAGGATTCCGAGCGCGATCGGCAGGTCGAAGGAAGAGCCTTCCTTGCGCGTATCCGCCGGGGCCAGATTTATCGTGATCCTGCGATTGGGAAATTCATAGCCGGTGTTTTTGATTGCCGACCGCACGCGCTCGGTCGCCTCGCGCACCGCACCCTCAGCCAACCCGACGGTCTTAAGGCCGGGCAGTCCATTGGTGATGTCGATTTCGACCTCGACCGCGAACGCGTCGACCCCGACTAACGAGCTTGATAATACGCTGGCCAGCAAGCGTATCCCCCCTGACCCGTACATATAGACTAGTTATCGGCCTTTAAAGCAAGAGCGACTTGGCATACGAAGAGGGGGGCGGCGCGCCTGATCGCGACCCTATCGCGGGCGCATCCGACCGGGAACACGCGTCAGCGGCATGATTTCAGCCGCGATTTGAGGCGGCAGGATGTTGGACAGGATTCGCGGCTATTTCGATTTCGAGGCGCTGGGAACCAACTTCCGGCGCGAAATTACCGCCGGCATCACGACCTTCGTCAGCATGTCGTACATCATCGCGGTCAATCCCGCGATTCTGAAAGCCGCCGGCGTTCCGCCCGGCCCCTCGATGGTGGTGACGATCATCGTCGCCATCTTCGGCACCCTGATGATGGGGCTGTACGCCAAGCGGCCGTTCGCGGTCGCGCCGTATATGGGTGAGAACGCGTTCATCGCCTTCACGGTGATCAAGGTCCTCGGCTATCGATGGCAGACGGCGATCGGCGCGGTCTTCCTTGCCGGAGTGCTGTTCGTCGCGCTCACGATCGCGAGGGTCAGGCAATGGCTGGTCGAAGGCGTGCCGCCGGGATTGCGCTACGCCTTCGCGGTCGGGATTGGGCTGTTCCTGGCGTTCATCGGGCTTAACCAGGCGGGTATCGTGGCGGTCGGGGTCGCGGGCGCTCCGGTCAAGGTCGGAGCGATCACGTCGGCGCCGGTGATCGTGGCGATCGGCGGCTTCCTGCTGATATCGGCGCTGATGGTGTGGCGGGTGCCGGCGTCGATTCTGATTGGAATCATCGCCACGACCTTCGTCGCGTATTTCGCCGGGATCGCGAGTCCTCCGGCCTCGTGGATGAGCCTGCCGCCCAGCCCGGCGCCGCTCGTGATGCAGCTCGATATCAGCGGCGCGTTCTCGTGGGGCTTCTTCGGCGTTCTGCTCAGCATCTTCATGATGGCCTTCGTCGATACGATGGGCACGCTGGTCGGCTTGTCGGCGCGCGCCGGCTTTCTCGATGAGCACGGCAACCTGCCTCAGATCGAGCGCCCGATGCTGACCGACGCGCTCTCGACCACGCTCGCCGGATTGCTCGGGACCTCGACCGCCGGCGCCTTTATCGAATCCGCGGTCGGTATCGACGCCGGCGGGCGCAGCGGATTCACGGCGGTGGTGACGGCGGCGCTGTTCGCGATGGCGCTGTTTTTCTCGCCCTTCGTCGTCGCGATTCCGGCGCAGGCGTACAGTCCGGCGCTGATCGTGGTCGGCCTGCTGATGATCGCGCCGATCACGAAGATTGACTTCAGCGACTACACCGAGCTGATTCCCGCGTTCACGGTGGTGGCGTTGATTAGCTTCACTTACAACATCGGAATCGGCGTGACCGGCGGCTTCGTCTTGTATCCGTTTTTCAAGGTGATCTCGGGCCGCCATCGCGAAGTGCGCCCCGGCCTGTGGGTGCTGTCCCTGCTATCGCTGCTGTTTTTTATTTTCTATCCATACACGTGAGAGAGAGTTTCTGAGACAGCGCGATGTCCCCAATCTGTCCCCTCTCCCGCGTCCTCTTCTGTTCCCTCTCCTTGTCCAATCTGATCCCTCTCCTTGTCCAAGGAGAGGGTTAGGGAGAGGTCCTAAGGGTGAGAGTGCTGACAATGCCTGTGCGCCAGCGCGTTTCTGCACCCTTACCCCAGGCGGTATCTCGCGCAGTTTCAATTCCGCTATAACAGCCGCAAGAACCCCGACATCTTTGGGGAGGCGATAGCAGGATGCTGAAGCACGGTAACTGGCGGGTGCTTCAGAGCAAGCATCCAGACGCCAGCGAGCCTGTTCAATTGAGTGTTGCATTTGTCAGAAAACACGACCCGTTCGAGCGAATCGAACTATCCAGACGACAAATATAAGTACGATCAGAACGTCACCAATGCGTCTTAGTATCCGGTCAGATTTCTCGTAATCTTCAGGCGTCCAATTTGAATCGGGAATGAACCACGACTTAGAAACCGCGCTGATGCTACATCGATGGTGGCGGGATCGCGGAAACGACATTCTTTTAATTGGCGTTCTTGTTGAGTTCTTGATCGATGCTTTCTGGCCGGAACGGCCCCACTTACTCCCGCTGTTACGAGGTAGAAGGGCCACCGCGCCGCTACTCAAGTGGTACGCCCATTTACTCACCGCCAGAGGGGCAACTGTCGTTGTCATTGGGCTTGCCGTGTTTGCTGGTATTGCGTTGGAAAGATGGCAGGGAACGAGCGCAGACGACATAGCGGACCAGATACGCGCCAAACAACAGGAACGAATCGTAGATGCTGAAGACCGCGCCACGAGCGCACAACAGGATGCCAGCCAATCGAAAGAACGAGCCGCGAATGCGCTGAAAGCTGCTGCGGACGCACAACTGGAGCAAGAGAAATTAAAGAAAGGCAATCTGGAACTCGCGAAGGCGCTCCAACCGCGTGTAATGGGCACTCTTGCGGTTTCAGGCATTGTTCTAGGAGGCTTGGAGAGGTTAGCGGGGACGCGGGTTCTTATCCAGAGCGTACCAGATTGGGAAGCAGGCAGATTTGCGGTCAGTATTGCCAACACTCTTGAGGCGTTCGGATGGAAACCAGAGGCCGCAGATACATCGACCACAACCGTATCGCAGTTGCACATATCAGACGGACTGCAAATATGGACGATGCGAGCTGGTATTGCCATTTCGATTCCACCAGGAATGAAACAAGCGCTAACAATGCCGCCCGTAACTGAGGCTGAGCGGCGAGCTTGGATCGCAGGGGAAGCGTTAAGCGAGTATCTTAACGCCTTCAAGATCTCCAATGTCCACCACGGCCTCAAACTCGGAAACGCAACTGAAGCGAGTCCGCCGTTCAATCCTAAATTTAGTCCACCAGAAGATGTGATCATCCTTTTGGTCGGAAGCAATCCTGCTTGGGAAGAATTAAAGGCAACGCCGATTTTCCCTACGCAGGAGGAGTTCAAAGAAACGGAAACTAAACTGTTGGAACTCCAGCGAAAGGGGCCTTGGCCGACTGGCTGGCGCTGAAACCTGAGCGACGGCCAGAAGGAACGCCCCGCCAGTGCACAAAATATTTCACGTCATTTTCAATTATCCCCCGATTTCACTCGATCTTTTCCCCACCTTTTGCCATATAATCGCCCGCCCTTCAGCGCCCGAAAACACCGAAGCCCGGCCCAATCAGGCCAGGCTTCTTATCGCCTCCCCGATACCAAACTCGAAGCTTCCTAATCAACTCGAAAGATAATCGGTGCCCTCACCCCGACCCTCTCCCGCGGCGACGCGGGAGAGGGGGGATTCGAATCGAATCACGGCCAGATGGCGCCCGAGGCGGCCAGCGCGTCGCGCTCGGCGCGGCTTAGCCCGAGTAGTGCGCCCAGCACATAGTCGTTGTCGTCGCCGATTTCGGGCGCGCATCGCGGCGCGACGGCCGGCGCGGCCGGCAGCTTGAACGGCGCCCCCGGAACCTGAGTGGTGCCTCCGTCGGGTAGCGTGACCGAACTCCAGAAGCCGCGATCGATTAGCTGCGGATCGCGCTCGCACAGATCGGCGCCATTCGCTACCAGGCCCGCCGCGATTCCCGCCTCCTGCAAGATCTCCATCGCTTCTTCCGCGTGATGGCTGGCGGTCCATTGCGCGACCTGCGCGTCGAGCTCTTCGCGGTTGCGCATCCGGCTAAACAGCGTGCGGAAGTTTTCATCGGAGGCCCACGACGGCGACCCGAGCGCGGTCACGAAGCGGCGCCATTCGGAATGAGAGCGCACCGCGATCGCGATCCAGCGATCGTTATCGCTGCCGCTCGCGCGGCATCGATAGATGCCGCTGGGCGCGGCGGGCGCCTCCTGCGAGCGATTGCCGAACGGAGTTTGCTTGCGGCCGTTGATCGTGGCGTCGAGGAGCGCCGGACCGATCAGGCTCGAAACCGCCTCGAATTGCGACAGATCGATAAACTGGCCGCGGCCGGTGCGCCGGCGATGCCATAGCGCGATCAAAAGCGCGAGCGCGCCCGCCTGACCCGCGGCCATATCGGAATACGAATAGCCGAAGCCGGCCGGCGCGCCGCTCGCATCCGCCATCATCATCGTGAAACCCACGAGCGCCTGCAGCGTGGGGCCGTAACTGACATAGTTGGCGCGCGGTCCGCTATGGCCAAAGCCCGACATGCTGAGGCAAATGATATCGGGCTTGATCGCGCTCAAGCTCCGATAGTCCATCCCCCACTCGCGCATCACGCGCGCCGAGAAGTTGTCGACCACGATATCGCTGATTGCGGCAAGCCGGCGCGCCAGTTCGACGCCGCGCGGCTCGTTCATGTTGATCGCGGCCGAGAGCTTGTTGCGATTGAGTCCGCCCTGAAGGCCGGCGCGGCGCGGTTCGAGCGCGGGCGGCATCTTGCGCTCGACCTTGATTACCTCGGCGCCCTGGTCGGCGAGAATCCGCGTCGCGACCGGACCGGCCACGACCCAGGTAAAATCGATCACGCGGATTCCCTTGAGGGGCGGGTGCGCCACTCAGATCACCCCCTCGGCGGCGAGCGCGGCGAGTTCGTCGATGGCAAGGCCCAGTTCCGACTTCAGGATCTCGCCGGTATGCTCGCCGACGATCGGCGGACGCCGACGGACGCGCCACGGCGTCGCGCCGAAGCGACAGGGCGCTCCCGGATAGCGAAGCTTGCGCCCCAGCTCGGGATGGTCCGTTTCGACGATGAATCCGCGCGCGGCAAGTTGCTCGTCATCGAGTATCGCTTCGGGCGGCTGCACGACGGCGTAGGCGAGCCGCAACGCTTGCGCGCGGCGAATCAGCTCTTCGCGATCGTAATCCTTCACCCATTCGTCGAGCACGTCGAACAGATGCTCGGCGTGCTCGGCCCGATAAAGCGCGTCGTTCCATTGCGGCTCGGTCAGGTCCTGAGCCTTGCCGTCGGCGGCGACCCATTCGACCAGCGAGGTCCAATCACCGAGCGTGCAGTGCAGGACGTAACCGTCGCGGCATCTGCCGGCGCGGAAGAATCGGCTCCAATGGAGCGTGCCGTGACGGCGCTCGATCTTGCGCTCGGCGAAGTAGCTCGCGGCGACGTGCTCGACCGCCGCGGCGGTGGCCTCATGGATGCTCAAATCGATCCATTGGCCCGCGCCGGTATGTTCGCGATGCATCAGCGCGCACATGATCGCGATCGCGCCGTACTGGGCGCCGCAATGATACGACTGGAGCCCCAGCGGCCGCACCGGCGCTTCGGCGGCGGGGCCGTTGACGTAGAGCATCCCGCCCAGCGCGGCGAGGCTGGTGTCGTCGGCGGCGAAATCGCGATGCGGCCCGCTCTGGCCGAACGGCGCTATCGAACAAAGGATCAGCGACGGATTGCGCCGATGGAGCCGTTGCCATCCGAGGCCCATCCGATCCAGCTCCTCGGGCGCAAAGCTCTCGATCACGACGTCGGCGGAACCGGCCAGCGCCATCAGCAGGTCGGCGCCGCGCGAGTGCTTGAGATCGAGCGTCAGCGAACGTTTGTTGAGATTGTAGTACCAGAAGAACAGGCTGCGGTCGGGATGCGGCAGGCCGTCGAGGAAGGGACCGATACGGCGCGCGCTGTCTCCGCCCGGAGGCTCGACCTTGATAACGTCGGCGCCCATGTCGGCCAGCATCCGCCCGCACAAGGCACCCTTGTGATCGCTCAGGTCAAGAACACGCAGCCCTGCCAGCGCGTCGGCTTCATCCAAGCGTCAGCCCCCCAGGAGCCGGAGCCGTCCGGCTCGATCGAATAGGGTGGCTTTTCAGTGCCATCTCACGGATTAACCCCGATGGTCTCGGCGCGCCTGCGCATGATACGGACTCGGGCAATCCATTTCAAATTCAACCCCGGCTGTCTAGCTTTAGCGGGCACTTGTGCGCGCAATTCGCGCAATTCGCGCAATTCGATAGAGATCGGCTTTAGATGGCTTCGCGGTGCGCGCCGCCGTAAGTCCTGCGATAGACCTTGAGCAATGCCGCGAACACCGCGATCACGGCCGGGCCCGCGAACAGGCCAATCGCCCCGTAGGCTTCGAGTCCTCCCGCGATCCCGAAGAACAACGCCCAGGTGGGCAATCCGCTGCCGCGCCCCATCGCGGCCGGCTTGATGAAATTGTCGATCACCGCCACCGTCAGAGTCCCCGCCACCAGCATCGCGATGGCGTGGCCCCATCCGGCGGCGTAAAGCAGGTAGACCGACGCCGGCACCCAAATCAACGCTGTACCGCCGAACGGCAACAGGCCGCACGCGGCAGTCGCCATCGCGAGAAAGGTCCAGTACGGCACCCCGAAAACGGCGTACACCAGGCCGAGCGTCGCACCTTGCAGGAGCGAAGTGAGCAGCAGGCCGCGCATCACGGACGACAGCGTGACGCGCAGGCTTTCGAAAACGGCGTTCTTGTCGTCTTCGTAAAGCGGCGTCAGATCGCGCAACATTTCGTAGTAATCCTCCCCGTCGCGCACGACGTAAAACAGCGCGAAGAGCATGACTCCGAAATGGATTACGAACGAGGCCACGTTGCGCGCGACTCCGGTAACGTCCGTGACGATCAGGTTGCTGGCCCCTCTGGCGCTCTCGAGCACGAATTTCGAGATTTCGTCCTGAAGATTGAATCCGGTATGCGGAAGCAGCGGCTCGATCGCGCCGAACAGGCGCGAGTGCATCGCCAGATTCCTGAGCGAAGTAAGCTTGGTGTTTTGCAGCACTTCGTAAAGGGAGGTGTACAGGCTTCCCGCCTCTCCGGCCACCGCGCTCGCCAGCCACAAGCCCGGGAGGATTACGCCCAGCGCGACCGCGAGCATAATCAGCAGCGCGGCAGTCGAGCGGCGCTTCGTCAAACGCTCGGCGTACGCCATCAAGGGATGGAAAACGAACCCCAGCAGCATCGCCCAGACGATCGCTTCGAGAAACGGCGACAGGATGGCGTAGAGTTCATAGGCCATCACGGCCAGGAACAGGAAGAAGAAGACCTGAACTGTGCGTTCGCGATCCATGATGCCAATCGGCGGATGGAGACTAGCAGAAGGTCGGCCGCCAGTCGCCCGACCTACCTTCTTGGTTGCTCCGGCTCACGATTTTTGTTAGCGCTTGTGGTCGATTGTTCCTCGCAGCCAATAGCAGGCACGTAGCTCAGCGGGAGAGCACTTCCCTGACGCGGAAGGGGTCGGCGGTTCAATCCCGCCCGTGCCTACCAATGCCCTCACCGGCCGAAGCCGGTGCGGC
>JBEKLA010000120.1:0-11781 GCA_050010455.1 Binataceae bacterium (SeqCode) | reverse complement strand
ATCAAACGCTACGTTTCCAATATCGAGACCCGCAGCCGAATCGAGACCGAGCTTGGTCCGCTGGACGAGCTCGAATCGAACAATCCCTCCGACGAGGCGCGCAACTATCGCCTGCGCGGCGCCCGCGGCGTGATCGGTTTTATCAGCCCGGTCAGCGAGCCGTACTGCGGCGCCTGCAACCGGATGCGGCTGACCGCGGACGGCAAGTTCCATCTCTGCCTGCTTAACGACGATGAGCTAGACGTGCGCAAGGCGCTGCGCTCGGGCGCGTCGCAGGAAGAGATCGGCGAGATCCTGATGCGCGCGGTGACGCTCAAGCCCACCGGCCATCATCTGCTGCAAGGCCGCTCGACCCACGAACGCTCGATGTACCAGATCGGCGGTTGAGCGATCTGTAACAGGCCGTCGCGGAAGCGTCATGGGCCGCTCGCTGTTACCGCCTTGCGAAGCCATAATCAAGCGCCTAGCATAAGGTTCTCCGAAATTATCTCCGCGTTGGGAGGAGATCCTCAATGTCTCACGAAGACGAAATCGATCGGGCGAAAGAGGAAGAACTTCCCGGCCCAACCGATCTGGAATCCGTACTGATACACGAGCGCCTGAGCGACGCCATGAGTCATCCCACGGCCGTCGTCGGCCCCGACGCCGGCCTGGCCGAGGCGATCGCGGCGATGCAAAAGGAGCGGCGCGGATGCGTACTGGTGGTTGACGGCGAGAAGCTCGCCGGTATCTTCACCGAGCGCGACGTGTTGTTGAAGATCGCCGGTCTGTCGATCGATCTGAAACAAGCCAAAGTCGCTGACTATATGACTCGCGATCCGGTTTCGCTGCCCGCCGAGGCCAGCGTCGCGTTTGCGCTCAACCGGATGGTAGTCGAGGGCTTCCGGCATATCCCGCTGGTCGACGATCACGGACGCCCGGTGGGCGTCGTATCGATGCGCGAGCTAATCGAATACCTGAGCGATTTCTTCCGCAAGGAGATGCTGAACCTACCGCCCGATCCGCGCGTGGCCTTCCAGAATCGCGAGGGCGGCTGAGGCCAGGTCGACACCAAATCGCCGAATCGGCGACGTTATCTCGGGGCTGCGGAGGGCGAAGGCGCTGGTACGGGATGGGTTTCCATAGTGCTGCCCGGCAGGTTGGCAGTCGCGGGCGCGGGACTATCGATAATCCTCTCGCCGAGTTGCTCGAATTGGAACGGATCAAACCAGAAGCCGGCTACCGGCTCGGATACTTTACCGATGTCGGCGTCGATCTCGCTGACCGCTATCCCGCGGCGGATAATCGTGCCGCTCTCCTCGCGCAGGTCGTAGACGCCCGGCGGAAGATGGGTTGCGAAACTGCCATCGGCATCGGTCCGCATCAGATACAGAACGCCGCTCACGCGATTTTCGAAATGGATCTGGCGATCGGGAGCAGGACGCCCCTCTGGAGTCGTCAATGTTCCGCTGACGAACGTTTGTCGTCCGAACGCAAAACTCGGCACGCTCGGCGATATCAGCGCCGTCAGCGCCAGCAATGCCGCAGCGATGAGCGCTATCCCGCGCGGCACTCGACGCGGACGATTACGCTCGGACTCAAGGGACGGCCGCGTTCGCATCGGATGCGTGTCAGGCGCTCTTCTTGACCTTACCGCTACGGATGCATCGCGTGCAGACCAAAATGCGTCTGACGCCGCCGCCGATCGCGGCGCGCACTTCCTGCAAATTGGGGCGCCATCGGCGCTTGGTCCGGTTGTTGGCATGGCTGACGTTGTTGCCAACCGAGGGCTGCTTGCCACAGATCGCACAATTCCTCATTCGCAATGCTCCGACATGACGCTCAGACTAAACATCTTAGCCTAGCGGGAGTGACGGCCGGTGGAAAGAGCATCCTTCCAGATCTGCGAGCTTGCTTGTAAACGCGGCGGCCGGGCCTGATAATCTAGCCGGCAGCCTTCCGATGGCAGAACGTCTGATTCACATTCTCCCCGAGCAGGTCGCCAGCCAAATCGCGGCCGGCGAGGTAGTCGAGCGGCCCGCCTCCGCAGTCAAGGAGCTGATCGAAAACTCGCTCGACGCCGGCGCGCGCTCGATCAGTATCGAGATTTCCGGCGGCGGGCGCGAATTAATCGCCATCACCGACGACGGCTGCGGGATGAGCCGTGCTGACGCGATCCTGTGTCTGCGCCGCCATGCGACGTCGAAAATCCGCGACGCTGCCGACCTGGCTGCGATTGGCACGCTCGGTTTCCGCGGCGAAGCGCTGGCCTCGATCGCCAGCGTATCGCGCCTGGAACTCAAGACGCGGCGGCCCGAGGACATGACCGGGGTTCATCTTAGCGTGGTCGGCGGCGAGGTCACCGCGGAGCGCGAATGCGCGATGGCGGCGGGGACGCGGATCGAGGCGCGCGAGCTTTTTTTCAACACCCCGGCGCGGCTCAAGTTCCTGAAGCAGCCGCCCACCGAACAGAGCGCGATCGCCGAGGCGGTGCAGCGCCTGGCGCTCGGCAATTATGGCGTCGCGTTCGCGCTAATCGCCGACGGCCGCCCGACGCTGGAACTCGCGCGCGCGCGCGGCCTGCTCGAGCGTATCCGGCAGCTTTTCGGACCCAAGCTTGCGGAACGCATGATTCCGTTTGCGCTCGAGCGCGACGCGATACGCGTGAAAGGACTCGCGACCGTCAGCCAGGATTCGTTTCCGACCGCGCGGATGCTGTTCACGTTCGTCAACGGGCGCGCGGTGCGCGACCGGCTGCTGGCGCGCGCGATCGCGCAGGCCTACGCGACGCTGCTGCCGCGCGGGCGCTATCCCGCGGTTGTCCTGGACCTCGAGGTTAGTGCCGGCGAGGTCGACGTCAACGTCCATCCGATGAAGACCGAGGTGCGTTTTCGGCGCTCGAATGCGGTCTTCGAGGCGGTCTATTACGCGCTGCGCAACAGGCTGGCAAATCAAACTGGCGTGGCATCATCCGGGGGCGCGGCGATTGCGCCTGCGGGCGCCGCCGCCGCGCCCCCGGATGGCGACGGGCGCGTCGGTGACGCTAATCCGCCACAGGTAATCGACGAGGCGGATGCGGCGCGGCCGCTGCGCCTGGTGCTCGATGCCGCGCCCGTCGCGGCGCGGCCCGAGCAGCCGGCGCTCGCGATGGGCTACGATCGCAGTGCGTCAAGCGGCGTCCGTGCCGCGGTCGCCGAAGTGGCGGAAGCGGTCGCGGTCGTTGGCGCTTCGTCGTCCTCGAATGCGGCGGTCGTGAATCAGCTGGCGCCCGCGCTCGCAAAGAGCGGGGCGGTGATTCCGATGTATTCGCGGTTGCGAATAATCGGCCAGGTATTCGCGGGCTATATCGCGCTGGAGAGCGACGATGGATTGATGCTGGTCGATCAGCACGCAGCGCACGAGCGCGTCACGTTCGAGAGGCTGCGCGGCGAGCTGAGAAACGGCGGAATCCAGGTGCAGGCGCGGCTCGTGCCCGAGCCGCTCGAGTTGGATAGCGCCCGCGCGGCGCAAATCCAGGCCGCGGTGCCGCAACTGCGCGCGCTAGGATTCGAGGTCGAGCCGTTCGGTCCGGCCACGATACTGCTCAAGGGAGCGCCGGCGGTGTTCGGCGCCGAGGCCGGTGTCAAACTGCTCGCCGATATGATCGATAGCATGGGCGAGAGCGGATTCGAGTTGCGGGGCGAGCAAGCCTTCGACGATTGCCTCAAGCAGCTCGCCTGTCATGGCTCGGTGCGAGTCGGACGCGTGCTCGAAGAGCGCGAAATCCGCGAACTGCTGGCGCAGCTCGATCGTACCCAGTTCAAAACCAACTGTCCTCACGGCCGGCCGGTGCATATCCAGTTCGGACGCGGCCAGATCGAGCGGATGTTTCGCCGTTGACGCTCGCTTCCACGAAATCCGATCCGCGAATCCGTGTAGGGTTTATCGTCGGCCCCACCGGAATTGGCAAGTCGGCGCTGACGCTTGATATCGCCGAGCGCCTTGGCGCCGAGATCGTGAACGCCGATTCGCGCCTGCTCTATCGCGGGATGGATATCGGCACGGCGAAGCCCGGCGCGGCCGAGCGCCGCCGCGTGCCCCATCATCTGATTGACGTGTGCGCGCCTGACCATCCGCTCGACGTGGCGCGTTTCCGCGATCTCGCGCGCGACGCGATCGCGGAAATCGCGCGGCGCGGGCGGCCGGTGATGGTGGCGGGCGGCAGCGGCTTCTATCTGAAGGTGCTCAAGCGCGGGATTTTCGACGGACCGCCGGCCTCGCCCGAGATTCGCCGCGAGCTTGCCGCGCTCGCCGATCAGCACGGAGTCGAGTATCTGTACCGCCAACTGTCCGAGGTGGACGCGGACTCAGCCGGGCGGCTTGAACCGCACGATCTTTACCGAATCGTGCGTGCGCTCGAAGTTTTTCGCCTGACCGGCATGACAATCAGCGCCCATCAGCGCCGCCACGCTTTTGCCGAGCCCGTCTACGACAGCCTCACCGTCGGATTGCATCTGCCGCGCGAGCGCTTGTATGAGGCGATCGATCGGCGCTTCGACGAGATGATCGCGGCGGGACTCGTCGAAGAAACCAGAACGCTGCTTGCTGCGGGCTATCGGCCCGAGGCGCCGCCGCTTAGCACGATTGGTTACAAGCATGTTGCCGCCGCCATGCGCGGCGAATTCACGATGGATGAAGCGATCGCGCTGGCGAAGCGCGATACTCGCAGGCTTGCCAAACGCCAGCTTACGTGGTTTCGTCGCGATACCGAGATCGTATGGGTTGATGCTGAACGTGGAGCGCGGCAGGCGTTGGAACTGTTCGAAGGATTCTTCTTTTCGCGGCCCGCGACGGAGGCGGCCGTTGAGCGCCGGGGCGCGACCGTTCAGAATATCGACCGCTGAAAACCGATGGCAACCAAGCTGAACCACGACGCTCCCGAAGCGGTGCTGGAGGCGCTTGACCGGCGCCTCGAACATGCCAGGACCGCGCGCGAGCGATCGCGTCTGCGGGCCGAGCGGAATCGATTGGAGCGCGAGCTTTACGCCAACCTGAGCGCGATCGATCGGGTCCGGATGGCGCGTCATCAGGCGCGGCCGCAGACCCTGGATTATCTGGCGGCGCTGATCACCGATTTCTTCGAGATTCACGGCGACCGCCGCTTCAGCGACGACTGTGCAGTGATCGCGGGCCTCGGTTATTTCGACCGCCATCCGGTGGCGATCGTCGGCCAGCAGCGCGGGCGCTCGACCAGCGAGCGAATCCGGCGCAATTTCGGCAAGCCGAATCCCGAAGGCTATCGCAAGGCCGCTCGTATCTACGAACTGGCGAGCCGCTTCCGAATCCCGCTGCTGACGTTTATCGATACCCAGGGCGCCGAACCCGGCGTCGGCGCCGAGGAGCGCGGACAGGCCGAGGCGATCGCGCGCAACCTCGAACTGATGGCGCGAATCGAGGCGCCGGTTATCGCCAGCGTGATCGGCGAAGGCGGCTCGGGCGGCGCCCTCGCGCTCGGAGTGGCCAACAGCATCCTGATGCAGGAGAACGCTTGCTACTCGGTGATCACGCCCGAAGGATGCGCCGCGATTCTGTGGCGCGAAGCCGGTCCCGAAAACGTCGCCACTGCCGCCCAGGCGCTCAAGCTCTCGGCGCCGGACCTGTTGCGGCTGGGCGTGATCGACGAAATCGTGCCCGAGCCGCCCGGCGGCGCTCATCGCGACCCCGCCGCGGCGGTGAAGATTCTCGGCAAGGCGATCGGGCGCCATCTCAAGCGCCTGAGCAAGGCCGACCCTCATGAGCTTCGAGTCGCCCGCCAGCGCAAGTTTGCCGAGATGAGCTCGAATTTCGTCTTTCGCCGCCGCGTTGAAAACCACGGCCCGATCGGGTAGCCATCTGCCGGTGGTATCAGCGGGATCAAAAAAGAATTCCGGCGGCGGCGATTCGCTGCCCGAGCTGCGCGCGCGAATCGACGCGATCAGTCTCGAGATCCTGCGCCTGTTGTCGGAGCGCGCCCGATTGGCCCAAGCGATCGGCCATCTCAAGCGCGGCGACGGCGGTCAGATCTATCAGCCGGTGCGCGAGCGCGCCGTGCTCGAGAAGTTGATCGCGAACAATCCCGGTCCGTTGACCAACGAGCATATCGAGCGGATCTTCACCGAGGTGATTTCCGCCTGCCGCGCGCTCGAACACGAGGTCATGGTCGCCTATCTGGGTCCCGAGCATACCTATACCCATCTGGCGGCGCTCAGCCGCTTTGGTTCGAGCGCAACACTGATACCGCAGGGCTCGATTCCGGCGGTCTTCCAGGCGATGGAGAGCGGCCGCTGCGAGTTCGGGGTGGTGCCGGTCGAGAATTCGACCGAGGGCTCGGTTACCACGACTCTCGACCTGCTGATCGATACCCCACTCCAGATAGTTGGCGAGATTTTGGTGGCGATTCGCCACGCGCTGCTATCGCTGTCCGGCAAGCCCGACGAGATCCGCAAGATCTATTCGCATCAGCAATCGCTGGCGCAGTGCCGCAATTATCTTGCCGCCAACTACCCGCGCTGCGAACAGGAGGCTTTTGCCTCCAACGCGCTGGCCGCCAAGCGCGCCGCCGAGGAGCCGGCTGCGGCGGCGATCGCCTCGATGGAAGCTGGCGCTGCTTACGGGCTCAAGGTAGTCGCGGAGGCGATTCAGGATTCGGCGCAGAACACCACCCGCTTCCTGGTGCTGGGCAAGAATCCGGTCGCGCGCAGCGGCGCCGACAAGACCACCGTTCTGTTCGCCGTCGCGGATCGGGTCGGCACTCTCAATGAGGCCCTGAACCTGTTCGCGCGCAATCGAATCAACATGACCAAGATCGAGTCGCGGCCGATGCGCTCGCGGCCGTGGGAGTACATGTTCTTCGCCGACCTCAAGGGCCATCGCGACGATCCTGGACTCAAGCGCGCGCTGGCGGCGCTCAAGCGCAAAACCCTTTTTTCGAAGGTGCTCGGATCATATCCTGAAGCGAGAGGCGGCGGGAGCTGAATCCCCGCTGTTTTTTAATTGATAAAAATCGAAGATTTGGTGCTTCCCGGAGTGGCCGCGCTCCATCCCTACGAACCCGGCAAGCCGATCGAGGAAGTCCAGCGCGAACTCGGGATTGGAGAACCGATCAAGCTTGCCTCCAACGAGAATCCGATCGGTCCGTCACCGCTGGCGGTGGCGGCGGTCAAGGCGGCGCTGAGCGAGCTGAATCGCTATCCCGACGGCGGCAGCTACGAGCTGCGCCATAAGATCGCCGCGCGCCACGGAGTCGGCCCCGATCAGATTTTCATGGGCAGCGGCTCGTGCGAGATTATCAATCTGCTGGTGTATCTGTTTGTGCGCCCGGGATTGAACGCGGTAATCGCCGACCATTCGTTCGTGATCTATCAGCTCGCGATCGCGGCGTCGGGAGGCGCGGCCAAGAGCGTGCCGCTGCGCGATTTCATCTTCGATCTGGACGCGATGGCCGACGCGATCGATAGCAACACCCGGATGGTGCTGCTCGGGAATCCCAACAATCCGACCGGCACGTTCTATCGGCGCGACGCATGGCGTCGTTTCCTCCGCCGCGTGCCCGAGGGAGTCGTGATCGTCGCCGACGAAGCGTACTTCGAATTTGTCCGCGACCCGGAATATCCGGACTCGCTCGCCGACCACGACGGCAAGCGCTTTTTGGTGACGCTCAGAACGTTCTCGAAAATTTTCGGCCTGGCCGGATTACGGGTGGGATATGCGGTCGCTCAGCCCGGGATCATCCGGATGCTTAACAACGTGCGCCAGCCGTTTAACGTCACCTCGCTCGGGCAGGTCGCGGTGCTCGCGGGGATGGACGACACTGAACACGTGCGGCGCACGCTTGAGGTCAACGCCGCCGGGATGGCCTATCTCGAAGCCGAGTTTCGCCGCCTCAAGCTCGATTTCGTTCCCTCGCAGGCCAATTTTATTTTGACCGACGTCGGCGACGCGCGCGCGGTCTACGATAAACTGCTGCGGCTCGGCGTAATCGTGCGGCCGATGAACGGCTACGGGCTGCCGCGCCACGTGCGAATCAGCGTCGGGCTGCCGGAGGAGAACCGCCGCTTGATCGGTGCGCTGGGTGAGGTGCTTGGCCGCTGACCCCCGGCACCCGGATCGTGTCCGGATCAGAATTAGCTTGCCCGCGCGCTTGCGGGTGAGAGTGCAGAGAACGCGATGGCGATGCTGTTTAAACAGATGACGGTGTGCGGCGTGGGCCTGATCGGCGGTTCGATGGCGATGCTCGCGCGGCGCCACAATCAGGTCGGTGCGATCGTGGGGTTCGGCCGCACGCAGGCGAATCTTGACGTCGCGCTCGAACGCAAGCTTATCGATTCCGCCACGCGTGACGCGGCTGAGGCTGCGCGCGGCGCGGAACTGGTGGTGCTGGCGGTGCCGATCCTCACGATGCCGGAGTTGCTCGCCGCGATGGTGCCGCATCTGCCGCCCGAGGCCGTGATCACTGACGTCGGCAGCGTCAAGGGCTGGGTGGTGCGCGAGCTCGAGCCGATTCTCGGCCCGCGGATGGCGCTGGTTGCGGCCCATCCGGTGGCCGGCAAAGAAACCACCGGCGCGGTGGCGGCCGACCCGGAGCTGTTTGTCGACCGGCGAGTGATACTGACTCCGTCGGCGCGGACGACACCCGCGGCACTTTCGAAAATCGAAGAGTTGTGGCGGGCGACCGGAGCGCGGGTCGAACAGATGGACCCCGACGAACACGATCAGATTCTGGCGCGATCGAGCCACCTGCCGCAACTTGCCGCGAGCGCCCTGGCATCGGCTTTAGCTGATGAGCGTATCGGCGGCCGATTGGCGTCGGAATTCGGCGCCGGCGGGCTTCGCGATACGACGCGGCTCGCGATGTCGTCGGGCGAGATGTGGCGCGATATCTGCCTGACCAATCGCGACGCGATTCTCTCGGCGCTCAAGCTTTATCGTGGCGCGCTGGATGAGTTCGAACGGCTGGTTGCCGCAGGCGACGGCGCGGGCCTGGAAGCGGCCTTCGCGCGCGGGCGGCGGATGCGCGAACGGATCAAGTGACGCGAGCGTTCAAATGAAAAGGCCACGTCCTATAATCGCGATCGACGGCCCCGTCGGGGTCGGCAAGTCCACCGTGGCGAGGGCGCTGGCGCGCGACCTAGGCTTTATCTACGTCAACACCGGCGCGATGTACCGCGCGGTGGCGGTTGCCGCGCGCGGGCGCGGGCTCAGCGCCGATCGGCTCGATATCGAGGCGCGTCTCAAGGAACTGCTCGACGCTCTCACTATCACGCTGGAGGGCGAGCGAATCCTGAACGACGGGCGCGACGTGACTGCGGAGATATCCGAGCCGGAGATCGGCGAGCTGGCGTCGCAGCTCTCGACCTTCGCGGTAGTGCGGAATCGGATGCGCGAGCTGCAACAGGCGATGGGACGCGAGGGCGGGTTGGTGATGGAAGGACGCGATATCGGAACCGCCGTCTTCCCCGACGCCGAATTCAAGTTTTACCTCGATGCAAAAGTCGAGGTGCGCGCCCAGCGCCGCTTTGCCGAGCTGGAGGCCAAGGGTGTGCCGATCACGCGCGAGCAGGTTTTGGCTCAGTTGCTGGAACGAGACCGGCGCGATAGTGGCCGGGAACTTGCACCTTTGAGGTGCGCCGACGATGCGTTTGTGATAGATTCAACCGGCTTTACGGTTGCGCAAGTGCTTGCGCAAATAAAATCCCGTATAAAATGCGGTGTGCCGCCAGGGATAAAAAGGGCTTGAAACCGGCTTGGTCCGGTTGTATGAATCGCTGTTAGCCTCGAAATCCCAAAAAGTCGCGCCGAATGGAGAATGGTTTGTTTCCTGACAAGGTAAGTGGAGGAGACGATGAATTTCAGTCGCTGATGGAGCAGAACATGAACGCGCCCCGGCCTGGGGACGTTCTCAGCGGCAGAGTCCTGTTGATCACACGAGATGCTGTCATCGTCGACATAAATTACAAATGCGAGGGCCAAGTGCCACTCGCCGAATTCCTCGACTCCGAAGGCAAAGTCGGGGTCAATGAAGGCGACGAGATCGACGTCTACTTCGACGGTACCGAAACCGAAAACGGCACCGTGATGCTGTCGCGGGCCAAGGCCGAGAAGTTCAAGGTCTGGCGCGAACTGGAACAGGCATTCCAGACCGAAACCCCGGTCGAAGGGGTGGTTCTGGGGAAGGTCAAGGGCGGCCTCAAGGTGGATATCGGAGTGCCCGCCTTCTTGCCCGGCTCGCACGTCGACGTCCGGCCCGCGCGCAACCTTGACCGCTATATCGGTCAACGCGGACGCTTCCAGATTCTGAAGTTCAACCGCGCTCGCGGCAATGTGGTCGTATCGCGCCGCAGCGTGCTCGAACACGACCGCGCCTCGCTCAAGGAACAGACGCTCAAGGTTTTGGAAGAGGGGGTAATTCTCGAAGGCACAGTCAAGAACATCACCGATTACGGCGCTTTCATCGATCTCGGTGGCATCGACGGCTTGCTTCACATCACTGACATGTCGTGGGGCCGCCTGCAGCATCCGTCCGAAGCCGTCAAGGTTGGCGACAAGGTCAAGGTCGTGGTGCTCAAGTACGACCCCGAGCGAGAGCGGGTATCGCTGGGCATGAAACAAATCATGCCTGACCCGTGGATGAAGGTCACCGAGAGTTATCCGGTCGGACTGCGGGTCAAGGGCAAGGTCGTGAGCGTCACCGATTACGGTGCGTTCGTCGAACTCGAGCGCGGCGTCGAAGGTCTGATTCACGTTTCGGAAATGACCTGGACCAAGCGCACGGTGCATCCCTCGAAGGTGGTGAACGTCGGCGACATGGTCGAAGTCCAGGTGCTTGGGGTCGACGAGGGCAATCGCCGCATCTCGCTGGGCTTGAAGCAGACCGAACCCAATCCGTGGGAGGAACTGGCGCAGCGCCACGCGCCGGGAACCCAGGTTCACGGCAAGGTCAAGTCGGTCACTGATTTTGGAATCTTCGTCGAGATCGAACCCGGAATCGACGGCCTGGTTCACATTTCGGACCTGTCGTGGACGAAGAAGGTCAGGCATCCGTCCGAGCTCTACAAGAAGGGCGACGAAGTCGACGCCGTAGTGCTCGCGATCGAGGTCGAGCAGGAGCGCATCAGCCTGGGAGTCAAGCAACTCACGGGCGATCCGTGGCAGACGGTTCCGCAGCGCTATCCGCTGAACACCAAGATCAACGGCAAGGTGAGCTCGGTCGCCGATTTCGGTGTCTTCGTCGAGCTTGAAGAGGGAGTCGAGGGCCTGATTCACATTTCCCAGCTAAGCTCCGAGCGCGTCGACAAGCCGTCTTCGCTGTACAAGGTTGGCGATCAGGTTGAAGCGCTGGTGGTTCAGATCGAGCCCAAGGAACGGCGGATGGGGCTATCGATCAAGGCGCTGAAGCAGCACGAAGAGCGCGAGGAGATGCAGGCCTACCTGAAGCGCGAGCACGAGGGCGCGCGTTTTTCGTTCGAGGATATCCTTAACGAGGAATTACGCCTTGACCGCGACGAAGGCGACCGCAAAGCTGTTCGCGGCAAGGGACGCGATCGATAGGAGCCAAAGGCGGGGCAAGGCGGCGAGTCGATGACCAAGCGCGAAATCATCGCCGAGATGCTGAGCCGACGGCCGCAAGCGTCCTATCGTGACGCCGAAGCCATCGTCAACGTGATTTTCGACGCGATGGCTACGGCGCTGGAGCGCGGCCAACGGATCGAGATCCGCGGCTTCGGCAGCTTCACGGTCAAGCAGCGCCTGGCCCGCCAGGGACGAAATCCCAAGACCGGGGCGCTG
>JBEKLA010000119.1:0-11793 GCA_050010455.1 Binataceae bacterium (SeqCode) | reverse complement strand
GCGAAGCGATGACGTCGGTGCTCGGCGGCCGCTCGCTGAGCGAAGCCGCGACCCTTGAAGCCCTGGGCGAGGTCTTCGACGCGGGCGCGCCCGACGTGCTGGTGGCGGGCTTCCTGGTCGCGCTGCGGCTCAAGGGCGAATCGGCGGCAGAGCTCGCGGGCGCGGCGCGCGCGATGATCGCGCGGGCGCGCTCTCTCGACCTCGGATCGCCGCTGCTCGATACGGCTGGCACCGGCGGTGATAACGCGGGCACCGTCAATATCTCCACCGGCGCCGCGCTGATCGCCGCGGCGGCCGGCGTGCGAGTCGCCAAGCACGGGAATCGCGCCGTCAGCGGACGGATCGGTGCTGCCGATCTTCTGGAGCGGGTCGGAGTCAAAATCGATCTCGACCCGGCGGGATTGCGCCGATGCCTCGAGCGCGCGGGCATCTGCTTCGTGTTCGCGCCCGCGTATCATCCGGTGATGGCGCGGCTGGCGACGCTGCGCCGCGAACTCGGAATCCGCACGCTGTTCAACCTGCTCGGGCCGTTGGCTAATCCGGCGCGGCCCAGCCGGCAGTTGCTGGGCGTCGCAGAGCCGCAGTTGATGCGTCCGATGGCGGAGGCGCTGGCCGCGCTCGGCGTCGAGCACGCGATGGTGGTGCACGGCGAAGACGGGCTCGACGAAATCTCCTGCCTCGCGCCGACCCGGGTCGCCGAGTTGCGCAATGGCAAGATCGACTATTTCCAGATCGAACCGGAAAACTTCGGGCTGCGTCGTGAGACTCTCGGCACGCTGGCCACCAGCGGCCCCGAGCACGCGGTCGAAATCCTTCGCCGCACGCTTGCCGGCGAATCCGGCGTGGCGCATCATGTGCTCGCCCTCAACGCCGGCGCCGCGATCTATTTGGGCGGAAAAGCGTCGGCGCTCGATGAGGGCGTGGCGCGTGCGCGCGTGATCCTTGCTGAAGGTAAAGCGATCGAAACCCTGGAGCGGATGCGCCGCGCGAGTCAGGAAGATTACGCATGAGCTCGATTCTGGAGCGGATTTTCGCCGCCAAGCGGCTCGAAGTCGACGCCCGTCGCCGCGAGGTCGCGCCGGAGGCGATGGTCGCGCGCGCGAAGCAGGCGCCGCCGCCGCGGCCGTTCGTGGACGCGCTGAGCGCGGTACGTCCGGCGATTATCGCCGAGGTCAAGCGCGCCTCGCCAAGCAAGGGCGATATCCTGCCCAACCTCGATCCGGTGGCGGTCGCGTCCGATTATCGCGCGGCCGGCGCCGCGGCGATCTCGGTGCTGACCGACAGCCACTTCAAAGGCTCGCCTGCCGATCTCGAAGCGGTGCGCGCCGCCGTCGATCTGCCGCTGCTGCGCAAGGATTTCATCTTCGACTCGTACCAGGTCTACGAAGCGCGCGCGGCGGGCGCCGATTGTATTCTGCTGATTGCCGCGATGCTCGATGACGGAACGCTGCGCTCGCTTGCCGCGATTGCCTATCAGCTCAAGATGGCGGCGCTGGTCGAGGTGCACGATGAAGTCGAGCTGCGGCGCGCCGAAGCGGCAGGCGCGATTCTGATTGGAATCAATAATCGCGACCTGCACAGTTTCAAGACCGATATCGCGGTAACGGAGACTCTGCTGGCGGGCTATCACGGCAAGGCTTTGATCGTTTCGGAGAGCGGAATCGAATCGGCGGCTGACGTGCGCAGGCTTGACGCCGCCGGAGCGCGCGCGTTTTTGGTCGGCGAGAGCCTGCTGCGGGGCGGCGAGCCGCGTCGCAAGCTGGGAGAGTTGGTCAACGCTCTTGACGCCGATGCGGAGCGGGCGCGATCTCAGGGATGAGGCTTCGGTAACGAACGATTCGATAATCGGGTGAGCGTCAAGATAAAAATATGCGGCGTGACGCGAGTCGAGGACGCGATACTGGCTTGCGAGCTCGGCGCCGATTTGATCGGGCTCAACTTCTATCCGCCGAGTCCGCGTTATCTCTCGTTGGAGCGGGCGCTCGAAATCAAACATGCGATCAACCGACGCGCCGCGTTGGTCGGAGTCTTCGTCAACGCCGAGCGCGCCCTGATCGAGCGGATGTTGACCAAACTCGCGCTCGACTTTATCCAGTTTCACGGCGACGAAGACGAAAGCGCGCTCGCCGGATGGCCGGTGCCGACGATCCGCGCCTGCCGGCTGCGCTCGGAGTCGCCGGCGGAATTGATCCGCCGCTCGCGCGCCGACTACGTTCTGCTCGACAGTTACGATCCGGCGCTGTACGGCGGCACGGGCCGCACGCTGCCGCTCGAGAGGCTGGCCGGAATCGATTTGCGCCGAACCATAATCTCGGGCGGCCTCGGGCCGGAAACCGTCGCCGCGGCGGTCGCCCTGAATCCGTGGGCCGTGGACGTCGCCAGCGGCGTCGAATCGTCGCCCGGACTGAAGGATCCATTCAAGCTCAGGAGCTTTATCGCCAATGCGAAGTCTTCCCGATAGTCACGGCTTCTTCGGCGCCTTTGGCGGCCGTTATGTGGCCGAGACCCTGATGCCGGCACTGTTCGAGCTGGAGCAGGCCTACAAAGCGGCGCGGCGCGATCCCAAGTTCCGCGCCGAACTCGAGCGCTATTCGCGCGAGTACGTCGGCCGTCCGACGCCGCTGTTCTTTGCCGCCAATCTGACCGCGAAGCTCGGCGGCGCCAGGATTTATCTCAAGCGCGAGGATCTGTGTCATACCGGCGCGCACAAGGTCAACAACACCTTGGGCCAGGCGCTGCTCGCGGTGCGGATGAACAAGTCGCGGATCACCGCCGAGACCGGCGCCGGCCAGCACGGGGTGGCCAGCGCCACGATGGCGGCGCTGTTTGGCCGCCAGTGCGAGGTCTTCATGGGCTCGCTCGACGTCGAACGCCAATCGCTAAACGTGTTTCGCATGAAGCTGCTTGGCGCTCAGGTTCACTCGGTATCGGCCGGAAGCAGAAGCCTGAAAGACGCGCTGAACGAAGCGCTGCGCGACTGGATTACCAACGTTCGCAACACTTACTATCTTATCGGTACGGTGGCCGGACCCCATCCCTATCCGATGATCGTGCGTGACTTCCAGGCGGTGATCGGCCGCGAAGCGCGGCGCCAGATCCTGAAACAAGAGGGCCGTCTGCCCGACGTGCTGGTAGCGTGCGTCAACGGCGGCTCCAACGCGATCGGTCTTTTCTATCCATTTCTCAAGGATCCCGGCGTTCGTTTTATCGGAGTGGAGGCGGGCGGCCTGGGACTGAACGGTCCGGACCATGCCGCCACGCTCAACGCCGGCAGCGTCGGCGTGTTGCACGGTAATCGCACCTACCTGTTGCAGGACGAACTCGGTCAGATTCGCGAAACCCACTCGATCGCGGCGGGCCTGGATTATCCCGGAGTCGGCCCCGAGCACAGCTATCTCAAAGATGTAGGGCGCGCGGAATACGTGACCGCGACCGACGCCGAGGCGCTTGCGGCGCTGAAACTGCTCTCGGAAACCGAGGGCATCATTCCGGCACTGGAGAGCGCTCACGCGGTCGCACACGCGGCGCATATCGCGCCGACCTTGCCCAAGGAGCAGGTGATGATCGTCAATCTCTCGGGCCGCGGCGACAAGGACATGCAGACCGTGGCGCGGGCGCTGGGCGTGAGCCTTTAAGATCATGAAACGCGACGATCGAATTACACGGAAGTTTCGCGAACTGCGTGCGCGCGGCGAGGCTGCGCTGATTCCGTTCGTGGTGGCGGGCGATCCGGACCTCGGACGCAGCAAGCAGATCGTGCGTGAACTCGAAGCGCGCGGCGCCGATCTGATCGAGCTCGGGATGCCGTTCTCCGATCCGATGGCGGACGGTCCCGCGAATCAGCGCGCGATGGCGCGCGGGCTCGCCGCGGGCGCGTCGCTCAGCGCGATTCTGGCGCTGGTGACCGAGCTTCGCACCGAGAGCCAGATCCCGCTGATCCTGTTCGGCTACTTCAATCCGGTGCTGCATTACGGATGCGAGCGCTTCTGCGCGGATGCGGCCAAGGCAGGCGTCGACGGCTTGTTAATCGTCGATCTTCCTCCCGAGGAAGCCCGCGAGCTGGCGCGTCCCGCCGCGGCCAGTGGGCTCGATCTGATCTATCTGCTCGCACCGACCACGCCGCTCGAGCGCAGCCGCCGGATCGCGCGCGCGGCACATGGCTTCCTCTATTATGTTTCGGTCACCGGCGTGACCGGTGCACGCACCTCTCTCGCGCTCGACCTCGAGCAACACGTGCGTGAATTCAGAACCGTAACCGACTTGCCGATCGGCGTCGGCTTCGGTATCTCGACGCCCGATCAGGCGCGGCAGGTGGCCGCGTTTGCCGACGCGGTTGTCGTCGGCAGCGCGCTGTCCAACCTGATCGAAAGCCACGCCTCTTCGCCGGACCTGGTCGACGTGGTCGGTAATCTCGCGGGCGCGATGAAAGCGGCGATGCGCGAAGTGGCAAACCCGCAGAAGGCGGCGGCTTCGAGCTGACGGCGATGGCCGAGCGAACGCAAATCGAAAATGCTGCGCGATCGGGCGCGGACGACATGTGGACCCGATGCCCGTCGTGCAAGGATATCGCGTTTCGCAAAGAGGTCGAGCGAAACCTCAACGTCTGCTTGAAGTGCGACCATCATTTCCGCCTGACCGTCGAACAGCGCCTCGCGGTTACCGCGGATCGCGGTTCCTGGCGCGAGCTGTTTGCCGATCTCGCGATCGACGACCCGCTCGAGTTCACCGACACCAAGCCCTATCGCGATCGTCTGGCGCAAGCCCGCCGCGCAAGCGGCCGCAACGACGCGGTCGTGACGGGAGTGTGCACGATCGAAAAGCAGCGAGTGGCGCTCGGGATCATGGATTTCAACTTCATGGGCGGCAGCATGGGCGTTGTGGTCGGAGAGAAACTGGCGCGGCTGTTCGAGCACGCCCTGACGCGCCGATTACCGGTGATAATCTTCAGTGCGTCGGGAGGCGCGCGGATGCAGGAAGGCGTGCTGTCGTTGATGCAGATGGCCAAAGTTGCGGCTGCGATCGCGCTGACACGTGATGCCGGCGTGCCTTACATCTCGGTGATGTGCGACCCGACGACCGGAGGCGTCGCGGCGTCGTTTGCGATGTTGGGCGATCTCAACCTGGCCGAGCCCGGCGCGTTAATCGGCTTTGCCGGGCGGCGCGTAATCGAGCAGACGACCAATCAGCAGCTCCCCAGCGATTTTCAGCGCGCCGAATTCCTGCTTGCCCATGGGATGCTGGACGCGATCGTATCGCGGCGCCAGATGCGTCCAACGCTGGCGCGGCTGCTTCGAATCCTGCGCCCACCGCGGGCCCGGAATTCGAACCAGCCGCGTATCGGTCGGGGTCGCAGCCGGGGCCGCGGTTAGCGGCGGCCGCGCCCAGTCGCTCGGAAAGCCCTGTTGAGCACCGATTTTCGCGCTCTTTTGCCGCTGCAAGTTACAGATTAAAATGCCCCCCGTAAATGGAGCGCTTGCATCAAACCCTGGACTGGCTCTACTCGCTCGAAGCTCGCGGCCAGATTTTCAAGCTCGATCGGATGGAACGAGCGCTGGCGCTGATCGGAGATCCACACCTGCGGCTGCCGAGCATCCATATCGCCGGCACCAAGGGCAAGGGGTCCGTCGCCGCGATGCTCGAAAGCTGCATGCGCGCAGCCGGCTATCGATGCGGCCTCTACACCAAGCCCCATCTGATCAACCTCACGGAACGCACGCGCGTTAATGGAGTCGAGATTGCGCCCGACCTGATGCTCGAGTACATCGAGCGGCTGCGCAACATTTTCGATCGGGCCGGCATGGCCCTTACCTTCTTCGAGTTCACTGTTACCCTGATGTTCCTGTACTTCGCGGAGGCCGGGCTCGATATCGCGGTAATCGAGACCGGACTGGGCGGGCGCCTGGATTCGACCAACGTGGTGCGCCCGCTGCTCTCGGTGATCACGCCGATTGGCTTCGATCACGTGGAATACCTCGGCTACAGCATCGGGTCGATCGCGGCGGAAAAGGGCGGCATCATCAAGCGTGAGACCCCGGTCGTGGTAGGCACGCGCCAGCCCGAGGCTCGGACCACGCTGAGCTCAATCGCGGCGCAACTCGCGAGCCCGGCGATGATGATCGATCGCGAGTTCTCGTACGAGTCACACGCGCCGCATCATCGGCTCGATTACCACGGTTTGAGCCTCGATCTCGAGAACGTCGAACTCGGGCTCGGTGGCGCCTTCCAGCACGAAAACGCCGCTATCGCGATCGCCGCGCTCGAAGCGATGCGGGCCCAGGGATGGCGGCTCGGAGAGTCGACCATCCGGCAGGGGCTCAGAGAGGTGGTATGGCCGGGCAGGTTTGACGTAGTTTCGCGTCGGCCGATCGTGATTCTCGATTGCGCCCACAACGAACTCAGTGTAGAGGCTTTGCTGGAGACGCTGGCGATGGAATTCGGCCCCAGCGTCAGGCCGCGGCTCGTATTTGGATGCTTGGAGGATAAGAATTGGGCGCGGATGGCTGAGCTGTTGGCGCCGCGGGTGCGGGACGTCGTTTTGACCAGGGTAAAGCCGAAGCGTCCGCTCGAACCAGAGCATCTGCTCCCGTGCTTCGCGCCCTTGGTTTCGACGCGCGTGATTCGCGAGCCGCTGGCGGCGGTCGAGCAAGTGATGGCTGAAGCCGACAGCAGCGACCTTATTCTGGTTACCGGTTCTGTGTATCTGATTGGCGAGGTCTATCCTTACTTCTTGGCGCGCCAGGGGCGGCAAGGACTATTCAGTGAAACTGCGGCATAAACTGTGGATCGCGCTGTTGGTTCTCTTCGCATTGTCCCAGAGTTCTGCTGCCCGCGCGCAGATGCCTCCGCAGCTTTCGCGTCTTGGCAGCGAACCGGGACCAACCAATATTAGCGGACAAACCTTCTTCTACGATAAACGCAGCGATTCTTTCGTCGCGCGTGGCGACGCCCGGCTGACCCGAGGCGCCACGCTGCTGACGGCCGACATGCTCGAGTACGATCGCAGCGAGCATAAGGATATCGCGATCGGCAATGTGCACCTGATCGAACCGATGCTCGAGATAAACGCGTCGAAGGCTACGCTCGATTCCAACCTCGAAACCGGCACTCTGGACAATGCTAAAATCAGCGCCCGAGGCAGAGGGTTTTACCTTACTGGTAGTGAAATCCAGAAATCCATCGGTCAGCACTACATTGTCCAGAACGGATACTTTACCACTTGCGGATGTGAGTCGGGCACGCCGTCGTGGAGCGTCGCGGGAAGCGACATGGACGTTCAGATGGGAGGCAAGGCGGTCGTAAAGGACGGTTATGTCGACGTCCTCGATTGTCCCGTGATGTACCTTCCCTACGGCAGCTTTCCGGCTAACACGGATCGCATGAGCGGTTTTCTCAATCCCCGGTTCGGTGAATCCAATCAGCGTGGTTTCGAATACTTGCAGCCTTACTTTTTCGATATCAACAAAAGCTCCGACGTGACGGTGGCACTTGAAGTCGAGACCAGCGCCCGGATCGGCGGTTTGGTCGAGTACCGGATACTAAACGGGCGCGACGATTATTTGAAGGTCACCGGCGCGTTCTTCGACGAAAGCATCCGCTCGCAGCAGAGTCGCGTGGACAACGTGGTTGACACCCAGATCGCCGACCCGCATATCCCGGTGGATCGCTATGGGATCATCGGGTTGATGCGCGAGCATTTGACCGACGATTTGGTCGCCTACGGCGACGCGGTTTCGGTCAGTGACAGCCTCTACTTGCGCGAGATGGATATCTACACGCTGTCGCGCGGATACGGCTCCAACTTCGGGGTGCTGAGAACCGCCGATTCCCACTTCGGGTTGATCGACAGTTTCGAAAACTCTTACCTCCAATTGCAGGGCACCTGGATTCAGGACCTGATTCAGCCCCAGGCCATGACGCTTCAGACTCTGCCCGAACTGCTGTGGAGTGGCCGCCAGCAATTCGCGGATGGGCTGGCCTATTCTGATTTCGACTTGCAGGCGGTGAATTTCTGGCGTTCCGAGGGCGTTGATGGTGATCGTGTCGATCTAAATCCGCGCCTGAACGTGCCGTGGCGATGGGGTGATTATCTCTACGGCCTTTTCAATGTCGGCGCGCGCGAGACCTTATACGACGTTTCCGGGCACAATATCGGAATAATCCAGGCGGGCACTCCTGGCCACGCGAACAACAATGGTCTTTTCCTCGACGGACTTACGCCGGGCGGCTTTCATAGCCGCGAACTGCTTTACGGAGAAGCCCGCGTGTCGAGCATCTTGGAAAAGATCTACCACACGCAGTGGGGCTCGCTGGAAGCGATCAAGCACACGGTCGAACCGGTCGTGGACTACGACTACGTGCCGGTGGTTCATCAGAGCCAATTGCCGTTGTTTGATAGCGTTGACCGAATCGAACCGCGAAGCCTCCTGACCTACGGGTTTACTTCACGCATTTTCGCAAAGTTCAGCGGCGCCCCTGCCGAGCCTAACGCTGCTGAGGCCGAGAGCGAGGCGGAGGCGCAGGCCGCGGATATCGGCCCGGTCGAGACTTATAGTCACGGTAGCTCGGTGAGGGAACTGGTCCGGTTCAGCCTGCTGCAATCCTTCGATAGTCTGCACGCCGTGACTCCTGGCGGTTCCAGGATTTCAGATGCCGAGGCTACGCTTTCTATACTGCCGACAAGTGTCGCCAATTTCGGCTCGACCATGGACTACAATCCTCGCGACCAGAAAATAAGCTACGCGGATGTCTACATGGCAGTACGCCCGCCCTGGCAAGAACTTCCGACGACGACGACGCGGACCGGCCGGTCTCTAACCGGTGGCCCCTTTCTCCAGGTCAATTATACCTTTATCGGCGGCAGCCAGGGCCTTCATGGGTTTTCGGCCCGCGCCTACTGGGAATTCTTCGATCGAATCGGGCTTTACTATCAGCCCGATTACGATATCGCTGACGGCCGCATGCTCTCCAGCGAGTACGGCTTGCGGCTTAAATCGGCTTGCGATTGTTGGGACCTCGACGTGGGTATCAACGACACCTTCAATCCCTCAGAAACCCAGGTCCAGGTAATGCTGACGCTCGGCGGCATAGGCTCAGTTGGGCACAACCCCTTCGGGCGTAATCCGTTCCAGCGCCGCGCGCTTGCCGATAATATCCAGCCCAACTGAATCGCTCGCCATTTTTGGCAGGATTCTTCCCACACTTGTCGGACGCTATTAACCGCGCTCGCGTATCGAGCGCGGCAATTTTTGGTCGATAGCTGCCTCATCGCGAAAGCGACTGGCTGCTAGGCCCCGCTGTAATTTTTGAACATACGTAGCGCGGTCCTCTGTGTCATCGATGCCAATCGAGCAGAAGTGATCGCTATGTATGAACTGAATCCGCTTGGTCCGCAGAACGCCGGGCGTGGTATCGAGCGCGCGCCTGGACCGACAATGGCTGCACAACCCGCATCCACGGTGCGATGGTCGTCGCGTGCGCCTGACGTAGTCACGCCGCTGTTTTATTGGCGTTCGTTATGGCGCTGGAAACTAGTGCTGATCGCACTGACGCTTGCTGGAGCGGCTGTTGGTGCCGGTACGAGCCGGCTGCGAACGTCTACCTATTACGCCCATACCATTCTGCGTCCGGTCTCCGCGCCCGAAGCCGTGTCGCCATTCTCGTTTGCCGGAAGCCTGCTAGGCGTGAACGAGAAAAACGAGGCTGACGCCTACCGCTACATCAGCATCATTACCAGCCATCAGTTTATTTTCCGCCTGATTGACGAGCATCGTCTGACGCAATCGGGCGAACTGGCAACCAAAGGATGGCTGCACACAAGCCCGCTCACTCGCTGGGGCGCCTATCGTACGCTTAAAGGCGCGATGGAAGTTCAGTTCGATCGGCGTCAAGGCAATGTCGTGATCGACCTCAGGCTCAAGAATCGGCGCCTTGCCGAGGCTGTGCTCGGTTGGATGATCGGCGATTTGCGCGAGCAGTTGCGCAGGACCGTTCTTGACGAATCCGAAGCCAGCAATCGCTCGCTTGAGGAGCAAGCCCGCAGCACTCCCGACGACATCGTGCGCCAACAGGTCTACCAGCAGATAGCTTACGGCTTGCAACGCGCGGCACTCGCCAAGGTTAAGGCCGATTTCGCTTTCTCAGTGATCGATCCGCCGCTGGCCGACGATCAGCCCGCCGATCTTGGTTTGCCCTTGGTCGCCGCACTGGTCGCGCTGGCGATGCTGGTGGTGGGAACAGCAGCGGTCTGGACCTACGACTATCTCGCACTGATGAAGGGCGCCGAGTCGCGGGCCTCGGGACGATAAGGGCAACGATGACAGGTCGCGCCAGGGCGACTCGTCGAGACTCGCGTAGCTCAAGGGAACTGGCAATCGTGATTACGCATTCAATCGATCTCGTGGCGGCGCGACCGGAGACGCAGCGATGACGGCCGAAGTATGGTGCGCGATCGGTGAGGCCGCCGTGTGCTGGTTTGGGCTCTGGCGGCGCAGGCGATTGCCGCGCGGCGCAACGTTCCCGCTTATTCCGGGATTGTTAATGGGGCATCTGCTGCTATTCGGACTTCCGGCTGCGCTATTCCGCGAGCAGTTCGTCGGACGCTACTCCGGCTTGGGAGTCCTCGGCAGTATCGCAGTCCCCGAGGCAATCTCGCCCGAGGCGCTGCGCTGCGCGGCTTTAGTGGTCTTCGCCGGGATGCTGGCGCTGGTGGTTGGATACGAGTTGCCGCTGGCGCCGATGCTGCTGGCTCCGATGCCATCGATTCGAGCGACGTGGCGCGGCAATCCGGTGCTCCGCACTCTTATGCTCATGGCGTGCGGCTTAATTGCCGCGGTGATCGAGAAGACCAAACACGCTGAGGTCCTTGAGGGAATTATCGGCGAGGTTTCTTTCGTCGGTTTGTGGGCGATGGGAACGTTGTGGCTGCTGCAGTGGCGCGGCTTAGTCCGTGGATGGGCTGGAGCGGCGACCTGGGTGATGACGGGTGCCTTGATGGGACTCGAAGTCATTCAAGGGGCGCTGTGGAGACCCATAATCGATTCGGCGCTGCTGATGGCGATCTACATCCGGGGTCGCGGCCGGATGCCGTGGTTAGTGATCACGTTAGCGGTCCCGGCTTTCCTTGTCTTGGCGGCGGGCAAGATCGGGTTTCGAATGCTGTTGCCCGGCGACCAATGGCGCAGCGTCGGCACGGTGGAGAAGGTCGAGATTTATCGCGAGGCGTTGAGACTCGCTTACGACGACCCTGCCGGCTTGGACTTGGGCGAAACCTTGCTCACGCGGATGAGTGAGACCTGGCTTCTTGCGGCAGTGGCGGAGCGCTCGCCTCGTCTCGTTCCTTACTGGGGTGGTGTGACTTACGCCAGTGCCGGCTGGAGCCTGGTCCCGCGCTTGATGATGCCCGATAAACCCAAGGAGGAGAGCGGCCAGGACTTTCCCCATCGGTACGGCATCATCAGACCCGAAGACCACCAAACCTCGACCAATTTCGCGGCGCTGATTGAAATGTACGCCAACTTTGGCCCAGCAGGCGTAATCGTCGGCATGATGCTGTTTGGGATGGCCTGCCGCGGACTCGAGGTGGTGTTCGCCGACGGTGGCCTCAACGACGCTACGTATACGCTGGCAGCACCGCTGATGGCTTCGCTGCTGCTTATCGAGCAGCCGTTCCGTGGCGCTTTCGGCGGCTTCGTTCAACACGCGCCATTCTTGATCTTCACACTCATGCTCTGTGGGATCTGCAACTTTTCCCTGATGCCGGCGTCGGTTGCCGTGATCAGAGCGCGGCGCGAAATG
>JBEKLA010000118.1:0-11839 GCA_050010455.1 Binataceae bacterium (SeqCode) | reverse complement strand
ATCCGCGCCGCCAGGCACCATGCGATCAAGACCCCGCTAATCAACGTGCCGTAGTGCCATCTATTCAGATTTTCCTTCGGCAGAAGCAGGATCAACAGGCCAGCGTACGCGGCTGAGAAATACATCGCACCGCCGGCTGCCGCGACGATCTCGCGGAGTTTCATCGGCGCAAGTTCGGCGACGGTTGCAAGAGCTTGCGGCCACGGGAGATCGTGAGGCGCTGCGTGCGAGTGGGCTTCCAACCAGGACCACGCAAATCGCCAGGCCATGGTTACAGGCAATGTGTAGCCGTCATATCCAAATGGGAGTGTGAGTAATCCGGTGGCGGCGTAAAAGACAATCGCAACCGTCGAGATGCGGGCGAGCGCCTTGGCGCCCTCCTGCGAGCGAACAGTGAGAAAGTATCTCGCCAGCTCGGCCATCACGGCGATCGCCAGCCCAGCTAGCACGACCATGTATACATAACTCCAGCCTTGCCATGAGCTTGCATGCAGGGCGGCGAAGATCGCTGCGGCCAGAGAGTAGGCGATACGACGGCTGGAACGGCTGCTCCGCAGCGCGACGACGAGCGCCCAAACGATCGCAAGCGGCAGAACTATATTCCAAACGTCGTCGTCGCTGCCGATCGTGCGATCGAGAAACAGTGGATTGAGAGAGACGAGCAGAGCCGCGACAAATCCGCCCAGGTTGCCGGCCAACGCACGCCCGATCGCGAACGCGGGAAAAACTCCGATTACGCCGAGGATCACCGGCACCAAGAATGAGCTGGCAGCTAGCGGGGAGCCCGGCCTGAATTTCGTCGCGATATCGCTGACCAGCACGATGGCGGCAATATGTAGCGATCGCGCATAGATATTTTGCCGGCCGACCGGCGCGTTGGCGTATGTGTCGCGGCATACGCCGCCCGATACTTCGTCGCATGTGGTTCCGTGGCGCAAATAGTTTCGCGCCATGCGCAACCAGTGGTAACTGTCGAAGTCGCCAAGATAAACGTGACGCTCTCCGTCATCGCCGAGATAGGTCAGATTCGATTCCAGACGCGCCGCAACGGTTCGGCGTTGATGGTCAAACCATCCACGATGCGCACTAATCCAGTCGTCAATTTGCCGATCGCTGACGCGTGCACTCGTGGAGCGGCGCTTGTCGATACTCGAAGCTGCTGCGACCCTGGCGCGCGCTTGCGCGCGGACGGTCTGTTCGGCTTGGCTGCGGACGAGCGAAAGCGGCAACAGCCGGATCCATGCCACCGTCACGGCAACCCCGACCACTAATATGAAGGGCGAAATTACGCGCAAGAGACGCAGCGCTTTGGGCGTCAGGAACTTTTCGGATGAGGGGCTCAGAGACGGATGAGAAATCGCGCTTGACACGTTCAATTTAGCGAATAGCCGACTTATATCAGAGGAAGTCGTTGCGGCCGAAAGAGATCCAACCGCGAAATTAGGAGCATCTCTAATCTAATTCTTGACAAGAACTTATGGCCCTGCCATCGTTCGATGGGTGCTAAGGTTCGCTATTTTTAGCAGGCTTTGGAGGAAGGCGCGATGGCAAAACGAGTGGCGCTCTCGATCATCGTTGCGGTTGCCGCTTTAGGCCTAGGGTTGCTCCGTTGCGCTTCCGCTTACGCAGCAACCTCGGTACTGCTCAACGACTTCGACGTCACCGACTTCGACGAACAGGTGTCCATCCTCAATCCGCTTGGGTCAAATGTTTGCGCCCTGATCTATGTCTTCGACAATGCCCAAAACCTGCAGGACTGCTGCGGCTGCCCTCTCTCCGGCAACGGGTTGCTCGACCTGTCGGTGGATGTAAACCTGCTGCCGATATCCTCGACCGTTACGCGCGGAATGGTTGAAATAGTGCCTGCGCGGCCAAATGCGTCGGGACAATGCAACCCGACGAGCGTCACGATCGCTAATGCCGCCGTCCTGCAAGCTGCGGAATATCAATCCTTCGCGGATGGGATATACTCGTGTCTTAACATCACTGTTATAAGATATCCCTATAGCAACAATGTGAGTTCTGGCCCGTCGACCAAAACGTTCTTTTCGAACGTAACGATCCAGACTCCTGACGCAACCAAGCTGTCGCAACTGTGCAAGGCCTCATCCGCCTCTTGCTCGTGCGGAGTTGAACCTCAATAACCCCTCGCGTAGCCTGCGGAGCCGAGTTTGGGCAGGCCCTGTCGAGGCGCGCCACGCGCGCCATTATTCGAGGCCTCGAGTCCGTTCCGCTACTTGCGCGCCGGCGGCGACGTGAGCCGCCGTCCGTAGCCAGCGATGATGTGACTTGTTGTCGCAGCTCGATATTCGAAGCGTTCCTCTGATCACGCCAAAGACGCGGGTCGCGATCATAGTGATGGGGGATTTCGGCCGCAGCCCCCGGATGCAATATCACGCGCTGGCGCTGGCCGATGAAGGCGCCGCAGTGGACGTGATCGCTTACGAAGGCTGCACGCCGTTTCGCGAGGTTATCGAGCATCCCCGGATCCGCCTGCATCTCATCGGTGCGCCCTCCTTCGCGTCGCCCTTCATCTCACCGAGGCTGATGTTCCTTGCATATTCGATCGTGCGGTTGTGCGCACAGAGCCTGCGGCTCTTGTGGTTGCTTCTGTTCACGATTCAACGGCCCGACATCCTGCTAGTGCAGAATCCTCCCGCGGTGCCAACATTCGCCGTGGCACTCTTGGTCGCGCGCGTGCGCTCCGCGAAGCTGATAATCGACTGGCACAACTTCAGCCACTCGATGCTTGCGTTGCGCCTCGGAGACGAGCACTGGGCAGTACGTCTGCTGCGAGGATACGAGCGAACGTTGAGCCGCCGTGCCGGCGCACATCTATGCGTTTCGCATGCGATGCGGTCCGAGCTGTCGCGCCATTGGGGTATCCCGGCTGCCGCGGTGTTGTACGATCGGCCGGCCAGGATTTTCGTCCCGACGCCGCCGGAGTCACGCCCAGCCGCGCTGCGCCGCGTTCTCAAGCAACTGACTATGCCAACCGACGACGCCAGCAGGCCCGCGATCGTCGTCGCTCCGACCAGCTGGACCGCGGACGAAGAGATGTCACTGCTTATCGATGCCGCCGCACGCTGCGACGAGATGGTCCGTAACCTATCCGGCGCGTTTACCGATGTGCTGGTTCTGATCACCGGGCGCGGCCCGATGCGGGATCATTACGAACGCGAAATCGCGCACCTGGAGCTGCGAAAATTCTCCTTGCAAACGCTGTGGCTGGAAGCCGAGGACTATGCGTTGCTTCTGGGCTCGGCCGATATCGGCGTGTGCTGCCATCGCTCCGCCTCTGGGTTCGACCTGCCGATGAAAATCGCCGACATGTTTGGTGCGGGAGTACCGGTCTGCGCGCTGGATTATGGGCCATGCCTGGCGGAGATGGTGCGGCACGGCGAAAACGGTCTGCTCTTTACCAGCGCTGAGCAGCTCGCCGCCCAGCTCTACGATCTGCTCAAGGGATTCCCTGCGTCGAATGAGATGCTCGGCAGGCTGCGCGCTAACGTCGTTGAGCAACGAACCATGTCTTGGCGCGACGGTTGGAAAAAAGAGGCCGCACCAGTCTTCGCATGCTCGCCTGCCGATTGCGCCGGGTAAAGTTGTGCGCGCTATTCAATAAAGGCGGGCGCTTCGCTTTCGGAAGGCGTTTCCAGCTCGCATCTTCAACCCGCCTCGATCATCCGCTGAAACTCGGGAAAGTCTCGCGACAACTCATCCACCGACAGGCCACTGCCGACGCGTCCACCCGACACGAACACCAATCGATCGCAATGACGGATCGCGCTCAGGCGCTGCGCGACCACCAGGATGGTCTTGGTTCCGCGCAAGGTGTCGATCGCTTCCGTAAACGCCGCCTCGGTCGCGTTGTCGAGCGCCGAGGTCGCTTCGTCGAACACCAGAAGATCGGGATCGTGGTAAAGCGCCCGGGCGATGCCGACGCGCTGGCGCTCTCCGCCGGACAGGCGAACTCCACGTTCGCCCACTGGCGTGTCCAATCCCAACGGCAAACCGGCAACGAACTCATCTATTTGCGCCGTCTGCAACGCCGCCCACAGCCGGTCCTGCTCGATGTCTTCGTCCGCGATTCCCAATGCGACGTTGCACCGTATACTGTCGTCGATCAGGAAAATCGTCTGGGGAACGTAGCCGACGTTGCGCTTCCACGCGGAAAGCCGCTCGCGCAGGTCGCATCCGTCAACGAGGATTCGCCCCGAGGAAGGCGACAGCAATCCCACCAGCAGATCGAGCAGCGTGGTCTTGCCCATGCCGGTTGGGCCAAGGATACCCACCGACTCGCCGAATCGAATCGTGAGGCATACGTCGCGCAAGACCGCGGTATCGGATCCTGGAAAGGCGAACGAGACTCCGTCCAGCACGATACTATCAGAGAACTTCGCAATCGGGCCGTTGGTGGCAGCCTGGCTTTCCTCGGTTTCGGCGCTCAGGAGCAACCAGTCATCGTATAGGGCCGCAACCGGCGCGGCCGAGCCTCGCACTTGAGCGATCCGCCAAGCGATTCGGTTGATCGACGGCACGATGCGAAAGGCCGCGTAGCTGAACAAGGCCAGCAACGGCAGCCGCACCGCGTCCGCGCGTCCTGCGCCGCTTACCATGGCGATTACAGCCCCGGCTCCGCATACAAAAATGGTTTCGGTCACTAACGGCGTGATGGTCTCCAGGGTCTTGCCGAGATATCCGAGCTCGACCAACTCCCGCTGCTGCCTGGCAAAACTGGATGAAAAGAATTCCTCGCGGCCAAACGCCTTGATTTCCCTGACGCCGCCCAGTGCCTGTTGCAGAGTCTTCAGGCTGGCTTGGTCCCATGCGGCTCTCTCCCTTCCAAATCGCACCGCCATCCGCCGCGTCAGTCGCAAGATGACGGCGAGCACCGCCAGCATCAGAATGCCCACGATTAGAGTGATCTCGGGCGCCATCAGGATCAGCACCACAGTTATCGCGAGCGCGGTCAGGATCTCGGAGCCTGCCGCAACCGCCGCCGACAGCGCTCCGCCGCATGCGTCGCCGATGCCAACGGTTATCTTCCAGATCAGGTCGGCTGAGTTTGCTCCGAGATGAAACGTGTATGGGGCGGCGAGATAACGCCTGAGCAGCGACGACCGCATGCTGGCGACCGACTCGCCGACGATCTTGTGGCCAAGGTGTTGGACCCCGATCGCGAGCAGGTTCTTGAAAACGTAGTAGCCTAGCACCAGGGCCGTGAATGTGAGCACCTGGGAGCGTGGGCGGGAAATCCCCAGGACGGCCACGACCGTCGAGGCAATCGGAAGCCGGGTTATCTGCGAGGGATCGCCGACTACCTTGATCAGCGCAAACACCGCCGCGGCGGCTCCCGCCTCGATCAGGCTGGTCAGCAGCGTGATTGGGATTAGCGCTGCCCATCGCCAGCGCATCCTCGGTTGCAGCATGGCGACGCACTCGCGCAGGGTCTCGTATACCGAACCCCGGTGATCGCGGCCGCGCGCGGCTGGATTCATCTCGTCCCGAGATGCTTTCTGGCGGTCGTCTGCAGCATCGCGAGATGGATGTTCAGGCTGGCTGCTCATCCAAAATTCCGCACCACCTCTCTGAGACCGTCACAAAAGCGCTCGGTCGAGAAGCAGTCGCGTCGCGAGTCGACGAAACTCTTGAGTTCGCGTTCGCGCTCCGGATTTAGCGGGAGAGCCGCGAGTTTTTCCGCGCCCTCGGCCGCGTCTCGGAAGGTCAATTCGGACCGGTTGGCAACGATTTCGACCGGGCCGCCCGAGTTGTGCACCAGGGGGATGCACCCCGCGCGCAAGATTTCCGCGACCGCGATCCCGAAATGCTCGTTTTCCATCGTATGGAGACCGTAACGATGCTGCGCCACTTCGCTCGCCAGTTGCTCGCGGCTCAGATCCGACAGAATCCGGAACCATGGACGACTCGCGGCAAGCGCGGCTATCCGTTTGCCGTAATTCGGGTCGTCTCGGTGACTGATGAGCGTCAGCCCCAGGGCCACTCCTTGATGCCGCACCCGATCGATAATCTCTACCGCCATCTCCCATCGCTTGCTTCCATTCATCCGTCCTACCGCGACCGCGGCGGGCCGCCTTTGCTCCCACGGGATTTGTGGAAACTCTCCGGGAACGGGAGGATAGAGGACCATGGATTCAGTGCCATGAACCTCCATGATCTTGCTCGCCACGAACGACGAATTGGCCAGCGACAGATTGCGGCGCAAGCCCTCGTTCGAGCATCGTGCAATGAAACCGCACAGGCCGCGATACAAGGCGAGAAGACCCGGAATCCGATGGAACCAGAGCAGCTCTATTTCGGGCCTCGGCAGGTAAACCCAGGGGTAGTGAACGTACTGGATCCCCCTGCGGTGGAAATCCGACTCGTTTTGCGTGCTCAGCAGGATCTCGAATCGCTCACGCCGATCGAGATTCTTGGTCCATCGCATCGTCATGCAAAGCTCCAGCAGGGCGCCGGGCGTCGGCATGCATCGCAGCGACGCGTGATACCATCGCGGCGCCATTCGGACCGTAAAATCTCCGGGCCGCAGAGAGGTGCCGAAATTTTGATTGAGCTGCGCATAATCCACCGGCCGCAAAGTCGCGAGAGTCACCTCGAACTCCTCGCGCAGGGCCTGCAGCGCCCACGCGGCCACTGCGTTGCCGCCCCCGCGGGAGCTAACGTAAGGATGAGAGACGAGAACTCGCTTCTTCCTCATTGCCTCGCGGTCACAATACACTAGTTTAGGAGCAAGGGTCCTTACAAAAAAGACGCTGGTAAGGAGAGCGTTTGTGGTCGAGCTATCGGTCAGCGGCTGAGGCCCGTATATGAAATTGGATTCGCTTGAGAGCCGTACGAAATAGCGAGCAGTTAGTGAAGACGAAGAATGTTGCGTTAGGCGTAGCGATAGTGGCGACTCTGCTTTGCCGCGGCTTCGCGAACGCCGGGTGCCCTCAGGCAGACGGGCACAACCGCTGGAGACTCGCTATCGTCAACGGCGTGTCCTGGCTGATAGATCCGTGTGGCGAGCAATTCTTTTCCATCGGAATCAACGGCATCGTCGAAGGTCCCGACGCGCCGACTACCGAGGGCGCAGCAGCACAGCCGGCGCCATCAGTTTCTGACCCCGCTTCCTGGGGCAAACAAACGTCCCGGCAGATCAGCGCATGGGGCTTTAATACCGCGGGAGGATTCAGCTCGGACAAGCTGCCGATGCCGATAATTCCCGTACTGGAACTGGGTTGGAGATCCCATTTCCTGTGGGCCGACCCGTACGATCCGTCGGTCGAAGAGAAAATGAACGTCGCGGCACGCGAAGCAGTCAGCGTTTACAAACGCGCGGGCAGGCGCATCGGTTACTTCTCGGATAATGAAGTCGGCTGGTATAATAGTGCGCTTTTTCGCTTCTATATCGCTAAACCCCCGGCCAATTTCACCAAGCGGAAGCTGGTCGATGTAATCCGCGATTACTATGGACAGGATTGGCGGCGGTTCACCGACGACTTCGTGGTACCCGCCGGCATCTACGATTTTCGAATGCTGCTGGAAAGCAGCGATGCGCAAGTATTTATGCGTCCGGACGCGAAGGGCATGGGCCTGATCCGGCGGTGGACGATCATGATCACAAGCCGCTACTACAAGCTGGTTCATGATGCTCTTCGCCGGGCCGATCCTGACGCGCTCGTATTCGCTGACCGGCTGCCGCCGTTCTACGATCCCGACGCAGTCCGCGCGATGGCACCATACGTCGATGCGGTCGCGGCCAATTACGACGTGGATAGCCCTGACGGCTGGATCGCGCATTACTATTTCGACGGACTTCGGCGGTTGACTGGCAACAAGCCGATTCTCGTCTCCGAGTGGTATTTTTCCGCCAGAGAGAACCGTTCAGGCAATGTGAACAACGGTCACCTGATGACGGTGCAGACCCAGGAAGAACGCGCACAGGGAGCGGCGAGCGCGGCGCGGCACTTCGCACGGCTTCCCAACATCATCGGAATTCACTGGTTCCAGTACTATGACGAACCGACCGGCGGCAGATGGCGTGATCGCGAGGACTATGATTTCGGCCTCCTCGACACGAGCCGGCGCCCATACGAACAACTGGTCACCGCGCTGGGCGAGGCGAACCGTCTCCTCGGCGAAATTCATCACAATAGCGCACTCTCGGCACCGTCGGCAGGCGCGGCCGAGATCGAGGTTCCAGAGGCCAACATCGATGCGCGCAAGGCCGATCTCGTGCTATGGCCAAAGGACCGTGCACTGGTACCGGGAATGAAGGCGGCCGCTTCCGATATCGTCTTCGGCGACTTCCTTCTGGCTTGGAGCGCGCAAGGACTCCACCTGGCAACGATCAGTATGGACTACTACGATCGTTATCTACTCGCTTACGGCGACAAGTTCCCTTTGCAAGATGCCTTTCGGATCGACGTCGGGCTGGACGCGGGCGCGGGCGCGGGCGCACACAAATTTGTCGTCTTTGCGTTTCCCGCCAAGAAGTTTGCACGAAAAGAGAAGTTCGTAATGCGGACTGAACTGTTCCGCAGCGATCGTGGAAAGCTCGCCGACGTCCCCTCCGCTATCGCCACAGATCTTGGCAGCGACGAGGCGAGAATCAAGCTGCAGATCACCATTCCGTGGCAGGCGTTGGGACTCGCTGGGCCTCCGCGGGAAGGAAAGCTCCGTCTGCAACTGGGAGCTACATCTTTTTATCGAACGCGTTCAATGTCGCTGAGTGGTGAGACATCACAACAGGCAATTGACAATCTGGCAGGCTGGAAAACCGTTAGGCTTCAGCGCACGAATAGTCAAACAGGAGTCGGTCTGTATAACCAGGCTGAAAACCGTAACGACACTTTACACGATAGGATTATACATTAAGCCATGCGGCGTAGAGATTTTATAAAAGGCACGGCATTGACGGCGCTGACGATAGCGCTGCCTTCGGTCGCTCATTCGTCAACACCTCCGTCCAAGGAGATGCCTTACCGGAAGTTGGGAAGTACCGGCGAGCGGGTATCGCTGTTTGGACTCGGCGGCTACCACATCGGATTGGCGAAGACAGCCGCTGCAGCGGTGCGGATAGTGCGGACCGCGATCGATCACGGCGTCAACTTCATGGACAATTGCTGGGACTATAACGACGGAAACAGCGAACTCCTTATGGGTAAGGCGCTGCGCGACGGCTATCGGAGCAAGGTCTTCTTGATGACCAAGATAGATGGCCGAGACGCCAAAACCGCGCGCCAGCAACTGGATCAATCACTGCAGCGGCTGCAAACGGATCATCTCGATCTGTTGCAGTTTCACGAAATCGGCAGAAGCGGCGACCCCGAGGCGATATTCGCCCCTAATGGCGCGATCGCGGCCGCACTTGAAGGGAAGAAGGCGGGCAAAATCCGCTATATTGGCTTCACCGGCCATAAGAGTCCGCACATCCATCTCAAGATGCTGGAAACCGCCCGCTCGCACGGTTTCAGATTCGATACGGTGCAGATGCCGCTGAACGTAATGGATGCGCACTACGACAGCTTCCAGCAGTTGGTTCTTCCCAAACTCGTCGCCGCCAATATCGGCGTGATTGCGATGAAGCCGCTCGGCGGTGGAAATATACTCCGCAGCAAGACGGTCACCGCGGTCGAGTGTCTGCGTTATACGATGAATCTTCCGGTCAGCGTCGTGCTCACCGGATGCGATTCGATGGCGATCCTGGATCAAGCGCTGGAGGCTGCCAGCGGCTTCCGGCCAATGACCGCAGCGGAAGTGGCCAGCCTGATGGCCAAGACGTCGAGCGCGGCGTCAGACGGCCGCTATGAAATTTACAAGACTACCCGCAACTTCGACGGAACCTTCCACAATCCGCAATGGCTCGGGACGACTAGCTAATCCCGTTAGGGCTTTCGCTGCTCGAAACCTGCACTGCGGGGATTCCCCAAGAAGGCCGGCGATCTTGCGGGGCCGCACGGTTCTCAGGGAACCGTCCATCCGCCGTCGATCACGAAGGATGCGCCGGTAGCATAAGAGGAGTCATCGCTGGCAAGAAATAGCGCCGCCTTGGCGATTTCCTCGGTGGTGCCCAGCCGCCCGAAGGGAGAAATTCGGCGTATCGTCTGCGCGCTGTCCGGATCCAGCTCACCCTCGCGAAGCTCCTGCGCCATCGGCGTATCGATCAATCCGGGGCAGATGCAGTTGACGCGCACTTTGTAGCGTGCGTATTCGAGCGCCGCGACGCGCGTGAGCGCTATCACTCCGGCCTTGGATGCGCAGTAGGCGGCCGAGCCTCGAATCCCGACCAGGCCCGCAACCGAGGATTGATTGATGACCGATCCGCTTCCGCGTCGAGCCATATGCGGCAGTACGTACTTCATCCCGAGAAATACGCTGCGCAGGTTGACCGCGATCACGCGGTCGAATGTCTCGGCTTCCATCGTGGCCAGGAAGCCCGACGTTCCCACCGTCCCTGCGTTATTGAACAGGATGTCTGGAACGCCCAGTTGCTCGATAGTCGCCGCGGCCATCTCCTGCACATCGGCCTCGTCCGACACGTCCGCGCGTATCGCCACGGCCTTGCCGCCATTGGCCGTGATTGCCGCCGCCGTTTGTTGTGCCGACGTAAGGTCAATGTCCACTGCCGCGATAGCGGCGCCTTCGGCAGCGAAAAGCTCAGCCGACGTCCGGCCGATGCCCGAACCGGCCCCGGTTATCAACGCGATCTTATTGGCGAGTCTCATGCAGAAAAGCCATCTTTCACGACAGTTACCGTGGGACGACGATCGCCACGGCGATAAAGAGCACCACGCATTGGTGAAGCGCCACGATGACGCCAGGGTTCTTGGGCTTCAGATTCACGGCATGGAACAGTATGAATCCCACCGCGATTTGCGCAAGCGACAGATAAAAGGCCGACGGATAGAGTGGCATGAACCAGCCCAAGGTCGCCACGAGAGACAAGGCAGACAGAAAATGGGCCGCTACCGTCCAATGGGCGAGACTCTCGGGTTTGTAAAAAGCTCCGATAGGTTGGTTGAATCCGCGTTGCCCGGTCGTCATGCCCCCCAAAAGCACCGTCACCAACAGTGGGTGAAGCGGCGCCACGGCTCCGAGATAAAACCAAAAATGGATGCGAGGGAAAACAAGTCCGATGAGATAACTGAGAAAGACCCCATAGGCGAGAAGTCCGTGGACTCCATGCACGAACGCAGGCATCCGGCCGGACAATACATACAGGGTTCCGATACCGAACAGGGCCGCGACAACTACAAACACTAAACCGTTGATCGTCGCCGAACTCCGCGCGAGGATTACCAGGGCCACCCCGATAAGGCCCACCAAGGTTGCCACCACACGATGCGCCGCCTCGGGATCCCCTTGGACCATTAACACCAGGATGTTGCGGGTATAGGGCCAGTTGGTTCCGAGGGAGAGCCCGTAGCCGAATCCCTCGACGATGCTGCCAAGAAGTATCAGGATGCCGGCCAGAATTACCTCGGTCAAAAACAGGCCGCTTATCAGCGCCGCCGTGCCCGGCTGCGCGCTAGTGCTCGCCCTCCAAAGGCCGAGCAGTATGGCGCCTGCCACCAAGCCGGCGATGACCAGCCCGATGACGCGCACCGCGCTCGTCATTTCTCCTTCGATAACCGAGGAGGCAGGCGCTCCCGTAATACTTAGTCCGGAGTTTGGGTCCTTGGGCACGCTGCGGTTTGCCATTTCTCTTAGATACGCGCCCTGCTGTCAGAGGACAACAACGCTCTCCAAGCTGCACGTGGAGTCGTGTGTGCTCGATCACCGTTTGCATACCCGGCGTTTAATTGATTCCGACAGGGGCGGGGGGGGGGTGGGG
>JBEKLA010000117.1:0-11850 GCA_050010455.1 Binataceae bacterium (SeqCode) | reverse complement strand
CCGTGGTCCCGGTGGGTTTCCCATCTTCCGCTGGCTTGAATGTATTCGCCGGCGGAAACGGACGGCGTCTCGCCGAGCACCGTGACCAGCTCGCGATGCCCACGAACTTTTACGCGTAGCACACAAAACCCGTTGTCCGAATTGTGAAAAGTGACCCGCTCGACCAAGCCCGCTAGCGGTTCTCGCTCACTCGATGAATTAGATCCAGCGTTACCGTTAGACATCACGCGCCAAATTCTCCAGACGCATCACAGGTCGAGCCTTGCCGCGGGCGTCTCGACGCCTTGGCGAGACTGATGACAGACTTTCATCGAGCGACGACCACCACCAAACCGGAGAGCAGCACGTCGCTCATTACCTCGCGCTCATAAAGCAGCGGCTCGAATCCGGATGAGCTTTTCCCGGACACGTTGGCGGCGCGGGCGATTCTGCCCGTATGCATGTCGGTGACACTACGGCGGTGGCTCGTAAAACTCCAGATTTATCAGCGCATTCGGAGTTTTTGGTAGGCACGCCCGGCGCGCGCCGCCAGTACCTCGGCAGCGATAAATCACCCCAGGCGCCCGCGGGAAGCGGCTCGGTCAACAGTAGTTCAACTAAATGCTCTTTGAGCGGATGGCGGTGGTGGAGGGAAGGTTCCGACTGATGCTATGAATCGCCCTACGAGGCGAATCATGAAGCTATACAAAATTACCGAACCCAAGGGGATAGATAGTCTCAAGTTGACCGAACGGCCGACGCCAAAGCCCGGCCCCGGCGAGGTTTTGGTCCGCGTACGCGCGACCTCTCTCAACTATCGCGACCTCGCGATGATCAAGCGCAGCCTCCCCATGACGAAGAAGCTGCCGCTGGTTCCGGTCTCAGATGGTGCCGGGGATGTGGTCGAGAGCGGTCCGGGTGTGACGGCGCTGAAGAAGGGCGATCGCGTCGCCGCGATTTTCATGCAAGGCTGGCTCGCCGGCTCGCCTATCGGGGGCATGTACAGCACCTCGCTCGGCGGCGGGATCGACGGGATGCTAGCGGAGTATGTGGTATTGCGGGAGCAAGGCTTCGTCCACATCCCCGACTACATGACGTACGAGGAAGCCGCCGCGCTGCCATGTGCCGCCGTGACTTCATGGAACGCGCTGGTCTCGGAAGGGCATCTCAAGCCCGGCGATTCGGTGCTCGTGATGGGTACCGGCGGCGTCTCAATTTTCGCGCTCCAGTTCGCCAGGATGTACGGTGCGCGCGTGATTGCGACTTCGAGCAGCGACGCCAAGCTGACCCGGCTCAAGGAGATGGGCGCGTCGGACCTGATCAACTACAAGACCACGCCAAATTGGGATGAGCGCGTGTTGGAAGTCACCGGCGGCCTCGGTGTTGATCACGTTGTCGAGGTCGGCGGCGCGGGAACCTTGTCAAGATCGATCAATGCGGTAAAAACCGGCGGCATCGTCAGCCTGATCGGGATTCTCACCGGCGCAGGCCAGATCGATCCGATGCCGCTGCTTTTCAAGAATGCGCGCGTTCAGGGAATCATGGTCGGTTCGCGTGAAATGTTCAATGAGATGAATCGGGCGATGGCCGTGAACCAGGTCCATCCGGTGATCGATCGCGTCTTCCCGTTCAATGAGGCGCGCGAGGCCTACCGTCATCTTGAGAGCGGCGCGCACTTCGGCAAGGTTTGCATTGCGATCTGAGCATAGGGACGAAGGGAAAAAGCCGATCACGGTCGGGGACCACTTGTCGTGCTTTCGGTCCCGCACTTAGTGCAACGCATCGACTTGCCTGGAAAACCTAGCGACCCGCCTACGTATATCGCTCAGTGCCGCGAGCCACCAACAGGCTGCGCGAGGACGATTCGCAAGACGTTCGCTTGCCGTGTAAAGCGGTAGGCGACCGTCGTTGGAGTAGGAGCAATGGCGGTCGAAGAGAAGCCGGAACCTAGCGTCATGTCTCTCAAGTGCGAGTAACAACGTATTGGGCGGACCGAGTGAGAATTCCTTGAGCGTTCAAGGCCATAATTAGTGCGGATGCATGCTGGGCGTTCCTGATATTTTCGAGACACTACACTAGCGGCGGGGAGAACTTCGTCAGCAACTGCTCCAGAACTGTCAGTTTTCTCGCGAAGCCTTCAGGGTCTAGTTTTTTGAGCACCTTGCTAATCTTAGTCCCTTCGGAAAGTTTATCGTGTACGTCTTGTGGACGCCTGCGAAGCTGCTCATTGTCCTTTAGGTCTTCCGGAGTCGGAAGACCGCCGGTTCGGTCTACCGAGCGGCTTCGATTGGTAACGCCAGAAAAGCCGAACACCCTTGCGGTGCCAGCGAATTAACGTCTCCGGCCTGACGACGACGAGGGCGTCTTTCCAGACAAACAACCTGGAGAGCAGTACGAGACTACGACGAGTGGCGTCATCGGCTCGCCGCGGCTTTGCTTTGCGTTCCAAATACAGGGCCAGTTGCTTGCGCAGAAAGAGATTCTCCGCCTTCAGCGCTGCGCTCGAGCGTGTCCCCAACAGCAGAAAGCGGACGGCATCCTGAAGCAGAAGAACGAGGGCAAACATTAAGCGCTGCCAGGCGATGCGCATAGACATGGCACGGCACAATGCCATGCCCAGCTTCTATCGACAACCTGCTCTTCGCTTCGAATCCCGTCGTACCGAATTTTTGCGGATCACAAGCGATCGCGCGCGACTCAGGAAGTTACCTTTCGCGCGGATCAGAATTTGAGAAGCCGTGCCCGGTCGTGAAAGCCCGACCTTCGCACCAGTTACTCCTGGTCCCGACTTATATGACAACCGTTGTCACCAGGCTGGGGTATACTTCCCAAGTATGACATCGATTGTACCCAACAAGGGCCCCAATACCGGACGTCTGCATGCGGTCAAGTGCGAGTGGTGTCAGCTCAAGATGGCGTGCAGCTGTATGTTCGACGAAATCCGCGAGGATGAGCGCAACTGCCATCCGCTCGTGATGTGTCCGAAATGCCAGGTGACCGAGTTTCTGAATTTTCTGTTTGGTGAAGGCCACCCGAAGCCCGATGAACAGGTTACGGATTTGCGAGGGAACGAGAAGATATGACGTGCGAAGTGGCAGTTATGAATAAGCGTGGCGTCGCTCTGGCGGCCGACAGCGCGGTAACGGTAGGGAATGGATTCAAGGTCTATCACACGGCCGAGAAACTATTTCAGTTGTCTTCATCGGCGCCGGTTGGAGTGATGACCTACGGTGCGGCAGAGATCATGGAAGTTCCGTGGGAAACCGTCATCACGCTGTATTCACAGAAGCTCGCCGAGCGGAGTTTCGATCGGCTCGAGCAATATGGACAGGATTTATTGCGCTTTATCGAGGGATCGGAAGCGCTATTTCCGGATTCTGTGCAGCACCGGTCGTTTCGGCAGGTTATTGGCGCCTATTGGGAGGCGGTTTTCTTGATGCCGCTCAAAGAAAGGCTGGAAAAGGAAGCGCACACCGCAAACAAACGCGTCAACGACATTCTGACGGAGCTGATCGATAACGACTTCAAGGCTGATTGGGAGCACTCGGAGGCCCTCGACGACAGCGACGGGTATGGCGAAAGAATCATGGCCGAGTACGGAGAAATTCTGGACGAACTTGAAAAAGAGTTGTTCGGCGCCTTTAAGCTGTCACGAGAGATTCGCGAGGGTATGAGGAAGGCGGCCCGATTCATGTACACGCAGAAGGTATTCGGACCAAATGCTTGGAGCGGAATCGTCATCGCAGGCATCGGGGAGTCAGAGGCGCAGCCCGCGCTGACGCATTATCACGTCGGAACTGTCGCAGCTGGGAAATTGCGCTTCCTCAAGGTAGATGAGGCTCACGTGGATCACCAAGTCGACGGCATCGTAATCCCCCTCGCGCAGCGAGAAGTGATCGATATGTTCTATGGGGGGATTTCTCCGCAGTTGAGGGAGAAGCTCTTCGACATCGCCGGACAGACACTTCTGAAAAGCGAATCACCTGAGGCCAGGACCTGTTCCGCCGCCGCGATGGCAAAGCTGAAGGAAACTTTCGAGGAGAATCTTAGCCGCGAAATGCAGGAGAGCCACACCGATCCGCTAACACGAGCGGTCGCTGGATTGCCTCGCCATGAACTCGCAGGACTGGCGGAAGCGCTGGTCAGTATCACCGCCTTCATGGCCAGGATGTCTGCTGATGAAAAGGAGGCCGTAGGCGGCCCGATCGACGTTGCTCTCATATCCAAGGGCGATGGATTTGTCTGGATAAAACGTAAAGATCCGGTTCGCGGCGCCATGGTTCTGTAACCATGAAGATAAACGGCGGTACGGTACGCAATTCCATAAACTCCCCACTTCGCATCGATTCCGTGCACCTCGCTTGCGGTGGCGAAATCGGTATGACGATCTGCCCTGGTAAGCATGAGGAAAGCACCTTTTCCGGTATCTGGGAGCGCGACCTCAATACCGACGTTCGCGCTATCGCCAACTGGGGTGCGGCAGCCGTCGTCACGCTGATGGAGGAGGACGAGCTGGAGCGGTTGAAAGCAGCCGCGCTTGGCGAAGCCGTCGAGAACGCAGGTATGGATTGGCACTTGCTTCCGATTGTGGACGTGAGCGTGCCGGATGAGCAATTCGAGAATCTCTGGACATACTCCGGCCACGTCCTGAGGCGTGCGCTAACAACCGGAAAGAAAATACTCATCCATTGCAAGGGTGGACTTGGCCGCACTGGAACGATTGCTGCTCGTCTCATGGTTGAGCTGGGAGAACGACCGGCCGACGCCATCGAGAGGGTGCGGCGCACGCGCCCCGGCGCGATCGAGACCTCGGAGCAGGAACACCACGTTATTGATGCAAGGCCGCCACCAACCGACCCTGTAGTTCTCGATCGCATCCTTGGATGCCTGCTGGGCGGTGCGGTCGGCGACGCCTTTGGTTACGAAGTTGAATTTCACAGTTGGCAGAAAATCCAAGCGCAGTTCGGCGAAATTGGAATTACGCATCCTGTCGCGCACAACGGGAAGATCCTGGTTAGTGACGACACACAAATGACCCTCTTCACGCTGGAGGCTCTCGTGAGATCCAGCGAAGCAGTGGCAAAACGCGACGTCGAACGGTTGGTCGATGCAATCCGACTTGCGTATCTCGATTGGCTTTCCACTCAAGGAGAAGGCACTAGGCGCCTTAAGATTGCCGGCACAATAGCGACGGACTCTCGGTTGCGGCATCGTAGGGCCCCCGGCAATACCTGTCTCACTGCGTTGATGGCAGGAGGTGATGGCAGTCCGGAAAAGCCGCTGAACGATAGCAAAGGCTGTGGTGGTGTGATGCGCATCGCCCCGCTCGGCCTGCTTACACATTTTGAGCCAGCCAAGGTAATGGAACTCGCTGCCCGTGCCGCGGCGCTCACGCACGGCCATCCTAGTGGATATCTAAGCGCAGCGTCCATGGCGGCGATTGTGAGATTGACGCTCGACGTACCCGATTTGGCGGCTAACGCTCAAACGGTCAAGGGTATCGTTTCAAGCTGGAAGGAGAGCGGAGAGGTTATTGGAAAAATCGATGCTGCGCTCGCCGCTGCGCGTGCAAGCAACGGGAACCATCGTCACGCGATCAAATCACTCGGACAGGGATGGGTAGGCGAGGAGGCGCTGGCGATTGCACTTTATAGTGCTCTCGTCGGCGGATCATTTGCCGAAGTGCTGTCGATTGCGTCCAATCACGATGGCGATAGCGATTCGACCGCGTCAATCGCCGGTCAACTCTGCGGAGCCTCTAAAGGCCTCGCAGATCTGCCGAATCAATGGGTTCGACAGTTGGACGTCCTGGACATCTTGTTACGGCTGATAAGGCAGGAGCTCGACGAAAAGGAAATTTGAAGTGCCGGCGGCACGCCAGTTTTTAGGGTTCAACTAGAGTATGGCTCGAGCAAGATATCGACCTTTTCAGAAGGTCCCGCTTGTTCCAATTCGACATTTCAAACTTCCCACCATTCTCCGTCATTTGCTGTCTGTACATTCGGGAAAAAGCTCTGAAAGCGCTCGGGAGCAAAGCTGTGAATTGGGGCGAGACGCTTTGGCTCAAGCGCTTTCACAAACCGCTTCAAATCGGAAACGCCGGCATGGCCTGACGTATGATGTATTTCGAAGGCTACTCCATGGGCCACGCACCAAGCCTGAAGATCAAATCCACCTCGCTCCAGGTACCCCGGCCAAAGCGAATAGAAAAGCTTGGCGCCCTGAAGTGCATTCTTGAAGTCGGCTGCCATCGAAGGCCGGAAGATTACTGTCAGTTCGCGCGCACGTCTCGCGACCTCTTCGGGGTAGATCCGGCGCGGATAGTACGGAGCTACAAGGTCGAAGCTCCTTTCTCTGATGATCCGTTGTTTCATTGTTGAGGGCAGAAAGACCCGCAAATCGCTCCCGCGGGGACTGGGTAAACTCTTGCGCCCGAGCGCGTCAAGAATGTGCGCGAGATACACGTCAGCAACAAAGGTCCGGCCGGCACGCTTGCTGGCTCGGAAGAAGGTAACAAATCGATCGATGTTTTGAGCCGAAAAGTAGGCCAAGGCCAACCCGGTTGTGACCTTTAGGCTTTCAGCTATCTCCACCTCCAGGTCTGATTCTGACTTGATGACTTCCTTTCCGTCATCACGCCCGATCGTGGTGCCCTCCATCAGCAGCACGTCTATCGGCTTCGGCGCCGTCTTCAGAAATTGGTCGAAGAGACGCGCCTTGCGGCCGTGTCCCCGTAAGTCGGCGGAATAGAAGAGGCTTTTGCCATCAGCCTCAACGAGAAAGGAATAAGCATCAAAGGCGGAATGATCGTTCAAGAAAGGCGTGATCTGAAACGGTCCGACCTCGAAGCGAACTCGATGCTTGTAGTGCGTGACATTTTCGAATGCCACGCCGAAGGAGCCAAAGGGAATGGCGGCGCGCAGAATCTTCTCGGCATCGCTGCCGATAAAAATGTGAGTGCTCGACGGTGCCTTTTGGATGAGTCCGTAATGGTCAAAATGCGGGTGAGAGACGACGATGCCGAGAAAGTTGAGGTCGTCTCCCAGCAAGCCTTCGATTTGGGGCAATTTCACGTTCGCCGGGTCGGGCGCGGTCAGAGGCATTCCCATGTCGAGCAGCAGCGTCTTCCCACCCGAAAACAGCTCGATGCAATTGCCGCCGACTTCTTTTGTGCCTCGATGGATTCGGACTCGCATTCGCGATGGCGGAACTACTATAGGTAGACGGGCTTTGGTCGAAAGATAAGGCTAAAACCGTGATCAAGATCTGGTTCGGGCTTCAAAAACTTATCGTCAATCGCTTCGAATTGGAAACTCATGCTCAGATCGAGACTGGGACGTGTGGCCTTGAGAAAAGCGGCTAGACCGCGATTCAGGCTCCGTTGAAACCAACCAAGATTGTACTTCCGTTGTGCCGGTTTGCGCTCGTCCACATAGAACTTCTGTGGTGCTACTACCAACAGGTTAATCTGCTTGGTAGCGTCACCGAGCACCTCCATTTTAATGGGATCGTATTCCAGTTTTTTGATGTTAACCCGAGAGAAGACGTACAAGAGGCCGTAGATTAGCACCTCGATAGCCGCAGCGAGCGGGGTCTCGTGACTCTTGTCTCCGGGCAGCTTAAGTTCAATGAAATCGTAGACTCCGTGACGACATCGGTGGACCAAATCGATCGCCCGTTTCCCCTCTCGTTCATGGGTAAGTTTGGAAGCAACGGGCATCTGATTAGTCCAGGCGTCTTTCAAGCCGAAATGATGCATCTCTGAAAGAATCGCGATGGTGCGCTCAAACGGAACTTCCGCGCCCTTATGGCCCTCACCGTCTTCACCCTTTGTCAGCGTTGGCCTCGGCTCCCAACGCCAGTTCTGGGCTGAACCCTTGCCCCCCGTCCAGTTCTCTTCGAGCCTTTGATAGATCGATTCAACAAACTCGGCACCGTCGAAGTTTTCGATCTCCTTGTCACTGAGCTGGCGACAGCTCTTTATGTACTTGTAATGAGGTGGGGCACCGGCTTTCACACCCAATCGCTTGTCGATCTCACGGCCGATGCCCTTCAAAATGCCACGCTCATCTCCGTCGGTTCGTTCTGCCATTTTCTACCGGGCTCCTTTCAACCGAGATTTCCATTTTCGGATTTTGATTCAACATCGCAGCAATACCAAGCGGTCCGCAAACGCGAAGTTCGAGGCCGGTTTTGAGTCAAAAGGGCTTTCCACGGTGCCGCAACTGGCCAATTCTGCCCGGCGCTGACACTGGCTCCGTATCGGTTGCTTGTCGACTCGTGGCCTGCCCCCAATTTCCCGCCGTTCATAAGTCGAGTCCGCCAACTGCACGAGATGATGATGAAACTGGGGTATCACTCGATGTTGGCAGCCAACGGCGATCCCGCACCTTGGGAATAAGCCGTTTTTCCTTTGTTGTTTGCGGCCTGACTCAGCGCCGTTCGAACTGCTTGGCGCCGTAAAGGATCGATCGCTCCTCCTCGCTCAGCGGCTGTTGCGGCAGGTCGGCCATCACCGCCATCCCACGTTTTACGGCGGGACGCTCGCCGATCGCCTCGAGCCAGCGCTTGAGATGCGGACGGGTCGCCAGCTGGTCGGGCTCGCGCTGAATGTTGACCACCCACGGATAAGTAGCGATGTCGGCGATCGAGTAGTCGCCCCCCAGATAGCCGGCCTCGCTCAGGCGTTTGTCGATGACGCTGAACAGGCGGCGCGATTCGTTGGTGTAGCGATCGATCGCGTAGGGGATTTTCTCCGGCGCGGCGTTGCGGAAGTGCCCCGCCTGCCCCATCATCGGACCGACGCTCGCCATCTGGAACATCAGCCACTGAATCACCAGGTAGCGCGCTCCCATCTCGGAGGGCATCAGCTTGCCGGTCTTCTCGGCGAGGTACATCAGGATCGCGCCTGATTCGAACAGCGAGTAGGGTTCCTCTCCCGGTCCGTCGTGGTCAACGATGGCAGGCATCCGGTTGTTAGGGCTGATCTTGAGAAAGTCGGGGTTGAACTGCTCGCCCTTGCGGATATTGACCGGGATTATCTTGTACTCGAGTCCGCACTCTTCGAGAAAAATTGTGATTTTCTTCCCGTTCGGAGTGGGCCAATAGTAGACGTCGATCATTTGCTTGCTCCTTTTTTGAGCGCTATCCATTCGCGCCCGGCGCCCGCCTCACCGGGTCGGCTTGCCCCGTCGCTGCCGAGGATACGCCCGCTTCCACGCCATGTTTTTAAGTCGATGAGCGAATCCCGATTTGAAGGCGGCTAAGCGTTTCTTCCGGAAGTGTATGTTTAACGCAATTGCGGGATTGACTGAGATTAACTGGGGCTCGCTGGAAAACCATCGTCTTCGCTGGAGCAATGTCCCTTGCTGTTCAAGTCGCGCGCGACTTCATGAACCCAGGGCACGCCCCGGCAGGGGGTAGAGTCACGCCCACAGCAAGCGACAGGTCTAATCAGTCTTCAATTCCCGACTCGACGAGATAGACAGAGCCGTCAGGCAGGCGATAGGCGCGGGTGTAGGGCGCCCACCCGTCGATTCGTCCGATGAGCTGCGGTTCTGCGTCGATGCTGTCCAAAAGTTCCTCCCAATCTTCAACTTCAGCGTCCGGAATTCTGTGATAGGTGCCTTTGCGCTCATAGACCATCATACATTGGTTCATCGTCGGCATCCTCTTTTGATCTTCAGTGAGTCTCCGGCCCGATTGGGGCTGTCAGAAATTCCGAAAGCGGAGAAAAGTATCGAGTTTTGTGAATCACCGCCATAATTTCACCGGCATGCTCACGCTCGTGCGTGTGATCGTTTTCTTGCCGGGTGCGAGTCGCGGGCGATCATTTAGGGATTCGGTTCGCGCGTTTGAAATCCGCGCTCTTTATGAGCCTTCAAGCCAAAATAAGGCGTTGAAGCTGTTCGTGGAGGCCTGAGTGGCGCTCAATCTTGCGCGATGTCCCGAGGCGTAGGATTTCCTCAGAGCCGAGGATCACTACTGATCGGCGGGCGCGGCTGACGGCCGTATATAGGACTTCGCGGGTCAGTATCGGGACATCCTTTGTCGGCAAAACGATGGCGACCGAATCGAACTCGGAGCCTTGGGCTTTGTGCACCGTCATCGCATAGCAGAGATCAAGATCTTCTCTGAGTGCATCGACACGAAAGGCCACGAAGTTTTCGCCGCGCGGGAAAACGGCCATTGGCATCAACCCGGTTTTGGGTCCGCGCACCCGAAGAACAATGCCTTGGTCGCCGTTGAAGAGCATGCGTTCATAGTCGTTGCGTAGCACAAGAACCGGCTCGCCAATCCTGAATTGAGCTGTCGTCGAGCCGGTGTCGTCGCCGGTCCGGCGATGCAGTCGAGCATTGATTCGATCGGTACCGGTTTCGAGCACGCTGGTGACGCACAGGATTCGCGAACGAGCAAGATGGCCAAAGAGCCGGCTAAGGCGATTGCATTCCTCCTGCTCGAAACCATTGTCCGAGAGGTTGTAGACCCGTGTCGCAAGTTCGCGGATCTCGTCACTACCTAGTACGCGCTCTTTGTACCAGCGATCGAGAAACGCCGCCGCCCCGCCGGAGGCATCCGCGAGAAACTCCACTCCTCCGAACTCAAGCTCATCCGCCGTGGCTCGCTTGGTGACGATTGGTTTGCCATCACTGTTTTTAGCTTTGAGAATATCCGCCACCCCTTCGTTGATCGAGCTGGCCACCGAGAGAATTGCCCCTCCAGCAGCGCCGGCCGTGTTAACCCGGTAGTTCTGAGTGAGTCGAAAGCACAGACCGGGGGACGGGTGGCCCGCGGTTGCCTGCAGCAAGTCGTGAAACACCGCGCCGGCCGCAACCGACGGCAGTTGGTCAGCGTCGCCCAGGACAATCAACGAAGTGTCGGGACCGATCGCATCGACCAGGCGCTCCATCAAGCTCAGGTCCAGCATTGACCCTTCATCGACAACGATCGCGGAAGCGGCCAAAGGATTATTGTGATGATGGCGAAAGCGGCCGAGGCTCGGCGAGAATCCCAGCAAGCGGTGAATCGTCGAAGGCTCCGGATACGCCGCCATTAGCGCATTGTCATTAGCGTCGCGGTCTTTCACTTGGCCGAGCCCTTCACGAATGCATTCGCCCATTCGGTAAGCAGCTTTTCCGGTCGGCGCCGCAAGCGCCACTTCGCCGGGTCGCACTCCTATCCGGACCATGGCGCGAAGGATCGCGAGGACAATCGAGGTTTTCCCTGTACCGGGTCCGCCCGAAATCACGGTGAGGCGAGACCGAAGCGCTGCAGCCACTGCCTTGCGTTGCTCCTCCGATAGCACCATTGCCTTACCGTCTATCGCACTCGGCCTATTAATGACGTCAGCCAAGGCTTTTCCCACCCTGCCCTCATCGGTCGGTACAGGCTGCTTGGGTGAAACGAGTTGGGCAAGCTTCGTGGCGAGCGCGTTCTCTGCCGCATGAATTCGCTGGTGATAGATGAAAGGCGGGAGATAAAGCAGCGGCTTGTAGTCTTCGGGATTTCGACCAATGACACTTGGCGCAGCACCCGATGAGAGCAGCTTCTTAATCGCCGCAACCATCGTTTCGGCCTCAGCGTCCTTGTACAGCGGACCCAGCATCCGCCGCATCGGTTCTCGCGCCTGCGGTCCAGAGACTGGGAAGCGGGTACTTCCCTCCTGTAGTGCGGCGAGAGACACAAGCACCAGCACGATCAGCGCGATTCGCTGATCGTCGTTCAGGTCGGGTTCCAGGGCCGCAAGCTCGGTCGCAAGTTTGACGGAGTCGATGCTCAGGTTGAGCTCAGGAACAGCGCTCTCGATGTCACGAAGTCGCCTTTCAAAGGTGCTGGTTGAGGCTGAGCCCTTTTCGGCCTCGAATGACCGGT
>JBEKLA010000116.1:0-11856 GCA_050010455.1 Binataceae bacterium (SeqCode) | reverse complement strand
CGATCTGACGCTCGACCATCCCGCCCATCTTGAGCAGGCGCACGCGCAGGCCGCGCAACTCCTCTTCGTACTGGCGATTAGTGTGTTGAGGCAGGGAGTATTCCACTGGCAGTCCGCTCCCTATCAGCCGAAGCGGCCGGTGACGTAATCCTCGGTCTGGCGCTGCTCGGGATTGGTGAAAATCTGGTTGGTGTCGCCGAACTCGACCAGCTCGCCGTTGTAGAGAAACGCGGTGAAGTTGGAGACGCGCGCCGCCTGCTGCATATTGTGCGTCACGATCACGATCGTGTAGCGGGCGCCGATTTCGAGCAGCACCTCTTCGACGCGCGCGCTCGATATCGGATCGAGCGCCGAGCAGGGTTCGTCGAGCAGCAGCACTTCGGGCCTGACCGCGAGCGCTCGCGCGATACACAGCCGCTGCTGCTGTCCGCCGGACAAACTGTCGCCCCGATTGTCGAGGATGTCCTTGACCTCGTCCCACAGCGCCGCCTGACGCAGGCTGCGTTCGACAATCTCGCTGAGTTCCTGCTTGGACGGCATCGTGCCGTTCAGCCTGAGGCCGGCACAGACGTTTTCCGCGATCGACATCGACGGGAACGGCGTCGGCTTCTGGAAGACCATCCCGACCCGCCGTCGTGTCGCCACCGGATCGACGTCAGCGCCATAGATGTTCTCGCGATCGAGCAGCACCTCGCCCGCGACAGTCGCGCCGGGCAGCATTTCATGCATCCGGTTCAGGCATCGCACCAGCGTCGATTTGCCGCATCCCGAGGGGCCGATGATCGCGGTAATCCGGCGCTCGGCGATGCACAGGTTGATATCGTGCAACGCGCGATGATCGCCGAAGAAGGCGGTCAAGCGGCGCATGGTCATCTTGTCAGTCACGGCTCTACCGCGGAATGTGAACCCGACTGCGTGCCACCCATCGCACCGCGAACTCAAGCGCGAGCACGATCGCGGTTAACACCAGCGCGCCCGCCCAGGCCTGGCGCTGCCAGTCGTCGAAGGGTGAGATGGCGTAGGTGTAGACCTGGACCGTGAGCGAGGCGATCGGTTGGCCGATCGCGGTCGACCAGAAGCGGTTGCCAAAGGCGGTGAACAGCAGCGGCGCGGTCTCGCCCGCGACGCGCGCGACCGCCAGGATTACTCCGGTCAGGATACCGCCGAGCGCGGTCGGCAATACGACGGACAGCGTCGTGCGCCAGTGGGAAACTCCCAGCGCGAGCGTGGCCTCGCGCAACTCGCGCGGGACCAGGGCGACGATTTCTTCGGTGGTGCGGGCCACCAGCGGGATCATGATGATCGCCAGCGCCACGCCGCCCGCCAGTGCCGAGAACCCGCCCATCGGGCGCACCACGACGACGTAAGCAAACACGCCCATCACGATCGACGGTATTCCGGTGAGGACGTCGGCGGCGAAGCGCGCCGCGGGCGCGATTCCCTGGCGGCCATGCTCGGCCAGATAGAGGCCGGCGCCGATTCCGATCGGCACTCCGATCAGGCTGGCGATCGCGATCAGCTCGAGGGTGCCGACGATCGCGTTCGCCATGCCTCCGCCCGCCTCGCCCACGGGCTTGGGCATATTGACGAAAAAGGCCAGGTTCAGGCTCGAGAAACCCTTGCTGATTAGATAACCGAGGATCAGGAACAGCGGCGCAAGAGTGATTACGGTGGCGCCGACCGTGCCGCCCATCATCAGGGCGTTCTTCCATCGCCGCCATGCGGCATGCTGATGCGCGGTGTTGGCCGCAGTCATCGTCCGCCTCCCCCAAACATGCGCCGTGTGGTTCTCAGCACCAGCAGCCGCGCGATCACATTCGCCACCATCCCGAGCATCAGCAACACCAATCCGAGCTCGAGCAGCGAGGAAACGTACAGATCCGAAGTCGCCTCGGCGAATTCATTGGCGATCGCACTGGCCAGGGTCGACGCGGGCATAAACAACGAGGCCGAGATGGCGGGCCGATTGCCGATCACCATCGCGACCGCGATCGTCTCGCCCAGCGCGCGCCCGAGGCCGAGCAGGATCGCGCCGATGATGCCGAGGAAGCCGTAGGGCAGCACGGCGATCCGCACCATCTCCCATTGCGTCGCGCCCAACGCCAGCGCCGCTTCGCGCTGGCTTGCGGGCACCGTCGAGAAGACGTCGGTGCATACGGCCGAGATGAACGGAATCACCATCACGGCCAGAATTATTCCTGCCGAGAGCATGCTGACCGCGACCCTCGGTCCCTGGAACAGGGGCAGGAAGCCGAGATAGCGGGCCAGGACCGGATCGATATGATTGGTGAGGAACGGACCGAGGACGAAGATGCCCCACAGCCCGTAAACCACGCTCGGAATCGCCGCCAGCAACTCGACCAGGAACGCCAGGCGCGAAGCCAGCCATCGCGGCGCCATCTCGCTCAGGCAAAGCGCCACTCCGAGGCTGAGTGGCACCGCGATCGAGAGCGCGAGCGCGGAGGAAACCGCTGTTCCGTAGATGAATGGCAGCGCGCCGAACAGGCCATTAACGGGATCCCAATCGGAGCTGACGACGAACTGAAGGCCGAACCTGGAAATCGATTCGCGCGCGCTCCATATCAGCACCGCGGTGATTCCAATCAGCAGGCCCAGAATCGCCAGGGTCGGAGCGAGGGTAAACAACCTGAAAAGGCGGTCGCCGGAAATCCGCGCCAACCAACTTCGCCGTTCAACGTAGCCTGGCGTCAGAACCACTTCCTCTTCACTGTTGGCAAATCGCGGCAAAGCCTCAAACTTCGCTCCTTACTCTTGATGATCCATCTCGATAGCCGAGATCCCGCGGTGATAGTGCCGACAGTCCCGGCCAGCCGCAACACCTCTAATCCGCAGGATCATGAGTTCGGCAACACGACCGCCTTGAGCTGCTTTTCCTCGGCGTCGACCACGGCCGCGGGAAGCGGCGCATAGGATAGCGCCGGCGCGTACTCCTGGCCCTTGTGCAACATCCAGGTGATGAAATCGACGATCGCCTTGCCCTTCGCCGCATCTTTCTGATTCGCGTAAATCAGCAGATAGGTGAACGACGCGATCGGGTAGGAATCCGGACCGGGCGCGGCGGTGATCGAGACGCGAAAATCGGCCGGCATCTCCACCGCCGCAGCCGCGGCGCTTACCGTCTTGAGGCTCGCCTCGACCCACTTGCCATCGCGGTTGCGCAGCGTCGCGGCGGGCAGCTTGTTGTTGGCCGCGTATATCAGCTCGACGTAACCGATCGCGCCAGGGGTTTGCCGGACCAGCGCGGTCACACCCTCGTTGCCCTTGCCGCCCAGGCCGACCGGCCATCTCACGGCGGTGCCCTTGCCCACGCCTTTATTCCAAGCCGGGCTCGCCTTGGAAAGGTAATCGGTGAAGATGTAGGTGGTGCCGCTGCCGTCGGAGCGATGGCATACCACGATGTCGCTGTCGGGAAGCGCGACGCCAGGATTCAATTCGGCGATCGCAGGGTCGTTCCACTTGGTGACCTTACCGAGATAGATGTCGGCCACCAACAGACCGGTCAGCTTGAGCGGCTGGGTTAGTCCGGGCAGATTGTAGGTGACCACATCCGCTCCCAAGACCGTGGGAAAGTGGAGGATCTTGTCAGGGGCTGACTTTAGCTGTTCATCGTTCATCGGGGCGTCGCTGGCGCCAAAATCGACGGTGCGATTCTCCAACTGTTTGATGCCGCCGCCGGAGCCGATTGACTGGTAATTGAAGTGGACCATCGGATGAGCCGCGGCGTAGGCGTCGAACCATTTGGAATAGAGTGGATAGGGGAAGGTCGCGCCCGCCCCGTTGATCAGAAGTTGCGCCGAGGCGGTTCGGGCGCTTAACAAAAACAGCAGCCCGATCAGAACTTGGCCAAGAGTGCGTCTCGATATCATCTGTTGGTTCCTTTGGTGTTCCTTTCCCGCTTTATCGTGATCGCAATTCGGGCTTTCATCAAGCGCCGGAACGTATCGTCAAACCAAGGCGCCGCGGGCGACTCGACGCCGCCCGCGGTATGGTTTGAGATCAGTAGTTAAACTCGACGTTCAGGAAGATCGAGTGAGTGTCGCGCGGCACCAGGAACGGAATAGATCCCTGTTGCGGCAGAAGTATCGAGTTGAGCTTGGCGCCGGGAACGTAATTGTACTGCGATTTCAAAGTAGTAACTGGCAGACTCATCTGATTATGGTAGAACATAACGTTCTGACTATCCAGTGCGAAGCGGAGATACTCGTTGTACTGATAGTTCACACCGACGATGAAGCGCTGAAAATCGAGGGGATCGCTCGGGACTTTATCGTTGGGCATAAACCACTCGAACATCCCAAACGGCGTCAAGCGGGTGCCTGGGATATGGTAGTGGCCAAAGAAATCGATGCCAACCTGCCGCGCTGCGCCGGTGTTGAGTATATACTGCCATACGCCGGTCTGCGCACCGAATCCGCTATAAGGGTTGTAGCACGTCGGACTAGAGCTGCAGGCGCCTGACTTGTACCACTGAGTGGCTTTTCCAGTAACGCTGGTGAATTGCTTGCCGGTCGCGGTGCCGAAAGCGTCGGCCGGACCGCTGCCCGAAAACAAGTTGCTCATGCTGAAGGCGTTCTTGCCATAGTCCAACTCGGCGGCCAAGTTCCATTCCTCGGCACTGTAGTGAATGAGCGCCGCGATCCTTTCGATGTGCGCGTCGCTACCCTTCAACGCCGTCGGCAGACCGGCGGTGTCGGGCGCGGTGTTGCCATAGCCGTAGTTATAGAACCCGGTTATCCCGAGCCCCTGGAACCGCCAGCCAGCGCCGAACGGGTATACCGAAACCCGCCCCATGACCTGCTTGGTATCGGTTTGCTCGAAGGCGTGGAAACTGGAGTTGTCGAATACGCCGAAATCATAATCGACGTAAGTCAGTCCGTCGTTGAACGGCTTGATCGGCCCTTGCATCGACATGCCGACCTGGGTCGAGGAGAGGCTCAGGTAGTTCCAGGGAGTGAGGTTGACGTAACGATAGCCGTACAGTTGCTCTTCCCAGTCAACCAGCGGGTTTGGGGCTTCGCCAAACCTAAAGGTTCCACCCTTGAGCGCCGGGACAACAAGTTTGTCCCATAAGCTGTTATACTGCAGGAAGGCGTACTTCATACGCACGCCCAGATCGCCGTCGAGGTTGCTGCCGAAGCCTGTGGACTGACCCACCTTGATATTCGACGATCCGATCGTCTTGTACATGTTCGGCGTCAGTCGGAGTGTCCAATCGTCGGTTGGGAAGAAGAAGACGTTCAGGTAAGTCCTGGTTACATCGAACGAGTTATAGTTGTTGTTCCCCTGTCCAAGATTGGTAATCTGCGTAAGTTCCTGAGGTTGCCACCCGGCATGCGTATAATACCGGTAATCGCCGTAGAAGAGCGTGCCAATCTGGAACTTGTTCTGGAAATTCTCGATATAACTGCGCCACGACGGGACGATTTCGTTTACCTGCTGGGTCAAAGCGGTGTTGCTGACTTCGAGCTGACGGTTTCTATCCATCAACTCTTTCATTTGCTGCTGAGTCTGCTGCACGTCCGCTTCGGTCTTTTCCTGGCGCTGCTCAAAGCTCTTGGCGCCAAGCGCGGTCGCCGGAATCTCAGTGAGTAATTGCCTGCCGCGGCCGGGTTCGGCATAGACGATTTTGGTTTTGGGGTCGATATATAGGCGAAGCATCGGAACCGATCCGGACGCGTCCTGGGCCAGTATCCGACCGGCAGGAAGAACTGCGAACCACAGCGCCGCAGCCACCATCGCCAACTTGAATTTCATCCTTGATCCAGTCATTAGGGTCTCCCGCTTGTAGTTGGTAAACCGCGCCGGCACTTACTGCGCGTTTTTCTTTTCCCAGTCCTGCCGTAGCTTTGCGAGTTGGAAGCTGGTGTAAACCTTCCCGTTGCACGCATATTTAGTGGGCGAACTGATAGCCACGATCGCGCAGTTTTGAACCAGCGGTGGCGGCCCCGCCGCGGCCCCCTGCTGGGCTGCCTTGGCTGATGGGTCCGCGGCAGGCGCTGCCGCCGCGCATCCCGCAAGCGCGAGGAACGCGCCGGCCAAAGCCAGACGCCAAAAACGACTATTGCTCTTAAGGTTCATTGATCGACTCCCTCCCTCCTCCTGTTGCTGTTCGAATTGCCAATTCTTGCGGCCGTTTGGCTCCCGTAATCGACGACGTATCAGCAGCGCTTTCCGAGTCCTGTACGCGCTTTTCCTCCATGCGCGAACGTTCGCGCTGATTCCGGCCGGAGAAGTACGAAAGAATGGCATCGAGAGAAATCGGGAACATGGGTTAGCACTTGGCTGAGCGAGGTTTAGATGCCATTTGTCGCCTGTTTCCGGACGAGCGTTGGCCTGCAAACGGCCATCGCGACGGGTGTAAGCTAGTTGGTGAATGTTACGGGACGATTAAGCCGGTGTGGCGTTGTAATGAATTCGGATCCGATTCTATTGAGTCATATCGACACAGATTGTGGTCGAGAGAGCGTGTGACTTTCGGTCGTGGTTCGCTCGCCGAGCCCGTCAGGAAGCGCTAATCTCCCGCGGTATCACGTTCGAAGAGCGACCTTGCAGTTGCCGTCAAGAAGACGTGAGAAGGTTTGAACAAAGCGATGAGCAGCACACACGACCATAGCCGTCACGGGGCCAAGCAGCCGGAGCGATTCGATCCGGCGAAGGCGGCCAAGCTGGATGATCCGGCACGCTTCGAGTATCTGCCACCGGCGTACATCACGGAGGCGCTCGCGGCTCCTCAAGGGGCCTGCGTAATCGACTTCGGAACCGGGACGGGAACCTATGCTATCGAGTTGGCGCAGCGCCGCCCCGACGTCGAAGTGGTCGCCCTCGATGAACAGCCGGAGATGCTCGCGATGCTGCGCGCCAAGCCAGCCGCCTCGGCGCTCAAGAATCTCAAGCCGGTTCACACCGACGCGCTGCCCGAGCTCAAGGGCAAGGCCGATCGCGTTCTGGCGATTAACGTTCTGCACGAGCTTGGGGACGAGGCGATGCGCGGCTTGGTGACGCTGCTAAAGCCCGAGGGGCGCGCGCTGTTTATCGATTGGCGCGGCGACGTCGAGCGGCCGGCCGGTCCGCCGCGCGATCACGTCTATAACGCCGCCGACGCGCGCAAGCGAGTCGAGGGTTTCGGGCTTACGGTCGAGCGTCAGGATCTGATGCAGTATCACTACGTGCTGGTAGCGCGCAGGTCGTAGGCCGGCGCCGCGGTCCAATCGCCTGGAATCTTTGGCGGCCTGGTGTCGTGTCTCACAAGTCTCGATAACGAAAGCCCGACGCAGCAGCGTGCTTGTCATTCCGAGCGCAGCGAGGAATCCCGAAAAACGGTGTCCACTCTTCAGCCGCCCCCGGGATTCCTCACTCCGCAGACTTCGCTCGGAATGACAGCCGTTACCGTTATTTACGAGACGCAACACTAGCTAGATCGAGCGGGCGGGATCGAGGCGATCGCGCAGATGGTCGCCGAGGAAGTTGAACGACATCACCGCCAGGAAGATGAAGACGCCGGGGATCAGAATCCACGGATAGCGCATCAGATTCTGCACATCCTCGGCCTGTGCCAGCAGGTTGCCCCAACTCGCGGCGGGTTCCTGAATCCCGAGGCCGAGCAATGAAAGCGCGCTCTCGCCGAGGATGAAGCCGGGAATCGAGAGCGTTGCCGCGATGATCGCGTAGCCCAAAACCGACGGGATGATATGGCGAATCAGGATGCGGCTCATCGGGGCACCGAGGGCGCGGGCCGCTTCGACGTACGGACGCGAGCGCACCGACGAGACCATCCCGCGGATGATGCGGGCGAAGCCGGCCCAACTGATGAAGCTCATGATCGCGACGATCATGAAAAAGGTTTGCGCCGAGCCCAATCCCGGCGGAATCACGGCGGCCAGCGCGAGCAGGAAATAGAACGACGGCAGCGACATCTCGATTTCCGACCATCGCATGATCAGGTTGTCGACGGTGCCGCCGACGTAACCCGACAGCGCGCCGACCGTGATGCCGAGCGAAAAGCTGATCAGCACGCCGACCAGCCCGATACTCATGCTGACGCGCGCGCCGTAAACGATTCGCGAGAACAGATCGCGGCCGAGGGCGTCGCTGCCCATCATGAACCAGGGCGCGCCGGGATCGGTGGTGAAGAGATGGCCGCGATAGAGCAGATGCACGTAAATCTTGCGCGAGCGATCGACGGTGAATTCGCGCTCGACCGGATCGCCCATCCGCATCGCATAGCTGTAGAACAGCCCCCTCGACCATTCGGCAGGCGCGCTCAGATGCAGCGCCATCGGCGGGCAGTCGGGCAACAGGCGCGACTGGAGCGCGGGATCGTACGGCGCGACGAACGGCGAAGCGGCGGCGAGAAAATAGAAGAGCACGAGGCAGATGAGCGACATCCGCACCGGCCACGACGCTATTCGCCACTCGCGGCCAAGCGCTTTCGCGAAGTGCCTGCGCTCGGTTCCGGCGTGCGCGCTCTCCAGCGCAACGGCGGCGGTGCTCATTGGGAACCTGTCGAGCTGAAATCGACTCGCGGATCGACGGCGACCAGCGCGATATCGGCGAGCAAATTGCCGAGCAGCAGCAGCACGGTGCCCGTGAGCACCGAGCCCATCACGAGGTAAATGTCGAGCGAGCGCACCGCGTCGAGCAGCAGCAAGCCGAGGCCCTGCAGATTCATCACCGCTTCGACCAGCGCCGCGCCGCCGAGCAGATCGGCGAGGGAGTAGCCGGCCAGCGTGACGAACGGATTGAGCGCGTTGCGCAGCACGTGCTTGTAAATCACGACGCGCTCGGACAGCCCCTTGGCGCGCGCGGTGCGCACGAAGTCCGAGTTCTTGAGCTCGAGAATCTGCGAGCGCATCAGCCGCATCAGCGACGCCATCCCGGCGCTGCCGAGCACGATTACCGGCAGGACCAGATGATAAGCGCGGTCGAGCACCTTGCTCCACGGATCGAGGCTCGCGTAATCAATCGAGACCGTGCCGCCGATCGGAAACCATCCGGTGCGCAGCGCGAAATACATCATCAGGAAAGCGAAGAAGAAATTCGGCAGCGACATCCCGAGGAAAGCCAGAAACGAGAGCACGCGATCCCAGATCGAATCCTGTTTGACCGCGACCACGATCCCGATTGGAATCGCCAGCGTCCACGCGAAAATCATGCTGGCGGCTGACAGGATCACGGTGTTGAGCGCGCGCGCGCCGATCAGATGGACCACGCTGACGCGATAGGCGAGCGAGATTCCGAAGTCGAGATGCAGCGCCGCCCACAGCCACTTGAAATAACGGACCGGCAGCGGCTGATCGAGGCCGAACTCCGCCTCGAGCTGATGGATCACCTGCGGCGAAATCGAGGGATTCAGTTTCAGGCTCGACATGTAATCGCCGGGCACCAGCGACATCACCAGGAAGGACAGGAAGGTGACGCCGATGATCAGCGGAATCATGTTGAGCAGGCGCTTTAGGAGGAACCTGCCCATGCGACTAACGCTTGAAGCCGGCCGCGATCGGCCGGGCATCGGATTTCAGTTGGCGGCGAAATGAATCCACTCGGGTTTGTACAATCCCCATACCGTCGGGTCGTAGTCCGCCAGCGAATTCTTGTAGGCGTCGAAGCGCTGCTGGCGCACGGTCTCCATGATCGGCAACTCGTCGTGCAGAATCTGCTGGATACGCCAATAGTAGGGAGCCCGCTTCTTCAGGTCCATCTCCGCCGAGCCTTGTTCGAGCAGGCGATCGATCTCGGCCTCCCAAGGAGTGGCCGGCGTGGGCTGCGATGGATTCCAAAGGTGGAGATTGCCCGACGAGCGAAGGAAGTTGGCGCCGTTGTTGGGCTCGATGCCGCCGGTGAAGCCAATCAAGACGCAGTCCCAATCGAAGGTCGAGTCGAGTTTCTCGACCAGGGTGGTGAACTCGAGCGGCCGGTAATTCACCTGGATGCCGAGGTTGGCGAGGTCCTGCTTGAAGATTGCGCACATCTGCTCGCGCTCCCGGTTGCCGGCGTTGGTGGTCAGGTTGAATTCGAGGCGATTACCGTGCGCGTCGACTCGCACGCCAGGACTAGAGAGATGATAACCGGCAGACTCCAGCAACTGCTCGGCAAGCTTGGGGTCGTAGTCGTAATCCTTGAGGTCGGGATTGTGAAAAATCTTGTTGGCGGGAGCGATGTCGCTGACCGCGGGACCGCCAAGGCCGTGAAAACAGAGATTGACCATCGCGCGCTTGTCGATCAGATGGGCGAGTGCGCGCAAAAAATTCAGGTCGGTGAACCAGTTGAGCTTGGGGCCCGCGACGCCGTCGTGAGTGTAGTGGCGCGGGTTGCGATTGAAGGCAAAGAACAGCGATCCGGTGTCGAGGCCGATGTCCTTCAGCGCTATCTGGAGCGCGGCCGTCTTGGCTCGGAGGTCGAGCACCTCTTCAGGGCGTGGGCTGTGGACGTCGGTCTGGCCGGATAAAAACCGCAGATAGGCCGCGTTTTGGTCCTGGACGATCAACAGCACCTGGCCGTTGAGCTTGGGCAGCGGCGCGCCGTGTTCATCCTTCATCCAGTAGTCGGGGTTGCGCGCGAACTCGATGAATTGCGCCGGCACGTAGCGCGTCATGCGATACGGTCCCAAACCGATTATTCGATCGGGCGGCGTATCGATACCCCAGCTACGGTTGAATTGGCCGGAGTCGAGCGCCTTCTCAAGGATGTGGGCGGGAAGAATGTCGAAGCCGATCGAATAGAGCAGCGGCGCGAACGGCCGCGGCATCGTCATCCTGACTGTATGCTCATCGGGCGCTTCAATCCCGATCGGCTTACCGTCGATGGTCAGGATCGGCCGCACGCTGTTGGGTACCCGTGGATCGTAAATCGCTCGTAGCGTGAAGACCACATCGTGAGAGGTGAACGGCTGGCCGTCGTGCCATTTCACGCCGCGGCGCAGATGGAAGGTTATCGATCGGCCGCCGTCGCCGATTTCCCAGCTTTCGGCCAGGCCCGGCTCGGGCAGCGTGGTCACGGGATTGATTCTCACCAGACCTTCAAACAGGTTGCCGACCACCGAGCCGGAACCGGCATCGGTGACCAGCACCGAATTAAATGTCTTGGGGTCGCTGATGGTCGCGGAATAGAGAATCTGCTGGCGCGCGTGATCGTTAGGCGGCCGCGTGATATGGCATCCGGCGAGCAGCAGGACGCCGAACGCAGCGGCGGCGACAGCGCCCGCGACCGTATATCGCCGCGCCTTATCCATGAACGTCGGCGGCGGCCGATGAAGCCCCGGCCCGATCGAGATTGACGAGCTTGGTCGCGGGTCCCGGCTTCAGCGCGAACAGCGAGTCGGCGAGGGTGCCGTTGATGATCGGGCGCTGGAGAGTGAAGTTGACGTGGGTGTGGGCGGGCGGAAAATCGGCCTCGATGCGGTGCGCGAACTGAAATCCACCGATGTCGCGATAATCGCTGTAGCGCACCTCGTAGCGGATTGCGCCTGCGCCACGCTCGCGAACCATCGCGAGCCGCGTGTCTTCGAAACCGAGCTCGATTACGGAGCCGTCGGCGCTCTTGTAGGCGGCAATCAGGAGTGCGCCCTCGGTGCTGACCGTGTCGGGTGGGCGGACGAATTGCTCGCCGCCCGGCGCCAGGCCCATCAGCAGGTTCACGGCGGGCTTGGGCGCCAGCGGGATTTGCGCGAAGCGGTTCAAGCTCTCGGCGCTCGCGCCGCCCTGATACAGCGTGTCGTTGGAGGGCTCGAAGATTTCGAGATGCGAATCATTCGCGGCGACCACCAGGGCAAGTCCGAAAGGCGAATCGACCTCGACTCTGAGATCGGCGGGGCGGCGGACCAGAATCTGCTCGCGCGCC
>JBEKLA010000115.1:0-12023 GCA_050010455.1 Binataceae bacterium (SeqCode) | reverse complement strand
TGGGCCAAGAGCACTTCGCACAGCTCAGGGATGTCTTCACGCCGCTCGCGGAGCGGTGGAATTGCAATCGGCACCACCGCAAGCCTGTAGTAGAGGTCTTCGCGGAACAGCCCCTCGCGCACGCGGCGGAGCAAATCGCGATGGGTCGCGACCAGCAGCCTTACGTCCACCTTGCGCGCCCGCGTCGCTCCCAGCCGTATAACTATCCCGTCCGTGAGCACACGCAGAAGCTTGGCCTGCGCGGCCATCGACATCTCACCCGCCTCGTCCAGGAACAGAGTGCCTTCGTGAGCAGCCTCGAATAAGCCCTCGCGCGCGCGGTCGGCACCAGTGAAAGCGCCACGCTCATGCCCGAACAGTTCGCTTTCGAGAAGATTTTCGGTGAAGGCCGCGCAGTTGACCGCGACCAGCGGGTGATGAGCGCGGGGGCTGCCGTAATGGATCGCGCGCGCGACCAGTTCCTTGCCGGTACCGGTCTCGCCAGTGATCAGCACGGTTGCATTTGTCCGCGCTACACGCACGATTTTTTCGCGTAGATCTTGGATCGCCGCGCTGCACCCCTTGATTTCCGAAGAGCGCTCTAGGCGCATCACGGCGCCGCGAAGTCTTTGGTTGTCGCGCAGCAGCCCCGTGTGCTCGACAGCGCGGCGTGCGGTTGCGGCCAGCACTTCGGGGACAAATGGCTTTGTTAAAAAGTCGAATGCACCACGCCGCATGCTCTCGACCGCCAGTTCGACCGTGGCATAGGCGGTGAGGAAAACCACCGACAACGCTGGGTCGCTCTCGCGTGCTGCGGCTAGAACCTCGAGCCCCTGGCCGTCCGCCATTTTCTGGTCCGTTATTACCGCCTCGAACGATTCGGTTGACAGCGCCCGGCGCGCCTGCGCAACCGAGCCGGCCTCGACCACATCGAAGTCTTCCTTGCGCAGGCCGGAGGCCAGAATTCGTACCATACTCGGCTCGTCATCGACGATCAGTATTTTGCTCATGCTGGCGCTCAACCTGATGCATGCGGCGCCTCATCGCGCCGCGGTATCGCTATAGAAAAGCACACCAAGCCGGGCTTGTTGATGCTTAGGGCGAGGTCGCCACGATGCAGGCGCGCGATATTGCGTGCGATCGCAAGTCCGAGCCCGGTCCCGCCGGGTTTGGTAGTGAAAAACGGTTCGAACAGACGCGCAGCCGTCTCAGGCGGGATCGGGCCGTCGGGATTGCTTACGTCGATCTTGAGCGCGCCGTCAGCGCCCCGCGAGGCGCTCAGAATTACCGGGCCCGCGCCGCCGCACGCATCAATCGCATTAAGAACCAAGTTGAGCAGTGCCTGATGCATCTGCGCTGAATCGAGGTCGCCCTCGAGTGTGCTATCGGCGTGGACCACCAGCGCAACCCCGCGGTCGTTTGCGCGCGCCTGCGCGATCGATACTACGTATGCGAGGATGTCGCTGACGTTGGCACGGCTGATCTGCGTCGCCCGCGGACGCGCGTAGGCGAGGAAGTCAGAGGTGAGCCGTTCCAGACGCGAGGCCTCGCCTGCCGCGATCCCAAACATTTCCTTACGCTCCTCTGGGGTTACGTCAACGCGCTCCGCCATCGCGAGCGAGCTCGAAAGCATAGCGACGGGGTTTCGGATTTCATGCGCGATCGCACTCGAAAGTCGGCCTACCGCAGCGAGCTTTTCCTCGATCGCCAGTTGCTCACGCATGCGCTCCAGTTGCACCTGGCGTTCGCGAAGGCTGTTCACCAGCAGCCACAAAGTAATCCCGGCCACAGTGAAAATTAGCGAGGCCGCTCCCGCTTCCAGGTATTCGTGCATCGAGCGCAACCAGTAGCCGTTGAATGCATTAAGGAGATCCGCCGAGGTGACCACCGCTACCGTCCAAGGCAAACGAAGCCGGAACGCGGCCGCGAGCACCGGCACAGTCATTAGCGCGTAGTAGATGGTGGCTTGACCCGCCGTCGAGATCAGCAGCGCCGTCACCAGCATAGTATCGAGTACGATCAGCCACCAGGTCAGCATCTCCACGGCCGAGGAGGTGAGGCGGGCAGTCCGTAGCCACAGGAGCTCTGCTGTTGCAATGACAAACGTAACGGCTAGCGCGTAAGTGGGAAACGGCCGATTGCTGCCGAGAAGGGGCAATCGCACCAGCTCCATCGCCAAGAACATCCCGATTAGTAGCAGGTTAAACCCGGCGAAAATCGTCTCTTGCAGGCGGAAAGAATTTACGTCGGCAGCCAAAAGGGCGGGCCCGATTCTAAGTGAGGCCGGACTCTCGCCAGTAGAGAAATCACGTGCAGCGAATGTATCGCACGAAATCGGTGCCGGCCCTATCTGATTTGTAGAGAATTGTTCCGTCTTCATGAGAGACAAAGAGTAACTATTCCAGAGAACTCGATCCAATGAGCAGTTCAACGTGGCCGTTCTGCCACGGTGAACGCGCGGCAGTCGGATGATCGCGAATGTCCATCGCCAGAATGCGCCCTGTGTAGGCAGTCCCGGACGAGCCATCGCGGTCACGGATCAGGTGACGGGGTGCTTCGTCCGAGGGGAAAGCTTCGGTTACCTGATTGGCGATCCATTCAGCGGTCGGATTGGTCGTCACCCCAATTCTGATCAGTCGTTTGCGCGCGTGACCAAGAATTACCAGCGCATAGAGCAACTTGAACGAGATCGTACGCACCACGAAGAGATCGATCGAAGTGATTCCAGCGGCGTGATTGCGCAGGAAAGTCTTCCAACCCTGCGAGCGGGGTTGTCCGGTCCGTATCATGTATCTGCCCACGGTCGACTCGGAGACTTCGATCCCGAGCATAAGCAGCTCGCCGTGGATGCGCGGCGCGCCGCACAACGGATTTTCTCTGCTCATACGCCGAATCAAAGTGCGGGTCTCATGGTCGATGCGCGGACGCCCAATGCGCCGTCTCGATCTCCAACGCCAATAAGCTCGGCAGCCGCGCCGATGCCAGCGGATAAGAATTTCCAGCTTAACGACGATAACCGCATTCACAATCGAAGGGAACAGGCGAAAGAGCCAAACGAAAAGCAGCCGATCAATGTTCCTTAGCCGGACTCGAGAAGGAGTGTGGTCCGCAAAAATATCACGACGTTCAGGCCGCGCGCGCTCCGCGGCCGAAAAAGGCGGCTTCGACTTGCTGGTGATAGGCGTGATGTTCCGGCCGTCGAACCGGCGCCTCTACTTCGGCCCCAAGGTCGAGTACGTATTGCGCAACGCGCGCTGCGCCTTCGTGGTCGTGGTGACGCCGGAAAAACCGTCGCGCGCGTTGGGCCTGTGTGTAGCGAATTGCTGATTCTGCCAGAAATCAACAATTCGCCACAAAAGCCCAAACCTTCCGGAGGCTCAAGATGGACGATCCAGTCGTGGGTAAAGGAACAGGTCAGGATCGTCGAAATTGTGCGCGCCTGTGTAACCGAGCTCTCGGCTGCACGTATAAGATCGAGAGTAGATTAAGGTCTGAACGGAGGGGAAGTTGAGAGTTGGTAGCGGCGTCGTGGGTAGGGCAAGCGTAACTATCGTTGCCCTCATTTCGCTTCTTATCGCGGGCTTCGGTGAAACGTTTGCCCAAGGTCTCGACTTGTCTCAGCTCTTAGGAGGCGGATCCGGTCAATCGCCCTCCCAGGGTCTCGGGTTACCTCAGCTTTTAGGCGGTGGAGCGAGCCGTCAGCAACGTGGTTCGGGGAACTCCAACGGCAACGAACTTACGGTACAGCGCGGCGTGCCCCCTTTTGAGGGCAAGTTTGTCGGCAAGCAGGAAGACCAGGGCGCCGAAACGACTATGACGGTCCAGTTCGCGTGTTATCCCGCAAACGACTCGGCTCTGCCACAGACCCGGGTGTTCGCCTGCTATGGGCCAACCCCGAAGGCCAAAAGTCCATCTGGCGCAGATACACCATAGTTGCCGAGCCTGTTAAATGAACCGGAATTTTCCTGTTAATCGATAAGTTCCGCGGGCAGCCGATCATAACTCTCCCGCCGGAGTCCTCGTCAGACGCACACCGCCAACGGCTTCGATCCGATGAACGCACCGGGTCCGCTCTCCAGCGCTTCGAGATAATGTTCGAGGTCGAGAACTTGTCGGACGCTCAGCTTCAGACTACGAACTGCGGGCGAGAAGCCCTCAAAGTTTTATCGGAAATTCGTGCCCAACCTGACCGGCGTCCTTGTCTGTGTCGAATCTCAATTCAGGCGGCAGTAGGGGTCTGAAATAAGCCGTTGCAATGTTGTCGCCAGCGACATGACTCAAGGTTTGCGATTGAGTGTGGGGATGCGCCACTGCGTTCAGCCGGCGTAGCTCCGGCCAGCCCGGTGTGACAGCGGTTGTAATAGGCCTGGTAATTATCGAGCTTCCGTTCAAGGTCGCCTTGGTTCCAAAATAAGATCCGATCGAGGTACTCGCGCCGTACCGTTCCGATCAGTCGCTCAACGAAAGCATCGGAACGGGGCATACAGGGAATGGTTCCTCGCTCAGCGGTTGCGAAACTCGCCTAGTCAGTGATCGCTACACCGTGGTGATTCGCGCGAGCACCGCATCGACGCGGCGAATGGGTGTCTCGGCGCTGGAATGCTTTTACTCGAAGACCAGAAGCACGCATGCGCGGATCCATCGCAGCCAGATCGCGGAGAAATTCTCGTCGGCACTGAAGCAGGAAAGGCAGAAATCGTAATCCTCCCCGGCGCAGCGCGGCGCGATGTGACAGTGCGACGATGGCCGCAGTGGGATAGAACAGGACGCGATGCAGAAGCGCTATAGTCGAGAGCACGGAACCGCAACGATTGGCTCGAATGCGCGCCAGTTGCTCCGTCTGGAAGTCAACGTGTGCGACTTCGTCGCGGTAAACCTGATCGCAAATCGTCTGCAACACGGTCGACTTTGTGGCGGCACGCAGCGTGGGGTAATAGACCTTCGCTATTATTTCCGCAGTTACCAGAACGCTGAGCGAAAGTTCCAGGCTGCCGACGAGGTTACGCAGGCGGCGAAAGACCCCATCGCTGAAGCCATGACTTATCCGCGATATGCCGTTCATCTCCATGAACCGGGCCAAGACGAATGAATGGCGCTGTTCCTCCGCGAGGAGCATCCTGGTTGCCTCGACGTATGCCAGGTCGCCTGAGCGGGCCGCCCACCCGCGCGCGTACTGCATAAGATGCCGCTCCTCGGAACTCTCTCCCAATTTGGAACAGTCGGATAGAACGCACGATCGCGGCTCTCTCCTCCTGGCGTAGATCAGAGCCGAGATGCCACGGGATCCTCATCGCAACCAGGCCATTGCCGCGGAAATGCTGCACCCAGTCCTCGCTAGTGCGGATCGCGAGCTTCCTCATTTGCTGCCTTTTGATCGAAATGCGCTTTTTCTGCGGATGGGCCGATGCCGCCGAAACGTCGATTGCGCCGATGAAACTCCGCGAGCGCGGCGCGTAGATGTTCAGGCCCGAAGTCGGGCCACAATACATCGCTGAAGATCAGTTCGGCGTAAGCCGCCTCCCAGAGCATGAAGTCCGACAGCCGTTTTTCACCCCCGGTGCGGATGAGCAGATCGACTTCGGCGTCAGCGGGCGAGGCGCGACAGTCCCCGCTCGCGGGCGCGCCAATCAGGCGCGCCATCTCGTCACGCGTGAATGAACCCTTTCCGGCCAGCATTCTCGCCGAGCGAACAATTGAATCGCGTGCGGAATAGTCGATCGCGATCCGAATCGTGAGGCGTTGGCCGTCCCGGCTCCCGTGCTCTACCTGCCGAATCAGCGCCTGTAGCGGCCCAGGCAGACGGTCGAGCCTGCCGATCATCTTGAGCCGGGCTCCGCTTTCGACGAAGCGCCTAGCTTCGCGGCGGAGATAACCCCGCAGAAGACGCATTAGGGCGGACACCTCGTCTGGTGAGCGCTTCCAGTTGTCGGACGAGAATGCAAACACCGTGAGAGTGGAGATGGCGAGTTCGGGTGCGGTCTCGACGATGGCGCGAAGCGCCTTCGCACCGGCCCGATGGCCCGCTGAGCGCGGCAATCCGCGCCGCGTGGCCCATCGCCCATTGCCATCCATGATGATGGCGACGTGGAGTTCTTCTTTGCTGTGTAGAATACTTGACATAGCAAAGTTTAGGCGCAAAAAAATTCAGGCCGGCGAAAGCCGCGCCGCTTTTCGCGCTTTGTCGTCAGCGACAGAGGCGGCGTCGCGTACCACGCGTTCCAACACCTCGACGTATTCCAGGTAGCGCGCGCGGCCGAGCGAAGTGATCCTGCACAAGGTCTGCGGCCGATTCTTTTCAAAACCCTTGGAAACTTCGACCAGCTTCGCCTCCTGAAGGACCTGGAGGTGGCGGCTGAGGTTTCCATCACTCAGCGAACAGAGGCGCTTGAGCTCTCCAAACAGCAGCCCCTTCTTGTGCGCTATGAGGGAGGTCAGAATGCTCAGGCGCGCGCGCTCGTGGATAACGCGGTCCAAGCCTTCATAGGCAAAGCGGCCGTCCCGTACTTCAGGTTGTTTAGGCTGGGACATCGTGACTACTCCACCACAGAATTCCGGCGGCAAGGATCTGGCCCGTCCCGAACGGCAGCCCTATCGCCCACGGCGACAGGATTCGCGTGCTCGCCGACCATGCGAGGCATATCAGCCCCGCGACCAGATACCATGCGGCGACGGCAATGACGGCGCGCGGAAGGTAACGTGTAGACGCGAACACACCGAGGCTGAAAACAATTTCCCAGAGCCCCGGAATCATCCACGCGGACTCCGGCGCCACTCGAATCAATACCGCCGCGACCAGAACTCCGGCTACACCCGAAGGGATGAGCTGCTCGACAGCGCAGAGGATCATTTCCTGCGCCAGGCCCGAGTGGATCGTCCGCGAGCGGGCGATCGTTTCGAGTCCGATGAGTGCCGCAGCAACTGCTGCAGTGATGCTCCACAACGCAATGTAAACCGACACGTCGCGAGCAGCGCTCGGCAAGGCCAAGGATTGCACGCATGCCGAGGCAACAGCCAGGAGCCCCGTTATTCCCACCGTGACCGGGCCGTAGCCCCGAAATTCGGTTGCGCGCGCGATCTGGCTGCGAATCGCGCTGATCTCGGTCAGTGCTTGGTTGAGATCCTTCATCGGCTGACGCCTTCGCTTTACAACGCAAAGTACCTTACGGCACAGTGGCGAGTCAAGAGCGACTCAATGGGTGCAACGCATAGATGAGGTTCGAACACTCGTTCGGTCGATGTTGAGCAACGGCTGGAAGATTCTCCCTGAACATACAACCCTAAAGCTCTTGCCTTGGGATGTGCCGGTTGAACTACGATTTGCGCAATTGTCAGCCCGAGAGCCAAACGACACGGGTGACTTTTTCGAAAATATTGAGGCGACGCAGATTCTCGATTATCCGCATTTCGACATCGATGCTGGTGTCGTTACCGAAAATTAGATCGGCATGACAGAAGGCGGAGAATTGGGTTGTGTGTGGCGAATTGCTACTTATTGCCAGGCTCAACAATTCGCCGACACACGGGAATCGCCCAAAAGCTCTGCGAAGCCGAGAAAGCGGCCTGATTTATTGGGGAGGGGGGTCAAATCTCCACGTTCGGCCGAGCGTAGACCGCGGCGCTAGCCACGCGCGCGCGACCGCGAATTTCGATTTTTGGGTCCATGAGCCTTTCCGGCGTAAGCACACGGACGCTGTGATGGGGCTGATTGACGCGAAGGTTACCAACCAGTCAACTGTTTTCCGAGTTTTTTCCGCCCGTTTGAGCACGATTTCCGCCTGTTTGGAGAGGATTTCCTCGTGTTTTGAGCCGGCATGCAAAGTTGACCGCTTGAGGGCTGGTACTTTGGGCAAGGAACCCGCGCGTGATGCCCGCGGAGGCGAGCGCGAAAGCAACTGCGGCGCGGCCAGGCGCTGCGCGTGCCCGACGCCGCCAGCATCACAAAGTCGGCTTCCGCTAAGTGTCTGCTTTCTTGTCCGTTCTACCAATCTGGACCGACACGCAAGGTTCCGGGCCGTAAGGGAATGAGTTACACCGAAGAGGACTGGGTTGACGTGGATGCGACTGCTCACCGTGGCCCCGAAGACTAGACGGAAGCTACGCGCTTTAGACTCGCACAGGAGCCTCCTGCTTGGCAACGAAAGGCGCTGCTTTGGTGGTAGCCAAGGCGAGGCAGAACTGGTCAAAGGCCTCCGCAAGTTCATCTAGGCGCGGGTGGCACTCCGATGGGCGACGCCCTGATACCGGCGATGTCGCGCTCGTAATGGGAACTTGAAAAGGGGATGGCGGTTCACCTCGCGCGATTCTCGATCTGGGGGTTGAAACAGGACGGCACGCGAAAGGCTGTCTACTTTGACGGCATTCCATCTGCCCTCAAGTTCTGTGTGGAAGGCAGAGGCGATTTCGAAAAATTAACCCAATTTGTCAGAATTTGTAAGAACATGCTGTTACTCTTAGTTTTGGCTTGCGGACCTTCACTTGTCTGACAAGGTCCGGTTAGTACGGCAGGAGGACACGATGCTTCCATTTCCAGGTAAAGTCCTGATGGTCGGTTTCGGAGCGGTGGCGCGTTGCACACTCCCCATTTTGGTCAAACACCTCAGCGTTGCTCCCGAGAACATCACCATCCTTGATTTTGAGCCTAACGATGCGGCTCTCAAGCCCTGGATTGAACAGGGTATGACCTTCGTCAAGGCCCGCGTGACGCCGGAAAACCTGGGGAGTTTGCTGCAACAGCATCTCTCGCCGGGGGATCTGCTAATTGATCTGGCGTGGAATATTGATTGTTGCGAAATTGTGCAGTGGTGCCACGACCGGGGCGTGCTTTATGTGAACACGTCGGTGGAAGTCTGGGATCCATACGCGGGAGCGGAGAACAAACACCCTACTGAGCGAACCCTCTACTGGCGTCACATGAGACTGCGGCGGATGATGGCTACGTGGAGCGATCCGGGGCCCACCGCGGTTGTCGAACACGGTGCGAACCCCGGGCTCATCAGCCATTTCACCAAGCACGCCCTGCTGGAGATTGCGCAGCGAGCGCTCGCCGAGAAAAAATTCAGCGGGGCTCAAGCGGAGAGGATCGCTGGCCACGCGAAGGCGGGGGCCTTTAACCGCCTGGCCCACGAGCTGGGGGTCAAGGTGATTCATTGCAGTGAGCGCGATACGCAGATCACCGATCAGCCCAAAGAGGTCAACGAGTTTGTCAATACCTGGAGCGTGGAGGGCTTCCGGGAAGAAGGGACCACCACGGCCGAAATGGGCTGGGGTACTCACGAAAAAGAGCTGCCCGCGTATGCTTATGAGCATCGAGACGGCCCCAAGAGCCAGATCTGCCTCGCACGCATGGGCATCAACACGTTCGTAGCGAGCTGGGTGCCGCCCAATCACGATATCCGCGGCATGATCGTGCGCCACGGCGAGGCGTTCACCATCACGGAAAAACTCACTGTTTGGGAAGACGGCAAGGCGATCTACCGCCCCACCGTTCACTACGCTTATTGTCCGTGCGACTGCGCCATTACCTCCCTCCACGAGCTGCGTGGCTACGACTACCGGTTGCAACCGCGCCTGCGCATCATGACCGACGAAATCATCAGCGGCGCTGATATTCTCGGCGCGCTGGTGATGGGCCACCCTTACTCGTCGTGGTGGTGCGGGAGCGATCTCGATATCCAGGAATCGCGCCGCCTGGTTCCGCATCAGAATGCCACCACGATGCAGGTAGCCATCTCCGTAGTAGCCACCTGCATGTGGATGATCGAGAACCCGCACCGCGGGGTGTGTGTGCCTGACGACCTGCCCCATGACTATGTGCTGAACGTCAGCAAGCCCTACCTCGGCAAGTTCGTCTCGGTGGCTTCGGATTGGACCCCGCTGAAGCACTACTCCAACGCTTTCAGCGGATATAGTAAGCCTGAGCTTGACCTCTCGGACCCGTGGCAGTTCAAGAATTTTCTAATCACCGACGGCGACGGCATCTGAGGGGCGATGCAGCCCGATAGAACCATGGACCACAGAACACTGATTCAACTCGCCAAAACCCACGGTACGCCGCTGGTCATAGTTGACCACAAGGTGCTTCGGGAGAACTACGCTCTATTCCGCAAGCACTTGCCGCGAGTGCAGGTGTACTATGCGGTCAAGGCGAACAGCGATCCCGCGATCGTCCGTACGTTTTATGATGCCGGAGCCAGTTTCGACGTCGCCAGCGTGGCCGAATTCTTGACTGTTCACAAGAACATCGAGCATCTTCCGGACAAAGAACGGCAGGACTTCATCTGGGATCGCATCATTTACGCGAACCCGATCAAAGCGATTGAAACGCTCGAGCTCTTGGAACCCTACAAACCGTTGGTCACCTATGACAACCACGAGGAGGTGATCAAAATCGCGCGCCATGCTCCACACTCTGGGCTGGTGTTACGGTTGCGCGTTCCCAACACCGGATCGATGGTGGAGCTTTCCAGCAAATTCGGGGCGCTGCCCGGCGAGGCGGTGGACCTGATCGCCTTCGCTCACAATAACAAGCTCGAGGTCGAGGGGCTGAGCTTCCACGTCGGCAGCCAGTGCACCAACCCGCGGAACTACAGCGACGCGCTACATTTGGCCGCAGGCATCTTCGAAGAAGCTAAAGCACGTGGCTTCAATCTCAAGCTGCTCGATATTGGAGGTGGTTTCCCCGCCCGTTACGATGCCGAGGTCCCTCCGTTCACGCGACTCGCCAGAATGATCAATGCCGAGCTGGACCGTCTGTTCCACCAAACGATCGAAATCCTCGCCGAGCCGGGGCGCTTCCTGGTCGCCTCTGCCGCTACAGCGATCTCCCAGATCATCGGCAAAGCCGTCCGTGGCGGCAAGCTTTGCTATTACGTTAACGACGGCGTCTATCATACCTATAGTGGCGTGATCTTTGACCACTGCCAGTACCCTCTCAAGAGCTTCAAGAAGGGCCCGACGCAGATTTGCTCAGTATTTGGACCCACGTGCGATGCTCTCGACACTATCAGCATGACTGAGGAACTCCCGGACTTAGAGATAGGCGAACTGCTCTACTCCGAAAACATGGGCGCCTATTCGGCCGCAAGCAGCACCTATTTCAACGGCTTCCCGCCAGCCAAGGTCGTACATGTGAACCAGGAAGTTGCCGTAGCCGGCTGAGGGCTATAGGTGCGCTGGCGTGCTTCAACGCTCATGAAACCTACCGCGTCGTTGGCGGTCATCATCATCATCATCATCTACAACCTCTCCGGCTCGCCGTTCGAGAACCAGGTGGCACTGGCGTGGGCGGCGGCCCTGACGCTCGTGGTAAGCGTTCTTGTGACTAACATCGTAGGCCAAGTCGTGACCAGACGCTCCGCCGACTGAGAAGGAGACTAACATGTCAGCAACGCTACCAACGACTAATGGTAACGGCAGCGCGGTTCGCGACGAGACGCTAATGGGTTGCGAGATCAAGGAACTCTTCTACGGCCGTTTCAAAGCCGCACGCGACATAGCACTGAAGATTAAGAAGGGCACAGTCACCGCGTTGATCGGTCCGTCGGGATGCGGCAAGAGCACGGCGCTGCGTTGCCTCAACCGGATGAACGATCTGGTGCGCGGTTTCCGGTTCAAGGGCCACGTGGTGTTCCACGGTCAGGATATCTACGCTTCGAACATCGATCCGGTTTCTGTACGGCGGCACATCGGGATGGTGTTTCAGCAGCCGAATCCATTCGCGATGAGTATCTTCAGGAACGTCGCGTTCGGCCTGCGGCTTAATCGATATAAGGGTAAGGTCGAAGAGAAGGTTGAGCAGGCGCTGCGTCAGGCCGCCCTGTGGGACGAAGTCAAGGACATCTTGCGGTCAAGCGGGTTGGCGCTCTCCGGAGGGCAGCAGCAACGGCTGTGTATCGCGCGCGCCATTGCCACAGAACCAGCGGTGCTGCTGATGGACGAGCCGTGTTCGGCCCTCGACCCGATCGCCACGCATCGGATCGAAGAGCTGATCAAGGAACTGAAGCAGAAGTACACCATCGCCATCGTTACCCATAACCTCCAGCAGG
>JBEKLA010000114.1:0-12048 GCA_050010455.1 Binataceae bacterium (SeqCode) | reverse complement strand
GCGGAGCGATTAGGTCTGAAAGGCATTGGCAGGCAAGGATAAAATCGCTGCGCGTAGGTCCCCCGCGCGTTCGGTGACGTGCGGGGCGTCTTCTTATCCACGGCTGCTGATCGGCGAAAAAACTTTTCACTCGTTTTTCAAAAATCCGTTGATTCCAAAGGATTATATGCACACCGTTCGCCGTATAATCTCCCGGAATCGTTCCCCCTAAAACATCGAAGCCCGACCCGATCGGGCCAGGCTTCATAACCATCCCGGCATTACCAAACTCGCGGCTCCGCGATCAAGCCGAAATCTTCGCTGGCGCTTAGGATGACGGGCAACTGTGTAAAGTTATTTGCGGGAAGCACACTAGGATCGTTTGGCGCGAGGTTCGATTAGCCGCAACGCCGCTTCGTAATCCTCTCGCGTGTTGAGATTGAAGAAGCTCCGCAGTTCCGGATCGAATGGCCGCAGTTCATGCTCCGTGACGCTGCGTACTTCGAGCAGCGGCGCGAGTCTGCGCAAGCTGCGGCCACCGCGCGCCAGCATCCCTTCCAGCGCGTCTGCACAGCGCTTGCGATACACGGCGTGAAGCACTTGCGTACAGCCGCCGACCATCGGGATGACCGCGTCGTGCTTTTCCTCAAGTATCGAGCCCAGCCACGCTGCGATGTCCGCGTTCAACATCGGCAGATCGCAAGCGCAGGCGAATGCGATGTCGTGACGGATCGACCGCAGGCCCAGCAGTAAGGCTTGCGCCGGGCCGCCGAATGCGACTTGGTCCCTGATTACCGCGGCGTCGAGGGCGGGAAGCGCCTCGGCGACCGATTCGGGCGCGGCGACGACTACAATATCGACGAACGCTCGGCGCAGCTCGGCCACGAGCCGCTCGATAAGCGTCGTTCCGCCCATCGGCAGGGTGGTCTTGAAGCGCCCCATCCGCGAGCTTACGCCGCCGACTAGCACGATGGCGCTGAGTTTGCTGGAATCAGCCATATCGAACGAAATGGATTTACTGCTAATCACATTATTGCCGATTTCCTCGCGAAGCTCGACTTATTCGTTAACCCGGAATAACCGGAAGTCTCAGCGGCCGCGCGGGCGCGTCGCGTAACCTGTAAGGAGGCGAGCACGTGGAACTGAAAGAAGTCATAGGTTGGCGACGCTCCATTCGATTCTACTGGCCATATCGGCCGGTGGAACGGGCGAAAATTCAAAAGATGCTGGAGGCGGCGCGGCGCGCCTCGTGCGTAGGCAACGTCAACAACACTCGGGCGATCGTGGTGTGGAGAGATCAGGCGTCGCCGGAGCTGATGAAAGCGCTCACTCCGCCGCTGGGCTATCAGCAGATGCAGACCGCGCCCTGCTTTATCGTGTGGTACTCGGACGCGGCGGCCTACGAAGTCAACAAGTGGATGGAAGATCTCAAGCATCTGATCGACACGAGACGCCTGGGCTCGGATCCGGAGGGAGCCAAGCAGCAGATCGACCAGCTTCTTAGACCGATCTTCACGGCGATGTGGCAGCAGGCCGCGGTCGCGCCGCTGGCGTTCATGGACCTTGGCCAGGCCGTCGCCCAGGCCACGTTGGTTGCCTACGATGAGGGGCTCGGCACTTGCCTGATGAGCGGCCCCTTGATGCTCGACAAGGTGAACAAACTCCTCAAGCTCCCGGAGACCGCCACGATCGTTTGCATCATGTCTGTGGGCTATCCGGCCGAGTCTGCCGTGGCGGGCGGCCAAACTCGCAAGGCGCCCTTCGAAAGCCTGTTTTCCGAGATGGAGTATGGCCGGCCGATGAAAGAGGACGCCGCTACGGTGGAGGAGTTGAAGCAAGCCAAGCTCATCCAGGAAGAGGCTCCCGTTCCCTGGCGCGACGAGGAATTGAAACACGTCGTGCGCGCCCTCGATCTCGAGGAGGCGCTCAATCTCGTGAGCTTTCAGATCGCACCGGAGTCGTAGGCGGGGATTCGGATTTATCTGTCGGAGTTACTAATCAACTAAGCATTCACTCGACCGGTATTGAGGAAACTTATGACCAAGTTGGGAATTCTGTCGGTGCCCCCGTCGATCGCTGAGATCGTGCAAGTGGCGCGCGATGCCGAAGCCGCGGGCTTCGACTCGGTGTGGACCGGCGAATACTTCTCGCGCAACGCCTTTACGACGCTGACCGCTATGGCGGCCGCGACCAAGCGAATCGCGATCGGTAGCGGTATCGCGTACGCGTTCTTGCGTTCGCCGGTTCAGCTCGCGATGGCGGCGGCGGACGTGGACGAGATTTCCGACGGCCGCATGTTGTTCGGGCTGGGGACCGGAACGCGTGCGCAGAATGAGCAATGGTATGGCGTGCCATTCGCTAACCCGGGGCCGAAACTCGCGGAGACGATCGAGATCGCGCGCGCACTATGGGCGCACAAGGGCGGCGCGTTTCGTCATAGCGGCCGGTTCTATAATCTCTCGATTCCCAACTTCGTCCGCCATCGCCAGGTCAGAGATCGCATCCCGATTTTCACCGGCGTAGTAAGCCCCTACATGGCGCGGCTAACGGGCCGGCTCTGCGACGGCCTGCTGGGCCACGTCACCTGCACGCGCTCGTACTTCCGCAAAGTGGTCGTGCCCGCGCTCGACCGCGGCGCTCAGGAAGCGGGCCGAAATCCCGACGATATCGACAAGGCGCTGGGCGTTGTCACGATCATCGATCGCGACGGCAAGCGCGCGCGGCGTGAGGCGGGCGCGTGGTTCACGTTCTATTACGCGGCGAAGATCTTCCATCAGATTCTCGATTTCCACGGCTGGAGCGAAGAGAAGGGCGCGATCCTCAACGCGTTCCGGACGATGAATCCCGAGCAGATGAGCCGCGTGATTAGCGACCGGATGTGGACTGAGATCATCGCGCTGGTAGGCACGCCGGATGAAGTGCGAGCCCAGTGGCGGGACATCTCGGGCCTGGCCGGCAATATAGTATTGCTGGCCCCGGCGCCGTATGGCGGCCTTTCCTTCGAACGCTATCGCGAGAATTACGACATGATATTCGAGCTCTTCGGCGATCGAGCGTTGCGCGCCGCGTCATGATGGTTCGTTGAGGCAATCAATTTCAGTGAGGCGCGTTTGCCGTAGCTTCACTGAAAGCGCTGGACTTTTCCCTTGATATGGGGTGTTGAATAAGCACGGAGGAATCGATCCGATGGCTCAATACATAGAAGTGGAACAGGCGCGAAACATGTCGGGATTGCGTGTCGTACTGACGCCGGGCGTTCCGGGTCCGTGGAGCGAGTCAGCCAAGGGCATTCTTCACGTGAAGAAACTCTCGTACGTCAAGGCGCGTCAGGAGATTCTCGGCGCCAACGTCGCGCTGGTGAATTGGACCGGGCAAGCGACGGCGCCCGTCGCGGCCTGGAACGACGAGCCGCCGCGTTCGACGTGGATTGAGCAACTGTTCCTTTTCGAACGTCTGGCGCCGGAGCCCAGGCTAATCCCGAGCGATTTCGACGAGCGCGTTCTGATGTTCGGGCTGGCCAACGAGCTTTGCGGCGAAAACGGCTTCGGCTGGAGCAAGCGCAATATCATGGTGCGCGATCATACGAAGCCGGGAATGGCGCCTGGCGTCGTGGATTTCTTCGCCAAGCTGGGGCGCAAGTATGGCTATACGCCGGAGGCGGGGAAGGCCGCGCCGGTGCGATGTGCGGAAATCCTGACGCGGCTGGCGTCGCGGCTTGCGGAGCAGCGCAAAAAGGGCAGCAAGTTTTTTATCGGCGGTGGGCTTACCGCGCTGGATATCTACAGCGCCTGCTTTGCCGCGCTGATAAAGCCGCTGCCGGAAGATCAGTGTCTGATGCCGCCCGATTTCCGCGCGCTCTATACGAACAATGATCCAGTGGTTGCCGCGGCAGCCGCACCGATCCTGTTCGAGCATCGCGATTTCATCTACGAGAACTTTCTCGAACTGCCGGTGGATTGCTAAGACCAGGCGCGCCGAGCCGTTACCGGTCGCGGTCGAGTCTATACTGAAGGCTCGGCCGCGACGCGATTCTCGAGCGCGCCGATCCCCTCGATCTCGATCTTCACCACGTAGCCGGCCTTCAGATACTTGGGCGGTTTGAAGCCCATGCCGACGCCGCTTGGAGTGCCGGTCGAAACGATGTCGCCTGCCTCGAGCGTGAAGGCCTGGCTTAGCGCCGCGACCTGGTCGAAGCAATCGTAGATCAACTGATCGGTCGATGAGTTCTGGCGCAGTTCGCCGTTGACCCAGGTGCGGATTCGGAGCTTGTGCGGATCGCTCAGCTCATCCGGCGTTACGATCCATGGACCGACCGGGCCGTGGCTGTCGAACGACTTGCCCAACGTGAAGGTCTGCGCGCGAAACTGCCAGTCACGGATGCTGACGTCGTCGACGACGCAGTAGCCGGCGATCACTTCGTGCGCGCGCTCGCGCGGGACGCGCCGGCATCGCCTGCCGATGATGAAACCCATCTCGCCTTCGTAATCGACCTGCTCGCTGTCGCGCGGAATCAGGATGGGATCGAAAGGTCCGGTCACGCAGGTGACCTGCTTGTTGAAGAAAAGCGGCGCGGCCGGCTTCGCCAATCCCGACTCCGCGACGTGGTCGGCGTAGTTGAGGCCGATCGCGAGAAACTTGCTCGGCTTCGGAACCGGCGCTTGAAGCCGGACGGCTTTGAGTTTGAGCCGCGCTGACGAAGATGATCCAAGCGCGGCCCGCGCCGCGGCTGTCGCTTCAGGGCTGGCAGCGAGGAAAGCGATCATGTCGGCAGGCAACTCGGGTTGCGCACGCTTCAGATCGATAATCTCGTCATCGACGACGAGGCCGATTCGGGTTCCGTCACGGTCAGAGAAGGTGGCAAGGCGCATGCAGGTACGTCCTCTAGCGGTAATGTATGACCAGGGTCCGGTCGAATTCTACCCGGCGGCCGGGCGGCACCACCAGCGTCGTCATCGGGTCGCGCAGGATCGCCGGGCCGTTAATCACGTTGCCTGCCGTGAGCTTTTGCATTTCCCAAACCTTGAAGTCGGTCCACTTGCCGCGATGGTAAGCCTTGCGCCGCTCGACAAAGGCCGCAGGGTCAGGCTCTGGTCCGAGGTCGGGGAAGACGGCGAGAGAGGGCTGCGGTTTGCTGGCGATCGCTTCGAGATATACGCCGGTTACCGAGTAACCCGCATCCGGGAAGCGCGCTCCCTCGGGATAGATCTTGGTGTACGTCGACTCGAAGGCTTCGATGATCGGCGCGACGTCGGTGAGGCTTTCGGGATCGGTGATCGACAGCATCGCGTCAAAGCTCTCGAGCTGGCCGATATAGCGGGCGGAGAAGCCGAAACGGAACGAGAGCCGATCGCCGTTGATACCCTCGCCGGCCATCTCTTTGCGTGCTTCGGCGATCAGATCGCGCCACGTATGTTTGAGCGATTGCGTGGCCGCGGCGCGGCCCGCCGCGGGTATCCCGTTGGGCAGCAGCACATTAATACCGCGATCGTAGCGATGCATATACTCGGCGCAGGCAGCACCGAAAGCGGAGAAGCCCGCGGCCCACGGCACCGTGATTATGTCGGCAAAGGCGAGCCCTTCGGTAAAACCCCACATGTGAACCGGACCGGCTCCACCGTAGTAGAGCAGGGTGAACTCGGTCTGGTCGTAGCCCTTCGAGGCGACCATCGTCGACAGCAGGTCGCGCATCTGCAGGTTGACGACGTCGAGGATTCCGGCGCCGGCTTCGTAAACGTCGAGGCCCAGCGGATCGGCCACCGTCTCTTTGAGCGCGGCGACGGCGCTCTCGCGGCTTAGTTTGATGTGGCCGCCGAGGAAGTAGTCGGGATCGACGTAGCCCAACGCGACGTTGATGTCGGTGATAGTAAGCCGATCGAAATCAAGGCATCGCCCAACCCGCGCGCCCGCGCTCTCGGGCCCGACGTGCAGGCGCTTGTACTGATCGAGGCGGACCTCGGAACCGGCGCCGCTGCCGATCGAGTCGAGCTGCACCATCGGCAGTGCGAGCCGATGTCCCGCGATATCGGCGCTGCGCTGGATGCTCAGGCGCCCGTCGACCACGAGACCGACGTCGAAGCTCGTGCCGCCCATATCGGCGGTAACGATACGCTTGAGCCCAAGCTTGTCGCCCAGGAAGCGAGCTCCCATCAACCCCCCGATCGGTCCCGAGATCAAAGTTTCGTAAAGGCGCGGATAGCGGACGTTGACCGCGCCTCCGTAGGACAGCAGGGTCAACAACCGATGACGGTAGCCGTGACGACGCGCCTCGTGCTCGACGCCGAGGTAGCCCTCGCGGATAGATTCCGCCGCCAGGCACTGAAAGAGAAGGCTTTTGAGCCGGCTGTTCTCGCGCGAGACCGGCGCGACCTCGAACGAGCACAGCACGGGAATGGCGCGGCCCTTCTGACCAATTACTTCGCGCGCGATCTCCGCGGCCCGCAGCTCGTGGCGCGGATCGGCGTACGAGTTGACGAACAAGATCCCGATAATCTCGACTCCCGAATCGACCAGCCGCGCTGCCGCTTCGCGAACCTCGGGCTCGTCGAGTGGAATCAGCACTTCGCCGGCTTCCAGATGGCGATCGCCGTGGATGCTTCCGCCGCACATGCGCTCGCTGATGCCGATCACGTCAGACGGCTGAATCAGTCGGCGCGGATGGCGATGCAGTTGCTGATGGAACATTTCGGCCTGGGTCTGGCCGAGGTTGGTCAGGCCACCTTCCTGGACGGTGATGTCCTCGAACCCTCGCGTCACCATCAGGCCGACCCTCTTGCCGGTGCCGGTCAGGATCGTGTTGAGCATCGCGGTACCGCAATAAAGCGCAACCGCGCAACTGCGATGGACCCAATCGACATCCGCGCCGATCGCGTCGGCAGCGTCCTGGACCGCTTCGATGTAGCTGCGAGCCTCGTCGGTGCGCCGGGTAATAGATTTCCCGACTTTGAAGCCTCCATCGGGCTTGACCAAAATCGCGTCAGTCATAGTGCCGCCCGCGTCGAGGGCGAGGATGTAATCCTCCGCCGCGGTGTTGGGCGTCAAGGGATCAAACATCGCTGTGGCTCCTAGGGAATTCGCCAGACTGTGATGGTCGGACTACTGCTTGGACTGATCGGTGGCGTGCGGGGCCCATTCAGCGGTCACCTGCGCGCTGCGATCCTCGTACCATTGTGGTGACTGATCCGGCAGGGGCTTGCCGATCACTTCGCGGTAGAAGGTGTCGAGATCCGGCAGCATCTCGAAGACAACCGGATATCCCGGCGGGACGATCTCGACCGCCATCTGCGCCGCCTCGGGGCATGGGCAAATGAATTCGCGCACTTCCTGCCATCCGGCCTCGGGGCAAGCGGGCGGCGCATCGTAAACCTTGAGCATCTCTTCTTGAGTCTTACGGACCCGCACGCGGCACTTGAGCTTCCAGTTCTCGCGGTAATCGCCGAACTCGACGCCGCAAGCGCATTTGACGACGCGCTGTTTCTTGTCGTTCAGCACGACGAAAAGCCTGTCATTGAGTCGCAGCAGGATGCGGTCCTTCCACGGCACCGTTTCCTGGAGCACCGCGATATAGTTTTCGAAGCGCTCGGCGTCCTTGCGCTCCATCTTGAGCAGGCGCTCGGCGTCGTTCTGCGAGATGGAGCCGTCGACCAGTTGGCGAATCAGGTTTTTGTCTACCGGCTGGCTAGGCATGCCATTCTCCTGCTTGAACGGTGAAGGAAGGTTCGAGTTGCCAGAAGCTTCTGAACTCGCGAGCGAACTTCTCGAAGCTCAGCGACTCCTTGTACATCTCGGCCACTTCGGGACGGAAATTGCCGGCACGTACCAATTCGCGCTCTGACTTCCACCATTCGCTGGCGGGCACGGATTCGGCGATTCGCTGCGCCCGAAGCTCGGCACGCCTGGCCTTGGTGGCCGCCTCGTCGAGCATCCACTTTCCATCGTCGCCTTTGACAGCGACGACGCCGTGCATCGCGCTGGTGAACTCGTAATTGGTAACCCAGCCCTCGTTGAGGTCGCGCACGACCGCCTCCGAATCACGATCGAGGGGATCACCCCATCCGCCTCCGGCGCCCGCTGCGTCGACGAACATATCGTTGTTGCCGAGTTCGACCTCGGGGCAGTCGGTTTTCCAGACGCCGAGCTTCTTGACCGTCAGCGTGCCCGCTTCGACCATCGCGATAAACTCGTTGGCGTCGCGGGGAGCTTTGGTGCCGCTGGCGAGAATCTCCGCGAGATTGGTGCCCTGCGCCGTGATCATGAAGCATCCCGGCGCCGGATACCCGCCACTCATTCCGAGTGCTAGCGCCGGCGTGCACGAGAGGCCGCCATTGGGCCGCGATAGCGCGAGGCGCCGCCCCGGTTTCACCGCCCAGTGGATCGCGGAGTTGCCGACGCCGCCGCGATACTTGCCGGCTCCGAAATAGCCGCGCAGCAGCCGGCGGCCGAGATAGAACAGCGTCGGTACGGTCGACTCGACATCTTCGGCATCGCCGATCGTCGCGACCTGCGACCAAGGCGCCCATACCAGCGGCTCGCCGTCGCGATAGCAGAAGCCGCCGCGTCCCACACCGCCCAGCCATTCGAAGTTGGTAAAGGCGTAGGGGGTGCCGTCGCCGAGCATGCCGCCGCCCTGAATCGCGGCCCAGTTGCCGTCGACGGTGAAAGCTTCCTCGAGATAGCCGCGCGCGAACATCGCCCGCGACACCGAACTGAATGCGATACTGTTGAGCGCGATCGATTGCGCCCAGATGTTCGCGTTGCTGGTGTGCGGGGTGTCGGGATTGTAAATCGATCCCACCGGATAATTGCGGCGCACGGCCAGGCTGATTCCCGCGGTCACCTTCGTGTTGTGCGCGAACTGATTGATCATGCCGAGGAATACAGCGCAATCGGCGCCGCCGGGAGTCCCATTGTATGAGTGGTAGCCCCATCGCGAGCTGCCTTCGGTATCGATCAGCAGCCCGGTCGGAGCGGCTTCGACGGCGACGCGGACGTGAATCAGGGTATTCTTGTCGGCGTGCGGCCAGACCCTCTGCAGCCCCTTGTATTCGACCACGCGAAACGCGGCTCCGCTGTAAGTGCCGGGCACGGTCAGATCGCGGATGTTGTCCACAATCATCCGCCGGCTCTCCTCGATGACCTCGCGGATCGCGCGCTTGTAGTAGTCGAGGCCGAACTCCTCGATCACTTCGTGAATCGCTTTGTGGATTAGCGCCATCCCGGCAAGGCGCATCTTGTCGTCGAGGATGTTCATGGTCGCCGCGCGCGTGCGCCGCTCCCACATCGCCTTCCACCAGCTCGCCTGCTTGAGGTTCGTGCCGGTCTTGATCGGCGGCACTACCAGTCCATCCATGAAGGTGTCGACCGAGAACGTGGCCCAGCTCCCGGCCACCGGAGCGCCATTATCAACGATATGGTTGAGTCCCACCGCCCAGGCGGCGACTTCGCCGTCGACCACGATCGGCACGAAGCCGTAGAAATCGCCGGGATGGGGAACGCCGCCGGTGCGGCCGTCGCTGACCGCAAACACGTCGGCGTCGCGAATCCCCTCGTTCAGGTCATAGCCATTGTCGGCCATGTAGCGGATCGCCGTCGGCAGCGCGGTGGTGTGAGAAAGGAATCCGACCGAAAGCGCGAGCGTGTCGCCTTCGGGGGTGCACAGTCCCCACAGTGATTCCCCCATCTCTCGCGAGCCGGGACTCGCGGCGACGTAGCGCGCCACCTCGCGCGCCGATAGCACAGCACTATGGATACGCGCGTAGAAGCGTTCGTACTTGAGGGGATCGGAATCGCGCAGTGAGAGCTCGATGACCCCATAGTAGCTTCCGGTCTGTGCCGTTAGCTCGTCGCGCTGTCTGATAACTTCGGCCAGTGGACGTCGGCAGTGGCGGGCCGGATCGAAGTCAGCGTCACGCTCTTCAGTGGCGGGCGCTGCGGTCCGGGTGGCGAGATCTAAAGCAGCCATACTTGACCCATCCTGTCGTCTATAAATCAAAATCATTAGCGCGGCTCGCATAGAGACCGCCCGTCTAGCGGTTTCCGCCGCGACCCGCGCTAATCTTGGCTCAACATAAACCTAATGTTAGCTGAGTACCAGAGGAGCCAATCGGCGTCAATTCAAAGCTCTGAATCTTGCCGGTTTTGGCATCGGCGGTCGAAGGAAGGCGTGCATGAGACGACCTAAGACTGCCCCGTGGCGATGACCAGCAGACCCCCGTCGGAGACGCTCGGGTTTCAGCTCGTATGGGTCGCTTTCGAACGACGCCGGCAGCAGACTCGATTCACGCGTCACAGCCTCGCGTCACGATGATTCTGAAAAGCGCCTGATGCCGGGGGCGGGACTCGAACCCGCACGGGGTTTCCCCCAGAGGATTTTAAGTCCTCTGTGTCTGCCATTCCACCACCCCGGCGATGGTCCACAAGCTATTAAGACATAAGGGTTTTCTCAAGCGGTCGGCCGTCGCCATCTCTGATCCTTGCAGGATTTATATCGCGCGAGTTTGGCCGGAGAAGGCAATCGGCAGGAGTAAGGTTTGCTTAGATCTTGCCTTAGCTCATCTAATTTGACCGGGATTTGACAATCTAGTAAAAAGAACTGCTAATAGACCTTTTCTTCGCTTGGGCCGGATCCTAATCAACATAGAGCGGGAACGGCGAAGCAAAGGCATTCACGCTGCGCGGCTTTTAGGCCGCGGAAGACCTGAGCTATAGCGGTAATATGTGCGCTCGCGAACCCGGGGGGCATCGAAGGATGATTTCGAGGGCTGACGTCGAACTTTATCGGTGGGGCCATCCTGGGGACGGGAATGAAGAAGAACGGTCTTGGGTCGTGCAATCGCAAGCAACTATCAGCCGCCTTTGTGCGGCCGGCTTTACTGGTCCTCCTGCTGCTCGTGCTCGTGCCGATATGCGTGGTGATACTTAATCCCGCTCCGAAGGCATCGAATACCATAACCGTCGATACGCTTGACGACCCGGGCAATCCGTCCGAGTGCAGCCTGCGCGCCGCGATCAACAACGCTAACAACGAGACTTCGGATTCCAACAGCACCTGCGCCGCCGGTATCGGCAACGACGCGATCGTTTTCAGCGTCACCGGCACGATAGGGTTGAACAGCGCTCTTCCGGCGATCGCGAACACATTAACAATCGATGGCAGCGGGCAGTCGATCACCGTCGACGGCGGCGGCGCGTACCAGGTCTTCTATATAAACTCCACCGCCACGGTTACCTTGAACGACCTGACGGTCGCTAACGGCTATGCGTCTAAGTCGTCGCTCGGCAGCGAATTGGGCGGCGGAGCGTATAACAATGGTACGCTGACGGTCAGCAATAGCACTTTCTCGACCAACTCGGCTTTAGTCCAGGGCGGCGCAATTTATAACGGCAATGCGCTGACCATCGCCAACAGCACCTTTACCGGCGACAGCACCGGAACGTCGGGCGCGGGGGGCGCAATCCTTAGCGACGGCACGGAATCGATTACCAACAGCACCTTCTCCAACAACTCGTCGGGGCATGGTGGCGCGATTGTCAGTTACATTTTCGACACGGCGACGATCAGCGGCAGCACCTTCTCCGGCAACTCGGCGTCCTCAGAAGGCTACGGCGGCGCCATCGTCAGCGCGGGCGCACTTTCGATCACCAACAGCACTTTCTCCGGCAATTCGGCGCCGGTTAGCGGCGGCATCTATTACGATGTCTTCGGCGCACTCACGATCACGAATTGCACCTTTTCTGGCAACTCGGCTACATCGGGAGGTGTGATCAGCGGTGGCGGGCACGGCGAGGAACCAACGATCATCAACAGTATACTGGCTGCATACTGGCTGCCAGCACGTCTGGCGGTAATTGCCTCGGCGGTGTCAAGGATGGCGGCTACAATATTTCCGACGACCATAGCTGCTATTTCACCGGTACCAGCGCCAGCGGTAAGACTATCGGCGATAACGTTAATCCTCTGCTCGATCCCAGCGGGTTGCAGAATAATGGCGGCCCGACCGAGACTATATCGTTGCAATTGACCAGTCCGGCTATCAACGCGATTCCGGTCGCGGATTGTCCGGCAACCGACCA
>JBEKLA010000113.1:0-12073 GCA_050010455.1 Binataceae bacterium (SeqCode) | reverse complement strand
TTGGACGCCCCCATCTGGTTGCCGGCGTTGAACGCATTCCCCCTCACCGGCGCCGGCCGCACGAAGCAGTCGAAGGTCAGCACGGCTCGCCAGCAGCTTCTCGAAGTCGAGTCTAATCGCAGCTCTACCCATAGATTCAGATTCCACGACAAGTGCAACACTGACAAGATTACATCCGGGTAGGCGGGACGCCTGCGGTCCCAGCGGGCCTTATTTGGGTAAGAATATACTTGACAACTCCGCAAGGGATTGTCAGGGTGAGAACCAGCGGAGCGTGCGATGAGCGGGCGATCTCTACTGGACCTAACTCGCCTGCTGCATCCGGCGTGTTATCGGCGTAGATGGCTCGTAATGATTGAAGCCTATATCGATGAGTCCGGAACGCATGATCAGGCGAAGATCATTGTGATGGCGGGTTTTCTCTCCAGTTATAAACGCTGGCGTAAGTTCGACGATAAATGGGATGCGATTTTGAATCCGCCCGATGAGATCGATCCACCCGAAAAGCGTCGAGTTTTTCATGCGACGGATTGTCTAGGAAAAGACGGACATGGGGATTTTGCTGGATGGTCAAAGGGAGATCGCGACCGCTTAGTAGACCAATTAGTTCCGATCGCAAAGCAGAGAACCCTTTTAGCCATTGCCACCGCATTCGCGGTGGACGATTACAAAAGAATCATTCCTGACCGGATACAACGCAAGTGGACACATCCATACTATCTCTGTATGTTTCACCTTGTGAATTCGTTGAAGGTCAATAGCCATAAATTTACTTTTCCGTCTGGTGAAAAGATCGCCTTCGTATTCGCGAAGAAGCCGAAATTTGAAGGGCTGCTTACCGAACTATACGAGGAGTTGAAGGCAACCGAATCGCTCGGCGATATCATGGGTAAGATGACTCTCGGATCGCCTGAAGAAGACATTCCGATACAGGCGGCAGACTTGTTGTGCTATCTAACTCGGACTCTGTGGGAAAAGGAACACTACGAGAGCGGCTCGGCCGCCTATAGAACTCAGGAATTGCTACGCGATTTGTTAGGATCTAAGGACCGCGTATGTGAGCCGCATTTCTTGGACGAGGCTGCGCTTCGCGAATTTGTTCGCGTTTATGAAGAGACCCGCAAAGAGCTCGGCGGTGATATGCAATTTAACACGCCAAAGAAGGGCAAGTAACTAGCGTCGCTCATGCTGACAAACATTGTGACCTATGGTGCACTGGGCGCTATCGGGCTGTATCTGTTCGGCTCGAACGATATGCACGAAATGCTGTTCGGCTTGGGGATGATGGTAGTTGCCGTTCTGGGCTACACAATCGGTGATCATCTCCGCCGGATGGCTCCGATCTTCGGGGCGCTCGAAACCATGATCGAAAAGCTCGACTCGAAATTGGACTCGATAGAGCAGCAATTGAAAAATTACGAACGATCAACACGCTTTTAGCCCACTACCCAAAGAAGCACCAGAATGGCAGATAAGTCAAAGAACGAGTTTAACGAATTCAATAAACTCGTGGCTCGCGTGTTAGCCGTGCCCCACTCTGAGATTCTGCGTCGCGAGAAGGAATACCAGAAACAGGCAGCGCAAAATCCCAAACGACGCGGACCTAAACGAAAGGTCAAGACTTCCGTCGTCGCCCGCGAATCAAGCGACAAGGATTAGTTTTGCGTTTCTCCAAGCTTACCGGTCAGTTCTGCATAGGTCAGGCGCTTGCCGAGAATGTTAGTGACTAACTCGCTGAATCGCTGCCTGTCGCCTGCTGCTGCCTTTCGCTTGTTGAATCGGAAAGCTTGTTCGTCGATGTACCGAAAGAGATGAAACGGTTCGACGCTGACATAAGTCCCATGCAAGCCGCGCTTAAGCAAATTCCAAAAGCCTTCCAGATTGTTTGTATGGACGTTGCCGTTCACGCACTCGACGGCGTGATTGATGACCGCGTGGCGATAGTCTGCGTCCAACCCTTCATAGGACTTGAGTTCGTCGCTAAAGATCGCGGAGCCAGCTTCGACGTGCTCGCGAACCTTTTCTTGAAGCTCTTTCTTAGTGCGGTTGTCTACCACGAAAGCGCGGACGCTCCCGCCACGCTCCATAATTCCCATAACAGCGGTCTTGTCTTTGCCACCAGTTCCGGTGATTACACGCTCGCGCTTATCCTTGTGCATGAAGCGAGACTTCCCGCCGATCATGCTCTCGTCTACTTCGACTTCGCCCGAAAGCTTGCCAAAGTTGTCGCCCTGCATCGCAAGCCGGATGCGATGGAGCATGAACCACGCAGTCTTTTGAGTGACCTTGATGGCGCGGTGAATTTCCCAAGAACTAACGCCGTTCTTGTCATTCGCGATCATCCACATGGCTGCCAGCCATTTGTTAAGACCGAGCGGGGAATCTTCCCAGATAGTTCCGGTCTTGATGGTGAACTGTCTCCGGTCGTGGCGCTTGTTGCATTGCCAGCGGTTGTAGCTCGCCTGAAAGACCACGTTCTGGCTTCCGCAACGCGGGCAGGTAACGCTGTTCGGCCAACGGCGGACCACAACGTACTCATGGCAATTGGCCGGATTCGAGAAGTAGACGATTGCCTCTTGAAGAGTGTTCGGTTCCATACATCTAAGTATGCCTTAGACCGATGGAGTTGTCAAGTATATTCTTACCCTTATTTGCGCCACGGCAAGTCCATCGCCACACCGTCCGGCAGCTTCACCTTACCGCCGATCGGCATGGCGCTGACGAACTCGCTTTCGGTTTCGGCAAAGATCTGGTGCACTTGGGCCGGCGGCAGGATCAGCGTGTCACCGGGCTGGTAACGTACTTCACGATCGGCCACCGTCGCCCGGCCGCTTCCCTTCAGGAACAGGACCACTTCCTCCGTGTCGTGGCTGTGCGGCGGAGTCGCCGAATTGGCGTCCATGCGGCCGTGCCACATCTCGACCTGTTGCGCGCCGCTCGTGGGTGTGGCCAGACCGGCGATGTGGTTGCCTTGCATGCTGTGGACCTGATTCTGCTCCTTGCGAAACACGGACATGATTCAACCTCCCAAAACAATGATCGTCTTCGCCGTGGACGGACGCCTTCCGGCCAACATTCTCATAAACAAGGGCGCCGGCGAAGGAACGGCGCCCAGGAGGCCGAAGGGCGCCGGCGGATGAACCCGCTACCCAGAAAGGCGGGATCGGGAGCGAACGCGGCCCTGTGCGCGCCCCTGCGCGAACGTGGGCCGGTTTTGGAGTCTAGAGTGCTCGTTTCTTCATCAGATGTGCTGGAAATGTCATACGACCGGCGGGACGGCAACGTAATTTATCATTAATGAGAATGTCGCGGTATCGCCCAGGGAGCCGTCACGCCGAGCGCGCGGATAGAAGAATCCCGAGGCTTGGCCCTAACTCCGTGTCGACGCCGGTCTCCATCGCCTTTCAAGATCGACGATCGCAAGATTCAGGGCGGCGAAGGCGGCGTGAGCAGTCCCGCGATCGCACCTCATCTTTTTTCGATTCTCGCGACCAGGATGGATCAGGTTCCTGAAATCCTTGGCCAAACGAGCCTGGCCTGCCGTGGACTCGGTGATATCGTCAAGCTTGCGCGCGATTTCAATTAGAGGCGAGAGACCCCAGTCGTTCGGCTGGTCCTGTAGATTTAGTTCGGTCTTCGCGTGGTCGATTGTGTCGCAAATGGCCGCGATACCCGGACCCGCAAGTTGGTTTGCATACTGAGGTGTGGCGGCTCCGCGCTGATGTGCCGCCTCGGAATCAGGATGGAGAACCCACGGAAACTCCGCCTCTATCACACGAACAACGTCGCTCGGCAGCACGCGCGGCATAATCGCACCTCAACAGGTAGTGCCTTTTGGGGCGCCAGCGCGACGCGCGGGCGCCATCACATCACAAAGAGTAGCGGCTCTGTTCGGGATTGCGATAATACAGGCGAGGCTTTAGACGCCACGGCCCCATTCGAAGCCAATGTGAAACGGTTTTACACTCGGCTTCGGTTAGTGCCCTTCCAAGAATGACTGCTGACAATGCCTCGACCGGCATTTGATATTCGCCCACGGTCTTTTCCGCCCCTCTGTGCATTATGAATCGCCATTCTTTCTGATGCGCCCACTTCGTTCCCTTCCGAAGAAGGTGATCGTCTGTTTGAACTTGTCGCGACTCCTCGTCAGCCATTGGATCCCAGAAGGATTTGGGGCCGTCGCGGTACATCACCTCGAACGGTCCGCGCAGGAGAAATGGCTCCGACTCCATCAGCTTTGTGACGTCGAGCTGAAGGCAGGCCCCCCGCCCACTATCCGCGTACGTCTGCCACAACTCGGAATCATCATCTAACTCGCTGAGGCAAAGAATACCCACGTTATCCACATAACCCTGCATCTCGTTCACGACTCGTCTTGCTGCATCGGGATCAGAAAGAAACTGTTCAATTTGGTTCAACTGTCCGGCCGACAACAGTCCGTCCCGAGTTCGGAAGAGATCTTCCAAGTATCCACGGTTGAGTTCTATTCCCGATACGATGCAGTCTTCTTGATCATCAAAATTTACGCGGGACCCGAAATACCATAGGTTCTCCTGGAGAATCTTTCGCAGGGAATCGTGCTCGTCTCGAAAAGCCCGGTACCGATAAAGAAATCTGGGAATGGTCGGTTCAGAGTCGGATTGCACCACGCGCATCTCCCTCACTGCGTTTCCTACTTTTAGGACGTGCCACGAGGAGCCGATTGACGTGGAAGTGGTCGCGACGGCGCTCGAATTTCTTAGAAACCTCCTTACAGTCTCGGAAAGCGGAGATGACTGGTCTGGCTGCGATATCAGACACGCAACGTCAACACGGGTCGACTTGTTGAGGCGAGAGCTGAAAAGGACCGGAAGGTGTCCTCTCGGCAGTCGCGCAAGAAGATTGATTTTTGTGGTGATCTCACGCGCAGCAGGTCTGACTCAAGCTACGTCTTAGTCTTCAGCTTGGACCTGTTAGCTTCGATGAACGCTTTTAGGCCATCGGCATTCGAAAGAAGCTTGGTCCACTGTTCCACGTATAGCGTCACCGGAAATCGACCGAGACCATATACCGAAACGGCGCCTTTTTCTGACACTTTGAAACTGATGCTGCCATCCCTGGCCAGGCGGCCCTCCAACTCCTTGATGCGCGCGGCCATTTGCTCCGGGGTCAGGTTGCTTTTGGTTTCGTCGGCCATACACTAGTCCTCGCATTCAGACGCTCGATACTCGGTTCGAGAACGTCGACGCTCCATGCAATGAGATCTCTAGCGATCCGATCATCGCGCCGCAAACGATCATTCGACCGCGTCAACCGACGGTCTCACTCCGGCACCTCGAAGTCGACGCCGATGCCGCTCGGCCATCGTGTCCGCAGATCCTTCAGCACACAGCCTATTGCGGTGACCTCTTTAGAATTCGCACTCTGCAAATTTGCCCATATTGTGTAGCGCAGATTCTGAGGGGCCTTAACGCGGGCTAGCTTTCATTTTGTAGCTTACTGTTGCCCGAGCCAGAATGTCTCTGGCTTCCTTACCCGAGAGCACTTTCCGGGAGACCAGGTTGCGTGCGAGTCCTTGTACCGCCTGCCAGTGCAAATCGATCATTTGCTTAGCTCGCACATAAAGAAGCTTTAGCCAAGCTTTGGTTTCACAGTCAGATTGCGCGAGATAACTGACGAGATCGTAGGCGTTTGTGTAATCGGTTTCATGGTGCCAGGAATGCAGCGAAGTCCTCCGAAACCGAGCCTGGGCGATCTGGCCAGCCAGAGCTACAAGCGCAAGCTTCTCGACCCTCCGCCGTAACCGCGTGTCAATGTCGCCGGTTTTCAAGTCGAGAGCCGCACTTACGCATCAGCATTTGGTGCGTAACCTGTCCGTCGCAGTCTTTACCAGGGACAATCGTGACGCGATATACCTGCACTCCTTGAAGCGCTGCGACGACGGCGTGGCCTGCCTCGTGGTATGCGGTGGCTTTAACGGAGGACTTCCGTAATGGGCCTCGGTTACGTTTCATAGGGTTGTCATGTAGCGACGAGAGCAAGGGGTTCTCCGGTACAAGAGACTCAGCGCAATCGATGGCTTGGCCAGTGTCTTGTTTGATGCGCGGCTCTTACTGTTCCCCGGAGCCAAGCACTTCCTCGACGCGCTTGCAAACGCAAGGCGCTCTGAACCAAAATGCGAGGACGCCAAAATTCGGGGAGACCAAGTGCAGCAGGGGTATTCGCGGTCGGCAGTCTGATCAGCGCGCGCGGGCGCGAGTGAATCGTCGTCTCGAACAGCGGACCGCGTTATTCGCTCCGTGCCCCCCCCTGATGCTCCCGCGCCATCGCGAAACAGCTTTCGCTGGCTAGTACTTCGCGATGATTTCCCGTCCGAACTCCTGGATGAGTTCGCGCCCATCGGTGCCGGACAGATGGAGGCCGACGTTGCTGACACCCGCCTCCTCCAGGGCTTTGATGCGCTCGTTGATCTCGCCTGCGGGGCCGGTCAGTGTGGACATCTTGATCAGCTCCGGCGTGCAGAATTTCTCTTCGCCCGGCTGCAGGAAAATCACGTGACCGTAATGCATCTCCTGGAAGCGCCGGTCAGCAGGCGTCTTCATCTTCATGATGTGCTCCTCGAAATAGCGGCGGGCCAACGGCGCGATCGAGGGTGGCGCAAACGGGCCAATCTTCAATTCGCCCGGCTCCCATCTTGTATGCAGCAGCACGATCGCGAGCGGCCCGACGCGATTCAGCACGCGCTTCGAGGTTATAGATTCGCCTGGGCGAAGAACGCATCCCGAAGTCAGGGTCGTGGTGTAGAGCGGATCGAGTTTGCGGCCTGCCGTCTGGGCGGCGGCCTTAATCTGCTTGATGCTGTCCTGGATGGTGGGAACGTCGAGCGTAATTGTGATCCATCCATCGGCGACCTCACCGACCATCTTGAGAGCGTTGGGCTATGAATCGGGATGGCATCTTCGAGGTTCACGTAGCCCATCCCTGGATGTAACAAGCGAATCCATCGCTCACGGTCGCCCTCGCGATAGAGCGCCTCCTTGCCTTGCAGCAGCGGGCGTATCACCTCGACGTGCTCGCGCAGAGTTTTAAGCGGTATCGGCGGCATCCCCATTACGTTGCGCCCAGTGAAGCCCGTGCCCACACCGAGAATCGCGCGACCGGGCGCGAGCTCATTGATAGTCGCGATGGAGTGTGCGGTGACGGGTGCAATTCGGTTGCCGGGAATTGCAACCAGCGTGCCCAGCTTGATGCGTCGCGTATGCTCAGCGGCCAGCGCCATTGTCGCGTACACGTCGCTGTAAATCATCTGGGAGTCGTAGAACCAGGCGTGGGTGAAGCCGTAATCTTCGGCGCGTCTTACGTCTTCCCAGGCCCGGATGTAAGAAGGAAACCCGATTCCGAAGTCCATAACCACCTCTTGAGACTTGTGTGTCTGGCGCGCGTCGGCGCGGGTTAACGGCTTAATTTGCCTAGCAGCATACTAGCGCGACAACACCGCGGGAGCTGGGGCAGTCGGCAGTGTTGCCGCACCGCCGCTCACCGAACAACCGACAACCGCGAAAACTCCGGAGACCACAGTGCAACCAGCGGGGGCAAGAGCCACTCTGATTCACTGAATGCGGTTGTTTCTCGCAACCGCAAAGTATCCTGCGTCCAACTTCGGCGCATTCGGTTCGATGTGCTGCGCCGATCGTCAAGCGAGCGGCGGAGGGGTGCTCCAGCAGGGACCCGCCCTTGTAAGCATCGCGGGCAGCGGATGCTCCAACACGCCCTCGAGCCATCGCGTCGTATCGATTAGCCGTGGTAAATCGATGCCAGTATCGATGCCCATTGCTTCCAGCATGAACACGAGGTCTTCCGTCGGGATATTGCCCGTCGCTTTGGGCGCGAACGGACACCCACCACATCCGCCCACCGATGCGTCGAATACGTCAATGCCGACGCGCAGCGCCGCAAACGCGTTGGCGAGTCCCATGTTGCGCGTATTGTGCAGATGAATCCCGATGCGCGTGCCGGCGAACTTCTCATTCGCCCGGGTGAGCATCCGTTCAACCTGCGACGGCACCGCCATCCCGACGGTATCGGCAAAACTGATTTCGAATGCGCCTTGGTCGACGAACTGCGTTGCGAGATCCAGAACGCGCGCTGGATCAACCGGTCCCTCGTATGGGCATCCGAAACTGACCGCGATGATTCCCGCCACCCCTGTACCTTGGGCCCGCGCCGCTTTGATCCCAGGTTCGTAACGACGCATCGTTTCGGCCGGCGTAGCGTTCGCATTTTTCAGTTGCATGCCATCCGACGCCGCGACGACCATTCGGACCTTGTGCGCGCCCGATTCGATCGCGCGTTCGAGGCCTTTGTCGTTGACCACCAGGACAACGGGTTCGAGCCCCGGCATCTCCGATAGCGCGCGCAGCACCTCTGGGGCGTCGGCCATCTGTGGCACCCATTTCGGACTGACGAACGAGGTGACCTCGATCTCGCGCAGACCGGATTCACAGAGCCGGCGGATCAGCTCAATCTTCTGCTCAGTAGCCAGTACGCGCGATTCATTCTGGATACCATCGCGCGGGGCGACGTCACAGATGGCTGGAATGCGTTCCATTTCCGCTCCTTGCGCCCGCCGGCGCTAGCCACTCTCAGACCGCTCTTCTCTCGCGCAAAAGATCGCGCTCGGTTTGTCCGATACTCAGCAATCCGCCGTAGATCTCATCGTTAAAATTCCCGATTTCCGCCAGGCCGGTCCATTTTTTGACGCTCGGAGTCTCGCTGAGCTCTGAGATGAGCCTTGACTTTCATGTCGCCTAGCTCGGGATCTTACATCGTGCGAATAACCCTTGTCTCGGTAAAGAACCCCATTCGCCCAACCACGATGCTGCCTACCTGCGCCGCGCGAGCGTTCGAGGCCGACTTCCACATCTTGCCTCAAGCCCCGGTTCCTTGACCGAGTCGCGTCGCAAGGTCCGTCGGCCTGGGGCACGCATGACGGCCCCAATTCCGCGGCTGGAACCCAGCGGGCCAGGCGCTTAGACGATGAAGATGACGCGGCTTCCTGCCCGTCGTTACCAAAGATACGATTTGAACCGTGAATTCACCAGTAAGAATCGCTATCGAATTGATGCGCGAAACTGGGGCGACTTACGATCTGAACGTCAAAACGGTAAGCCTCGGGCCGAGACTCGAAAAACTTCCGATACCAATCTTCTCGAACTCCAGCAGAGGCAGGCACGCACAACTGAGCGTGTTGACCATTATGGTATTAATCGATGCATGCAGCCCGGTTGGATCAGGATGGCACAAAGCACGAGTACGGCGATGAGCGCGACTAGCATCTTGCGATCGCAAAGGTGCGAGCAAAGGGTTCTTCCGTTGAGCCGCCTTTAAACCCCACCAAGCCACGCCCCGAGTCTTTGCCAATCCGAAATCAGATCATAATCCGCGATTGCATGTCGGACTGTGCCGGCCAATTCCTATGGACTTTTGCTTCGCCAGAAATACTAACGGAGCGAGTTCTCCTAGGAACAGATCGTTAATCGCACTGCTCTCAAAGCGGGCCACTAATCCGGAAATCCTGCCTTTGCCCAATCTTGAACTCGCTCCGGTATCCATTTGCATGTCCATCCCGCGATGCCTTCGATTCTCCGTGCTGCCCCTGGGTCTGGATTCACGATGTAGACGCCTGCCTTGCTAGTCGCGGGCATACGGTTTCGTCCCTTCATAGGGAGCCCCTCTTGTTGGTTGTGAAATCCGCACCTGAAAATGTAGCGGCTATGCCAGTCTGCCGGCGGAAGAGAGTAACCCAAGAAGTAAATTCTGTCGGCAACTGACAAGACATCGACGCATCGCTTCCAGATTCGCCGGAGCATTGGATGCCGGAAATTCTTAAGGTGGGTAGGCGGAACAATCCAAGGAACATAGTCGCGTTCCTTAGACTTTGGAGCACGAGGCAAGGTGAATGCATAGATCGCTTCTTCGCCTTTTTTCCCGCCCCAGAGGCGCACGCGCTTTTCCGCCTTGAGATGCTTAGCAAGTGACTGAGAGTACCAATTGAGCGAGCCATGGGGCTTAAGAATGCCGGGGCGTGCGTTCGACGCGCCGCTCAGACCATAGGATCTTAGGGACGGTTCGGACGCTATTTTTGTGTCCAGCTCGAGGTCCCAGTTGAACGATACGATCCAAGCCTGTTCGCGACGCACTTTTGCGACGAAGTCTTTCATGAACCTGCGTTTGGGACGCGTCGCGTAAATCTCGTGGAACCACTCCGCGATTGCCTGAAGGAGTTGATCGCGAATCGCGCGCAACTGTTCAATGTCAAACGGACCCGCGGGCCGAAGCTCCTCAAGCAGATCCTCGTTCGCAGATATCTCGGTGAGCAATTCTTCGATATCTGGAAAGCTTAGCAGCGAATCAGGTCGGAACCGTGGATGGTGAAATTCAACAACTTCCGCAAGCCGATCCTTGTGGTCTCGTTCGAGTCGATTCCAGACGCGAGACAGGAGAGTGCTCGTCAGCGGGTAACCGAGATCGGCTGAAAACCCCGCACCGATCACATAGACGGTGCGCGATCGAGGATCTACTCTGCTGCTCATGGAATCTGTTGGTCGGCACCTTGTCTCGCCGCCTGAGGGTCCGCCGTAAGCGATCGGGATCTGTTAGACCGCATCGCGGCGCTCAGCGAGCGGAGCGATCTGTCGACTACGTGGTTGCGAGCCTAACTCGCTGTATAGACCGAACGCTTTTCCTCGGCAAGGTCTTAGTCGGGTTTGGTCCACGGTGTTTCCAGACCGCGCCGGGAGAGACAAGTTTCGCATCTGGTGGGCACGCAACCTCCCGAGACGCTCTTTTTTTGGAACGGTTCCGCAGACACTTTTCTCTGCGCCCCAGCGTCCTCATCGACATTTGCCTCCGCTCTGCGTTCGCCTTATCCCGCCGGCGCCGGCAGCGCCGCGATCTGCCGTCGCCGGCGGGATAGATGGAGTGAAGAGCGGATTTCGATGACAACGCTGGAGCGCAGGGAACCATTGCGAACGAACAACGGCGGGTCAATTACTGTTCCCAGAGAGCTCTGTATTGACGCCGACGAAAGGCGTGGTTGCAGAGGCACCGACCAGACGAGTCCTGAAGCGGCTTGCTCTGAAAGCCGGTAGGAAATCCAGAACAGTCGATGTCGATCCTGCGGTCAATAGGAATTCCGAACGATGGGCACCAACTTTCTGCAATTCGGCGGCAATAATACTACCTGCTAAGGATGCGGTCGTAGATTAGTTAGCCCTAATCCGAAGGTGCGCCGTGAAAAGGCGCTGGTCCACAGCGGGTGGAAGTCCCGCCCGGGAGCTGGTTCGTTCCGCCCGGTAACAATCGAAGCAGCGGTGGAGGTAACGAAGCCGCTGAAGCCTTCGGTGCAGAGGGTCGCAAAGGCGACTCGGTGAGCGTGCAGGCCGTAACGCGAGTGAACGCTGAGCAGGCCTCGAAACGGGTGATGCAGGAGCCGACCCGCCTTTCGGACGGGGAAGGCCGAAGCCGATGGAACAGTGTGAGCGAACAGGTTCATCGGTCCTGCCGGGGTAATGGCGACGGCATGCAGGCAACGGGGGCCAGGCGCAACACGGGAAGCCCCAGCGGTGATCGTGGTGGATCAACCGGCGACTCGTGAGAGTCAGGCTGGGCCGTATGGGGTGGCGGAGAGGCCCGTAGGTACCGTGGAAACCGGGTAACGCCGGTGGAGGAAAGGGGCCTCAGTTGAAGGCAAACGCGGAAAGCGACAAAGGACCGGGGATACTGGCGATGAGCCTAACAACCCCAACAAGTGTTCAGAAGCTGCAGACCGCGCTACACGCAAAAGGCGATGACTGCGTGCGCCTTCTCCGAGAGCCGGATGCGGGAAATCCGCCCGTCCGGTTCGATGAGCGGGATGTGGAAACGGAGCATGGTTCGGCTAGTGAGGCACCGGCAGACGAAAGAGCCGGCAACAGATAGGCCGCTCCTAAACCACCGCGCCACATCTCGACTCTACATACATCAGGCGGCGAGGTGGTATGCGACCCGGTCATAGAGGGTTTCGGTTGGCGGGTTGGAGGAGAAGCGCAGGACT
>JBEKLA010000112.1:0-12084 GCA_050010455.1 Binataceae bacterium (SeqCode) | reverse complement strand
GCTCGGAAGCAGGAATCCATAGCGTCCCATCAGCGCAACCGTCGCAGGCTCCTTCAGGAAGTTCAAGAACCACTTGGCGATTTCCGGATGTCGCGCCGATTTCAGTATAACCGCCGCCTGAATGATAGGAGGATAATCCGCTGCTGGGACCTCGACATAGCGTCCGGCGTTTTGCATGGCGGGAGCGAGTGCCAACGAGAGGGCTATCAAGCCGACGTCGGCGTTGCCGGATTGAACGAAGTTGGCGGTCTGCGCGATGTTTTCCCCCTTCACGAACTTGGCTTTGACGCGGTCGTAGATTTTCTCGCGGCGCAAGGCGGCAACCGCCGCGGCCCCATAGGGCGCGTGTTGCGGATTTGCGATCGCGATCTTGCTGATACCCGGATCGAGGAGCACTTTCAGCCCCTGATGGATGTCGAGCTTGGACTTCGCCGGTATCCAGATCACCAGCTTGCCGGTGGCGTAGTCATAAAGCGTGCCGGGCTCAGTCAGACCGGCGGCTTCGAGTTTTTCGGGATAGGCGACGTCCGCGGAGAAGAAGATGTCATAGGGGGCGCCGTTGCGGATTTGTGCAAAGAAATTGCCGGACGAGCCGTACGAAATCCTGACCGAGTTGCCGGTCTCCTTTTGGAACCGCGCGCCGATATCCTTGAATGCGACAGTCAAATCGGCCGCCGCAGCGATTGTGATCTCGCCAGCGTTCGAGGCGACCGCAGGCGTTATCACAAACGCAAGCAAAGCGATCGCGAGAATTCTCCAAATATGAAAGCTTCGAGGGCTCATCTTATTCGCCATCTCCCCGGTTGGTGCACGTCAGTCAAGCACCTATTTCCGTGCTCCACACAGACCTATGCCATTATTCTGGCGGAACGACAACAATTATGGCGAAAAGCGATCGATAGTCCGCATCGCCGATCGACGATGCGGGTTGAGACGTGCCCGGCGAGATGATCTTTCCCGCCGGGCGCGCTCAGATACGGACTTACTTGGGGCGCGAGCCGCCTTTGCGGAACTGCCAGAAGTCGGGTGGGCGCTTTTGGAAGAACGCGTCGGCCGCTTCCTTGCCGTCGGGACCGTCGAAGAAGGCCGGCGCCATCAAACTCGACAGCCGCCCGAAGGACCCGACCATGTAATCGATGTCGCTGTCGAAGCTGGCCTTGAGCACTTCGATGCAAGTGGGATTAAACTGCAGAATTTCTTCGCACCACTTCTGGACTTCTTCGTCCAGTTTGTCGAGCGGCACCACCGCGTTGACGAGCCCCATCTCGAGCGCCTGCTGCGCGTTGTAGCGCCGGCACAGCATCCACATCTCCCTCGCCCGCTTGGCTCCGATCACGCGGTTCAGGTAAGCGATAATGAAGCCGTCCGCGGGGCTCGCCACACGCGGGCCGTTTTGGCCGAAGATCGCGTTCTCGGCGGCGATCGTGAAATCGCAGAAGTAGGCGATATGGTTGCCGGCGCCTACCGCGTATCCCTTGACCGCCGCGATGATCGGCTTGCGGCACATCCTCAGAAACTGATTGGGCGGGAAGGCATGGTAGAATTGCCGCCGTAAACCGCCGCCCGCCTCCCACTGGACGTCGCCGCCGCTGCAAAATGCGCGATCGCCCGCGCCGGTCAGGACCACCACCCCGATAGCGTCGTCGTGGCTGGCGTCGTCGAACGCCGTCGCCATCTCTTTGATCGTATGGTCGGTGAAGGCGTTGTGCCGCTTCGGCCGGTTGAACGTAATCCGCGCCGCACCGCCGCCCGCTTCAAAATAGCGCTTTTCGTAGATTACGTCGGTGAAGGGGAACTCATCGACAGTCTTCCATTCCGTCCAAGCCATGTTGCCTCCTCTGGCAGTGAAGTTAATCGCTCAAGCTCGGGCTGGCGCCCGGTTCCTGGCCGCTTGCGACCGCGCCTTCATTCGAGCACTGGGCGAGATAATTAGCACGTCGGCGCGGATTTCACGCAACCGTCCCGACTGGCGCCGCGGGATGCAGTTTCCGGCGAGATTCGCTTTCGGCCGGCGTCCAGGCCATAGCCGCGCGCTTGTCGTTTGCCGGCAAGCTGGCTAATAAAGGGCTTCATGGATATCGGAAAAATCAGTTTGTTTACGTTCATGGACGGGATGAGCGCTGCCGACAGCGCCAATTTCGCCCGCACGGTCGAGCGGCTCGGCTATCGGATGATCTGGTATCCCGAAGCGTGGGGGCGCGAGCCCTTCGCGCACGCTGGATATCTGGCGGCGAAAACCGATTCGCTGATCCTGGCCACCGGAATCGCCAATATCTGGGTGCGCGATCCGATGACGATGGCGTCGGCGGCGCGGACGATCGCGGAAATGGCTGAGGGACGCTTCGTTCTGGGCGTCGGCGTCAGCCATCGGTCGCTGGTCGCCGATCTGCACGGCCACAATTACGCCAAGCCTTTGAGCTACATGCGCGAGTATGTCGCGCGCATGAAGGCGTCGCTGTATAACGCAGTGCCGCCCAAGGCCGACCCGCCGCTGGTGATCGCGGCGATTCATCCGAAGATGCTCAAGCTGGCGTCGGAGGTGGCTCGCGGGACGCAGACATATCTGGTTACGCCCGAGCATACCAGGCGCGCCCGTGAGGTGCTGGGCAAGGACGCGTGGGTGTGCGTGGGCCAGATCACGGTGCTGGAGCGCGACGCGTCGAAAGCGCGAGCCGCGGCGCGCAAGCATCTCGAATTCTATATGGCGCAGGCCAATTACATCCGCAGCCTCAAGGCCCAGGGCTTCAGCGATCAGGATATCGCGACGGTCAGCGACCACTTGATCGATTCGGTGATCGCGTGGGGCGACGAGGATCGCATCCGCAAGCACTTCGACGCTCACTTCGCGGCGGGCGCGAGCCAGATTTGCATGATGCCGGTGTCCGCCAGCGGCGTCACGCCCGACATGCGCGCGATCGAGGCGTTCGCGCCGCGATGATATGACGGCGCGGGCAGCGATCCGGTATCCGGCGCGCGGCCCGCGCGTCAGCCTGGTCTCGTCGCGCGGCGGGCGAGTTATCGATTCTCGCTGTGCAGCACTCCCTTCTCGCGCAGCGCCGATACCTGCGCGTCTGAATAGCCCAGGGTTTGTTTGAGAACGTCGGCGCTGTGCTCGCCCAGCAGCGGGGCGCGAAGGTCGGGCAAGTCGGGATAAGCTGAGAATTTCAGCGGGAAGCCCGGTATCGTTACCTCGCCGAGGATCGGATCGGGCACCGTTCGGACCATGTTGCGCGCCTTGAAATAGGGATGCTTGATCGTGTCGGCGATCGACAGCACCGGCGCTACCGGGACGCGATTCTCATCGAGCAGGGCCAGCAAGGCCTCGTTGCTGGGAAACGTCAGGAGCCATTCCTGGATTATCGGGATCAACTCGCTGCGATTCTTGGTGCGCTCGGCGTTGGTCGCGAAACGCGGATCGTTGGTGAGGTCAGGCCTGTTCATCGCCCGGGTGAAGTTTGTCCACTGGCGGTCGAGCACAAGGATATAGATATATCCCTGAGGCGCCTTGAAGACCCCCGATGGACACAACAGGGCATGATGCGAGCCCGAGCGCATGGGGACGAACTCGCCATGGGTGGTGGTGTAAGCTTGGACCGAGAAATCGTGGTTATGGTACATCGCGTCGACCATCGCGATATCGATGTACTGCCCGATTCCAGTCCGATCGCGATTGAACATTGCCCATCCGAGCGCGCCGAAAGTGTGAACCCCGGTTCCAACGTCGGCGATGGCCGCCGCGACGAACAGCGGCGGACCGTCGGGCATGCCGGTCATGTGCATCAGCCCCGAGAACGCCTGCGCGATGAAATCGTAACCGGTCTTGTGCGCCATTGGGCCGGTGCGCCCGAACGCCGAAAGCGACGCCATTATGATCCGGGGGTTGATCTTCTTAAGACTCTCGTAATCCAGGCCGCGCTTCTGCATCACGCCCGGCCCGAAGTTCTCGACCACGATATCGACCTTGGCCACCAGCGAACGGAGGATCTCGTTAGTCTCGGGCTTATCAAAATGCAGGCACAGGCTCTTCTTGCCCCGATTCTGCTGAACGAAGTACGCGCTGCGTCCCGATTTTACGATCGGCAACAGACGCGACGGGTCACCCATTGGCGCCTGCTCGATCTTGATGATATCCGCGCCCATCTCGGCCATCAGGCGCGTGACGGTGGGACCGGCAAGGTATTGGGTGAAGTCGAGCACCTTGCATCCGCTGAGCATCAATGGCTGCGTCATCTTGCCATCGTTCATTGCGTTATCCTCCGCGACGATCGGGCCGCCATAATTTTGGGGTGCCGTAAGCGCGTTCATAGCGCAAAGTCGTGATGTCGTGCTAACCAAAAGAGAGGTTTGTGAAGCGGCCGTCCTCGGCGACGGCTGCTTTAAGGTAACAACAGTTTTTCTAATAGGATGGCGCCGTGCGTGATACATAAGAAAACAGCGCCATGAAGATAGCGCATAATGGCCGTTAACTCGGATTTTTCGTTAGCCAGCAAGTATTGCCTCGAGGAAGGAACCGTCTTCCTTTCCGGCATTCAGGCCCTGGTCAGATTGCCGATCGATCAGCATCGCGCCGACCGCCGCCGCGGACTCAATACCGCCACGCTCATCTGCGGATACCGGGGCTCGCCGCTGGGCGGCTACGACACCGCGCTCGAACGGGAGCGCGAACTGCTGCGCGAGCATCACGTGGTGTTCGTTTCCGGGGTCAACGAAGACCTGGCCGCGACCGCGATCTACGGTGCCCAGTTCGCAAATCGGTTCCCCCAACCCAGCTACGACGGCGTGCTGGGCATGTGGTACGGGAAGGGGCCCGGCGTCGACCGCACCGGCGACGCCTTCAGGCACGCCAACTTCGCCGGAGTCGGCCGCCACGGCGGTGTGCTCGCGTTGGCGGGTGATGATCCGTTCTGCAAATCGTCGACGCTGCCCACCCATTCGGAAACGGCCTTGTATGACGCTTGGATGCCGGTGCTAAGCCCCGGCAACGTGCAGGAGCTTCTCGATCTCGGCAGGCTTGGCTTCGAGCTGTCGCGTTACAGCGGGCTATGGGTCGGATTCAAGATTGTCGCCAACGTGGCGGACGAGATCAGCACTGCCGAGGTGGCGCCCGAACGAATCCGAATCGTCGAACCGCAGTTCATTTATCAAGGCAAGCCGTGGCTCTCCAGCCAGAATAATCGATTGCTGCCGCCGGTCACGCTGGATATCGAGCGCGACCTTTTCTACGGCCGGATGGAGGCCGCCAAGGCATTTGCCGCCGTCAATCCAATCAACGCGATCGGCGGAGCCGGGATCGGCGCCTGGCTCGGTATCGCGGCGCCGGGCAAGACCTATTACGACGTCAAGGAAGCGCTCGCGACGCTCGGCCTCGACGACGCGGCGCTGCAACGCTACGGAATCCGCCTGCTGCGTATCGGGATGATCTCGCCGATGGAACCGTCGATTGTGAAGCGGTTCGCCGACGGCCTCGAACAGATCCTGATTGTTGAAGAGAAGCGTCCGTTTGCCGAGATCTTCATTCGCGACGTTCTCTACAATCAGGCGGTGAGGCCGCGAATCGCCGGTAAGCGCGACGAGGATGGGCGTTACCTGATTCCCGCGGATCGGGAACTCGACGCGGACCGGCTGGTCCCGATTCTCGCGGCGCGCCTGCGCGATCGCGTACCGGTTCCGCAGATCGCGCCACCGCCGACTCCCGGGGCCGCTGCCGACGGCCCGGTCGCGATTCCAGCGATCGCGCGCCAAGCCTATTTCTGCTCCGGATGTCCGCATAATCGTTCGACGGCGGTGCCGGAGGGATCGCTGGTCGGCGGCGGCATCGGATGCCACGCGCTGGTGCTGTCGTTCCGCCCCGAGACGACGGGCCTCACGCATATGGGCGGCGAGGGCGCGCAATGGATCGGGATGTCGCTGTTCAGCGGTATCCCGCATATGTTTCAGAACGTCGGCGACGGGACTTTCTTTCATTCGGGGTCGATGGTGGTGCGCCAGGCGGTTGCCTGCGGCACCAACATGACGTTGAAGATTCTCTACAACTCGGCGGTGGCGATGACCGGCGGTCAGGATGCCGCGGGTGCGCTCCCGGTGCCCGATCTCACGCGGCTGCTCGAGTCCGAGGGCGTGCGCTCGACCATGGTGCTCGCGGAAGAACCCGATGCGTATCCGCGGGACGCGCAATGGGCGAAGAACGTACGCATATGGCATCGCGACCGCCTCGACGAGGCGCAGCGCATCCTGCGCGAAACGCCCGGCGTAACCGCGCTCATCTACGATCAGCGCTGCGCCGCCGAGAAGCGCCGCCTGCGCAAGCGCGGACGGCTGCCCGAGCCGCCGCGCCAGGTCTTTATCAACGAGGCGGTATGCGAAGGTTGTGGCGATTGCGGGGTCAAGAGCAACTGCCTGTCGGTCCATCCCGTAGATACGGAGTTCGGGCGCAAGACGCAGATTCATCAGACTTCGTGCAACCGCGATTACACTTGTCTGGAGGGCGACTGCCCGTCCTTCGTGACGATCACGCCGATTGGGCCGCCCGCGCGTAAAACCGCCGCTACGTTTCGCGTCGATCGCGAACTGCCAGAGCCGCAATCGATCGTTCCTCGCGACGCGAACATCTTCATGATGGGGATTGGAGGGACCGGCGTCGTCACCGTCAATCAGGTGCTGGGCACGGCGGCGCTGCTCGACGGCAGGCAAGTGCACGGGCTCGACCAGACTGGTCTTAGCCAAAAGGGCGGGCCGGTGGTCTCGCATCTGAAGATTTCGTCGCCGGCCACGGAGCTGTCGAACAAGATTCCAGCCCACGGCGCCGACTGCTATCTGGCGTTCGATATTCTGACCGGCACGACCGCGCAGAGTCTGGCTCATGGCAATCCCGAACGCACGGTCGCGATCGTCTCGACCAGCCGCATCCCGACCGGGCCGATGGTGCGGAACACGGAAGTGGTGTTTCCGGAAATTGCCGGGTTGCGCAGCGCGATCGATCGGGTGAGCCGCGCCGAGAGCAACATCTACCTTGACGGCGGCGCGATGGCCGAGGCGCTGTTCGACGACGCGATGGCGAGCAACATGATCATGCTTGGCGCCGCCTATCAGGCGGGCGCCATCCCGGTCGGCGCAGATTCGATCGAACGCGCGATCGCGCTCAACGGCGTCGCGGTTGCGATGAATACGAATGCGTTCAGGGCGGGCCGGCTGGCGGTGCTGGATCGCGTATGGGCTATGGCGCAGAGGCCGGCGCGGGTCGGCAGCGAGAGCGAGCCTCCGCCAGTGACGCCGGATGCGCGCGAGCTGATCGACTCGGTCGGCGCCCAGGGTGAATTGCGGCGATTACTCGAACGTAGGGTGCCGGACTTGATCGCCTATCAGAACGGCGCCTACGCGCGCGATTATGTCGGATTTGTGAAGACGGTCCGCGCGGCGGAGCAAAGCGCGTCGCCCAATCGAAGCGATCTCAGCGAGGCGGTCGCGCGCTACCTGTTCCAACTGATGGCGTACAAGGATGAGTACGAGGTGGCGCGCTTGCATCTGGCGTCGAGTATCGCCGCCGCCGCGGCGGCCAAATATCCGCAGGGGTTCAGGCTAAAATATTTGATGCATCCGCCGATGCTGCGCGCCGTCGGCTTCAAGCGCAAGCTCGAGTTCGGAAGATGGTTCGAGAGTGGGTTCCGGATGCTCGCGCGGATGCGCGGGCTGCGTGGTACACGGCTCGATCCGTTCGGCTATACACGCGTGCGGCGCGAGGAGAGTGCGCTGATCGGCGAATATCGCGCGATGGTGCAGCGAGCGATCGGCGACCTTTCGTCCGTGAACTACGATCGTGCTGTAAAGATTGCTCGTCTGCCCGATCTGATTCGCGGATACGAGCAGGTCAAGCTGAGAAATATCGAGCGGTTCCGCAAGGAAGCGCGGCGCCTCGCCGAAGAATCAGAGCAGCCGCCCGGCATCGCTCCGGCCGCTGCCGGCGCCAGCCGGACGTCGCCGCCCCTAGCCGCATCTGCCGGCGTTTGATGGGCGAAATTGGTCCGGAAGGCGAGCTACCGTCGAGATCCTCTGGCCTGCGCGAGCACCGCTCGGGTCGTATCATGCGCGAGCCGCGCTGCCTCAGTCACAGTACGCGCCGCTTGTTCAGGAGAAATGACCTCGACCGAAATAGGCGCCTGAACGCCCATGTCGTCGAGCAGCCTGATAAAGCCGATCAGGTCGAACGTGCCTTGGCCCGGCAGACGGCGTTTCATCGTGTCCGCGAGGAGGTCGCCGCCGGGATACGGATCGGCGTCGTCGAACTGGATGGCGGTAATGCGCTCGGCGGGGATTGCCCGAATCTGTTGCGGATCGTTGGCGCCGCGAAAGTGATGCCAGGTATCGACCAGGACTCCTCCGTTGTTACCCGCGCGCCCCGCTATCGCCCAAGCGGTCTTGGCATCCTTGATTCCGGTCCAAGGAAGAAACTCCAGCGCGACTAACAGGCCGTGCCTGGCGGCGCGCTCGCACAAGGCGGCGAAGCGATCGGCGACAACGTCAACCTCTGGAAACTGGCTTCCCTCCTCGCCGATCGCGGTGAGTTGCAAGTGACGCCCGCCCAAAGCGTCGGCCGCTTCGTATGCCTGCTCTTCATTGAAGCGCGCGCGTTTGCCGCGCTCGCCGTCGTTCCACCAGTTGCCCATCAATTCGATTTCCGCAACCGCCAGGCCGTTATCGTCGAGAATGCTTCGCATCGCCGCGATCGATAGCCCCTGGCGGCAGGCCAGAAAATCTTTGATGATCAATCCGATCGCCGAAAACCCCGCCCTTGCTGCGGCTGTCGCACGCTCCGCAAACGAAAAGCGGGACGATTCAAAGGGCATCGTGCCGCAGATCGTGTAGTAACTGGCGATCAGGTCGTCGCGGCCGAGATTAGCGCGCACGGAGCTGGGCATCGGAATCCCCCTCGCTTGGAAGAACAGTCGCTGTCGCCGTTCAAGTAGCATTTCTGTGACGCCAGACCCAAGCGCGTCCTACCGCTGAACGCCTGATTATCGGGCGAGGCGCTGGGCAGTTGCGTCCATAAGCGACACTACGCGGCCTTGCTTCCTGCGATCTGAAAAGCGATTCTTGGGCCACTAACTATAAACAAGGAGCTTTGGTGACGCTCATGCCGATCGAAACGGGTCGTCTGTTCATCGCCGGCGAATGGTGCGACGCGGACAGCCGCGAAACCCTGCCGCTGGAAAATCCATCCGACGGAACAGTGCTAACGCGCATCGCCCGAGGCGGTGCCAAGGACGTCGACCGCGCCGTCGCCGCGGCGCGCGCCGCGCTCGACGGGCCCTGGGGCCGGCTCACCGCGGTCGAGCGCGGACGCATCCTGACCAAGATGGCGCGTATCGCGCAGGAGAAGGCCGACCATCTGGCCCAACTCGAGACGCTCGACGTCGGCAAGCCCCTGCGCCAGAGCAAGGCCGACGTCGCGGCGATGATCCGCTATTTCGAGTTCTATGCGGGCGCCGCGGACAAGGTGCACGGCGAGACCATTCCCTATCTGCCGGGCTACACCGTGATGACCTTCCGCGAGCCCTACGGCGTCACCGCCCATATCGTTCCGTGGAACTACCCGATGCAGATCATCGGGCGCAGCGTGGTGGCGGCGCTGACGATGGGCAACGCGACTGTGCTCAAGCCGGCCGAAGAGGCGTGCCTGACCGCGATCGAATTCACCCGTATCGCACAAGAGGCGGGGATGCCGCCGGGCGCGCTTAATTTGATCACCGGTCTCGGCGAAGAGGCTGGCGCCGCGCTTTCGGCCCATCCGGGCATAAACCATATTTCGTTCACCGGTTCGGTGAGCACAGGAGCGCTGGTTCAGGGCGCCGCCGCGAAGAACGTCGTACCCGTAACGCTCGAACTCGGCGGCAAGTCGCCGCAGGTCGTGTTCGCGGACGCGGACCTTGACGCCGCGATGCCGTTCCTTATCAACGCCGGTATCCAGAACGCGGGCCAGACCTGCTCGGCCGGCTCGCGCATCCTGGTCGAACGGCCAATCTACAATAATGTGCTGTCGCGTCTGGCCGATCGCTATCGCGCGCTGCGTGCGGGTCCGGCCCAAGCCGATTTGGACCTGGGGCCGCTAATCTCCGCTCGCCAGAAGGAAATCGTCCAGCACTACCTCGGCGTTGCCCGCGAAGACGGGCTTTCGGTCGCGGCCGAAGGGCAGATCGTGGCCGACGCGCCGAAGGGCGGCTATTACGTTCGCCCGACGCTGCTCGAAGGCGTCGCGCCCGGCCATCGGCTCGCGCAGGAGGAGATCTTCGGCCCGGTGCAGGTGGTGATCCCGTTCGACGGCGAGGCCGAAGCTATCCGTATCGCCAACGACAGCCAGTACGGTTTAGTGGCAGGCGTATGGACCCGCGACGGCGGGCGCCAATTGCGCATGGCGCGAGCGATTCGCACCGGACAGGTGTTCGTCAACAATTACGGAGCGGGCGGCGGCGTCGAGCTTCCGTTTGGCGGCGTGAAACGATCCGGCCACGGTCGCGAGAAGGGATTCGAGGCGCTCTACAGCTTCTCGACGCTGAAAACCGTCGCCATCCTGCACGGATAAACGCGGCCGCAACGCCCGGAAGGGGAGAGTTATATGAGACTAGAGGGTAAAATCGCGATCGTTACAGGCGGTGGCTCGGGTTTTGGCGAAGGGATCGTGCGCAAGTTCGTCGCCGAGGGCGCGCGAGTCGTGGTCGCCGATCGCGACGCCGCCGGCGCGGCGCGAGTCGCGGAATCGGTCGGATCGCGGGCGCGTGCCATCACTGCCGACGTAACCGTGGACGCGCAGGTGGCCGCGATGGTCGCTGCCGCTACCGAAGGTTTCGGCGGGCTCGATATCCTGGTTAATAACGCCGGAGTGGGGATGACGCCGCAGCCGCTGGAGGGCGTGCCGGAAGAGCTGTTCGATCGCATCTTCGCCGTCAACGCCAAGGCGCTCTACCTGGCTTCGCGCCACGTGATTCCGCGCTTCAAGCGGGCCAAGGCCGGGGTCATCCTCAACATCGCCTCGACCGGCGGCGTCAGCCCTCGTCCGAATCTGACCTGGTACAACGCCTCAAAAGGATGGATGATCACGGCCACACGCGGGATGGCGGTCGAGCTGGCGCCCTTCGGCATCCGCGTTAACGCGATCAATCCGGTGGCGGGTGAGACGCCGTTGCTCAAGACCTTCATGGGGCAGGACACGCCGGAGATACGCGCCAAGTTCCTCGCGACGATTCCGATTGGCCGCTTCTCGACCCCGGAAGATATCGGCAATACCGCCGCGTTCCTGTGCTCCGACGAGGCCAGCATGATCACCGGCGTCGCGATCGAAGTGGACGGCGGCCGCTGCATCTGAGCGAGGGACGCAGCGGCTCTGATTCCGCGCCAGCGCGATTACGTCAGGGGTTGCGGGGAGTGTCTTTTTCGAAAACTGTATCTGCGGTTTCGTTGCTAGTAACACTGCTCGTTGTTGCTGCCGCTGCGGGGCAGACAGCAGAATATACCGTTTCGATTCCAAGCCCGCAGATTTCCACTGGCGAGCTGGTCGTTTCATTTGAAATCGACGTGACCGCCGGCGCGTTCCAGTCGGTCTCAAATATGCCAGTCGGCTGGTACCTGGTTGTGGACAACGACGCTTCCTGGCGGACAAAAATCGAGGCGAACACGACGGTTGGTGCAGCATCCCTGAAGCCAGAAGACCCGAGAAAGCTGCGCTTTGTAGTTAGGAAGAACGAGTTTCGGGACCTGAAGTTCGAACTCGCCGGAGCTGTGTCCGTAACCAAAGACTATCAGAAAGAGAGGCGGTTGCAGCTCAAGATGAGCGACTTTGCTTTGACTCCCATGCCGTGATTGCCCTAAGGCTCAGCCGATTCCGGGATTATTTTTGACTTGATCGCGAAGCTCTGCGGTTGGTATTTGGATAGCGATAAGAAGCCTGGCCCGATCGGGTCAGGCTTCAGTGTTTTGGACGACAGAGCGGCGGGCGATTATATGGCAAAAGGTAAGGAGAAAACGTCGTAACCGCAGGCAATTTTTGAAATCGCGCGTCACGAATTCTTTCTTCATCGGGAGCGCACGAGGTCGCAT
>JBEKLA010000111.1:0-12084 GCA_050010455.1 Binataceae bacterium (SeqCode) | reverse complement strand
CGCGGACCGCCCGTATGCATCAACTCGATCGCGCAGCAGGCAAGCCCGAAGACCATGTACCAAAGGCTCGACTTGCGCATCCAGTTGAGCAGTTCGTCGGTTTTGGTGGTGAGCACGTAGTCCGGCAGAGTGTTGAGCAGTGGCATATATCAAAGCCTCTCCCCGAGGCTGTTAGTCGGGAACTTTCTTCGACCAATCGAGGTCGTGTTTGACCCATACGTAAATCAGACCCACAAACAGGATACCGAGGAAGAGCAACATCTCGCTGAGGACGTAAGCGGCGCGTCCGCGCTTGACCCAATCGAGATAGACGGCGGCGACCGGGTAGACAAACGCCACCTCCACCTCGAAGATCACAAAGATCAGCGCGATCAGATAGAAGCGGACATTGAAATTGATCCAGGCGCGGCCGGTCGGCGGCTCGCCGCACTCGTAGGGGCTAAGTTTGCGCGGATTGGGATTGTTTGGCGCCAGCAGCTTCTGGAGACCAAACATCGCCGCCATCAGCCCGATACCGATGAACGCGAGCGCGAGAGCGATGCCGAAGTGAAAATACATTTCCGTATCGGGATTTATCGCCGTCAGCCGGTCTCGTCAACAGCCGGACGCGGCGCCTATCGCCAGAAGCTACAGTGATTCTTCGCCATAGGCCGGATTAGCTGACGTTAGAAGCGATTTCGTTCCGCAAAGTCACTTGGGGGCTTCCAAAAAGATCTTCAGCGCTTCCTGGTCGAACCAGGCGCCATGATCTTCCGGACACATCATGACGGTTACGCCGCGATGCTGTTCCGGCCGCAGGCCCCGATGGCAGCGTGGGCACATGACGCCCATCGTGACCGTCGCTTCGCTGGCCGCATGGCGGAGTTCGGTCTTCTTCTGGCGCAGCTTCTCGAGCAACTCGCGATCTCTCTCTGCCGCGTACTGATCCTCGCGCGCTTTTTCGAGCTCGCGCAGTTTGTTTCCCAGCCGGTCTTTATCTTCCAGAATCATTGTTAGGACTCTCTGTGACGCTCCTTAGAGCATTTCCTTGACAAGCTTGCCGCTGCGGGCCTTTTCGACCGTTGCCTCGAACTGAGGCCCAAGGTCGGCGCCCATCTCTTTGGCCCTCTTCTTCGCCCATAGGCCGATATTGCGCGAATCGCGATAGAAAGACTCGTCGCGCGGCTTGCTGGTATCGAACTCGGAGAGCCGCGAGGCCTCGGTCGTAACCACCGCGAACGACGACATGACGCGCTTGGTCCTGGCCGATCCGCAATGCGGACAAACCGGCCGAGACTGTCGCTTGGACCCCAGCATCACGTGCGACGAGATCCGCTCGCAAGCGGCGCACTCATATTCGTAGATCGGCATAACTATGAACGCGGCGGTCCCGCTTGCGGCCCATAAACGATCGGCCAAACCAACGGATTACCGACCGCCACGACCATCCCAACTGCGGCAGTAACCAGCCCACATAATACCCACCAGGGCGAAACCCGCGCGACTCCCAGGATCAGCATCGCGATTCCCCATATCGGCACCACCGCCGAAATCACCATCCGGGCAAAGAAACTGACCGTGGCTTCCGCCTTGTCCTGACTATCCATAAGTCCATTGTTTATTCCGTCGCGAGCCAAGATTCAAATTCGCGGCGACGGTTTGTCAAACCGGCCCGGAATCAGCAGCGTCAGGGGCGGGCCGCGCCGGTCTCGAGCAGCATCATCTGGCGGCGGCGCAACGGGCATCGCGAACGCACGAGCGTCTTGAGGTCCGCCCGCTCGCGCGGGGCCATCCGGTCCAAATCGTCGCTCGACGCTACGATATAACTTGGACGATCCGCGGATGATTGCGTGCCCGTCGGGCGACACACGGGTACGCCGCGATTCAAGTAGAACGACAGTTCGTAATCGACCCCGCCGATATCGCATAGCGGCTGCTGTTTGACGATACCGCCGACCTCGGCCGCGAAATCCTTAAGCGTGCGCCCGCCAACCAGCTCAGGCCGCAGCGTGCCGATCCACAGACTCACTCCCGCGAGGCTCATCAGCGCGACGCCGAGCGCTACCCGCGGCGCGTTGCGCGCGGTCAGGCCGAGCGGAATCGCTATCGCGGCGATTACCGAAGCGGCGATGAAGACCACGAACCGCCAGCGCCAATTCACGATTCCGTCGGCGACCAGCGCGGCGTAAGCGGCGTCGCTCGATTGCATCCCCCTGGTCAGCCGCTCGGGGATTGCACCGGCGCGACCGACCAGAAGCATCGCGACGATAAGGACCGTCGCGGCAACGGCGATTATCGCGCCGGCGGCGATCCAAAATGCTCGCGCCCGGGCCCCCATCCGCGGCGCGATTGTGAACAGCCCGGAAAACAAGATCGCGAAGCTGGGCAACGCGGGCAGGATATAGATGTCGCGCTTGGCGCTGGCGACCGAGAACATCGCGGTCACCGCGAGCACGATACTCAGTTGGTAGACGACGGGCTTGCGCGCATCGCCCCAGATCGGCCCGTCGGGCAACGCGAAAACGAGCGCCGGCACGTACAGGCTGAGCGGCAGCGCGGCGCCGAACATCCTCGCGACGATATAATAAACCGGCCGCGCGGCCTCTCCCGTGCCGCCCCATTTGGCGGGCAGCAGATGACCGAAATTCTCTTCGCCGAACTGCACCGATAGCAGGCCGCGATCGCGCAAGAACGCCGGCACATACCAAAGCGCGGCGATTCCAAGGGCCAATCCCAGCACCTGCCAAAGCCAGGCGGCTCCGAGCAGAGGTATCGGATTGCGCCGCTCGAGCGTCAGGTAAATCGCGACGGCGAGCCCGCACAGCACCAGCGCCAGCGGCCCCTTGGTCAGGACCGCGAGCCCGAGTATCAGCCCAATCGATAGCGTGCGGACGCCGATACGTCCGCCGGACGGAGGATTTTCGAGCTGCGCGTAAAGCAGGTACCACGCGCTGAACAGCAGCGCGGTGAACAGCATATCGGTGCGGCCATGCCCGGCTCGCGACGAGAATCCGTAAATCCCGAGCAGGAACATCAGCGCCAGCCATCCCGCGCTCTCGCCCATCGAGGCGGCGCTGAAGGCCATCACCTCGGTCGCGATCGCAACGGCGGCAATCAGCGAGACGGCGCGGGCGCGAGCCTCATCGACGACCCCGCCGGTGGCCTCCGTGCCAATCGCCGAGAGCCAATAAAAGAGCGGCGGCTTGCGGCTTGCCTCGCCGTAGTCGTCGCGCGGCACGAGCCAGTCGCCGTGCTGCACGACGTCGCGAGTGAGGCCGGCCGGGCGCGATTCTTCATCTTTCTCGAAAGGTGCTGTGATTCCCTGGCTCAGAAAGGCCAGGGCGAGCATCGCGGCAATCGCGAACCGGGCGATCCGCCCGAGCGGCCAGGCAACGGTTCGCGCCGGCGCGATCTCACGGGGCGCGGCGACTCGCCGCGGCGATTCAGATATAGCCAAGGTCGCGGAGGCGGCGCTCGATAATCGCGCGCTCTTCGTCGGTATAGCTGTCGGAAGCCGAGCCGTCGCCTTGCGGAGCCTGGCCGCCGGCAGCGCTGTCGCCGGAGGCCGACGGAACGTTGGTTTCGAGGAACTCGGGCTTGTACAGGTCCTGCAGCACGCGCCCTTCGATATCCGCGGGCAGAGGCAATCCCTGGCAGAACAGGATAGTCGGCGCGAGGTCGGTGAGCGAAGCGCCGCTGATAACGCGTTTGCCGGCGAACGGACCGCCGTGGGCGAAGATCAAGCCGTTTGGGCGATGGCTGCCGCTGCGAGTAGTCATCTCGGGGGTCCAGAATTCGCTGAGCGCAAGCCGCCGGATCGCGGCGCCGCTGGCGTCTTCCAGGCTGCGCCCGCTCAAGTAGCTGTAGCCTTGATCGAGGTTCCAATCGATCAGCAGATCCGGCGCGCGCTTGATCTGCCCGCCTGAGTAAATCTCCTCCGCGCGGAACACGCGGCGCACGAGCGGATGGCCGCTCTCGGGGTCGCGCCATTCGGAAAGCCATCCGATAACGCGATCGCGCATCTGATCGTACTGATCCGGCGGCACGATTCCCGCCGGATCGCGCCCCTGCAGATTGATCCACATTGCGGGAAAATATGGCGATTCGTCGGAATAGACCTGCGTGTGCCGCCAATCGATACCGCCGAAGCGGATTCGCGATTCGATCTGATTGCCGAGCTTCATCGAGCGAAGCAGCGGCGTGCGGATCGCCTCGGGCAGATAATGCAGGCCGATATCCTTGAGCTTGGCCATCAGCAGGCGCGCGGTCAGCCTTATCGCTCCGGCCGCGCCGCCCTTGCCCGTATTGGACGCGGCAAAGCGCAGCGCTCCCTGCTGTTCGAGAAATCGATTCACGTAAACCGCTTTGGTGCACGCGCCGCCGAAGCCGTGATCGGAAAAAACCAGGATGCCGGCGTCGCCCGCCCGCTCCATCAGCTTGCCGAGGCAATCGTCGATCGCGCGGTACACGCGAGGCAATCCGTCCCTGAGCTCGGCCGGCGCGGCAGGATCGAAATGCGGCGAGTTGGGGTCGTAGTATTTCCAGTAGCGATGGCCGCCGAAATCGCTCTCGATCAGCATGAAGGCGAAGCAGTCCCAGCGCTCGCGTTCCATCACGTAGAGCGCGGTTTGGAGCTTGCGCTCGATGGTTCGCTCAATCGCGGCGATACCCTCGCCCGGCCGCTTGTAAGCGCGGCGCATATCGACCGTCGGCGTGATGATGTACTCGCCGACATGCTCGCGCAGTTCGTCATAGAACTCGCGCGGCCAAAAGCAGGTGCGATCGGCCCGGGCGCCGATTCCCGGCGCGTCGAAGCCGCTGATCATTACTCCGTTGATCTGCTCGGGCGGATAAGTGACCGGGAATCCGATCACCGCGACGCGCCGCCCTGCCTCGCTCAGCATCCGCCAGATCGATTTGCCGCGGCGCGAACCGGCATTCACGAAACGCACGCCGTAGCGGCCCGGCGCCCGCTCGAAGAAATCGAACACGCCGTGTCCGCCGGGATTCTTGCCGGTCATAAAGGTGGTGAAGGCGGGAAACGTCATCGGCGGGAAGGTCGAGGCAAGTTCGCCCGAGACTCCGTCGGCGAGCAGGCGCTGAAAGTTCGGCAGTAGGCCGCGTTCACAGAGCGGCCGCACGATATCGAGCGTGCCGCCGTCAACGCCAAAAATAATCAGCCTGTTCATTCCCGCATTAACCGCCTTTGAATCCGAAACCGCCCTGTGGTCAGAAAGGGGGGGCATTTACTATAGCTTTCCCGCTACGCTACAGATAAAAATGCGAACGCGCCAGATACCTGCCAGGCCCTGGCCAGAACAATGCGCGTGACGTCTTTTCAGTAAAGCGAGGAATTTCGGCGGCTGATGAAGAAGCTTGCGATTATCGGACTCGATTGCGCGGCTCCCAAACTGGTTTTTGAGAACTTCCGCGAGGAACTTCCCAACTTGCACGCACTGATGGACAACGGCATGTGGGGGCCGCTGCGAAGCTGCGACCCGCCGATCACGGTGCCGGCGTGGTCGTGCATGACCGCCAGCCGCGATCCCGGACAGCTCGGCTTCTACGGCTTCCGCAACCGGCGCGATTACTCATACGACGCCTATCAGATCGCGGATTCGCGCGCGGTCCGTGCGCCGCGATTGTGGGAGATCCTGTCGCAAGCCGGTTTCCAGGTTATCGTGCACGGCGTGCCGCAGACCTATCCGGCGTCCAAGGTCAACGGCTCGATGGTGACCTGCTTTCTGACTCCGTCGACCAAAAGCGAGTACACCTATCCGCCCGCGCTCAAGGCGATCGTTGAGCGCGTCGCCGAGGGCTATGTGCTCGACGTCGACGATTTCCGCACCGATGACAAGCGCGCCCTGCTCGAGCGCATCTACGACAAGACCCGCAAGCACTTCCGCGTCGCGCGCCATCTGATTACGAGCGACCCGTGGCAGTTTTTCATGATGGTCGAGATGGGCGTCGATCGAATCCATCACGGATTCTGGCGCTACATGGACCCTGCCCATCGGGATTACCAGCGCGGCCATGAGCTCGAGCACGCGATCCGCGATTACTATCGCTTCGTCGATGGCGAGGTCGGCAGTTTGATCGCGGCGCTGCCGTCGGATTGCGCCGTAATGGTGGTTTCGGACCACGGCGCGAAGGCGATGGCGGGCGGGGTGTGCGTCAACGAGTGGCTGATCGAGCACGGCTACCTGCGCCTGAAATCGTATCCGTCGAATCCGACGCAGATAGCGCGGGCCGAGATCGATTGGCCGAACACGAAGGCTTGGGGCGACGGCGGTTATTACGCTCGCGTATTCATGAACGTGCGCGGGCGCGAGCCGCAGGGTGTGATCGCGCCAAGTGATTACGAGGCGGTGCGCTCGGAACTCGCGCGCGGCCTCGAAGCGATTTGCGACGAGAGCGGACGGCCGATGGGAACCAAGGCGTTGCGGCCCGAGCAACTCTATCGCGAGGTCAACGGCGTCGCTCCCGACCTATTGGTCTACTTCGGCGATCTGAACTGGCGCTCGGTCGGAAGCGTCGGTTTGAAAACCGTGCTCACGCACGAGAACGACACCGGCCCCGACGACGCCAATCACGACTACAATGGCATCTTCATCCTCGACGAACGCGGATCGCGTCCGGGCGCCAAGCGCGGGCGCGTCGACGGGCTGACGCTCTACGACGTCGCGCCGACCGCGCTCACGATGCTCGGGCTGAAGCCGTCGCCGGATATGATCGGCCGCTCGATCCTGTAGCGCTCCGCCATTCGGAAAACGCCGGCGGCTTAATCAGGCTCGACTCCACCCGAGGCGTTCAACCGCAGGCCGCGGATTCCGCGAATCGGATCGAAGAGCGCGACCTCCATGTGCTCCGCGTTGCAGGCGTAGCCGAAGCTGCCGTGGCGATCGACGACGATGATTCCGGCTTCGGCGCCTTCGATCCTGCGGATACGCGTGATCGCGCCGCGCGCGGCGCGCATCGGACTCATGGCTTCAAGCGCACGCACCGCTTCAAGGCACATCATGGTTTTGATTATCGCCTCGCCGACTCCGGTCGCCGAGGCGGCGCCGCGACGATCGGCGAAGGTCCCGGCGCCGACGATCGCGCTGTCGCCGATTCGTCCGGGCAGCTTGCCGCTGATGCCGCCGGTTGAGGTCGCCGCCGCGACTGCGCCACGCGCGTCGATAGCGACCGCGCCGACGGTGCCGTGTTTGCGGATACGGCCGCGCGGGCGAATCGCCTGCCATCTTTCCCTGGCGCGCGGCGAAATCAATTGCTCCGGCCGGCAGAGCTTCAGCCCCGCCAGCTTCGCGATTCGCTCCGCTCCCGCGCCCACCATCAGCACGTGCGGCGTCAACTCCATCACCGCGCGCGCGAGCACGATTGGATTACGCACGCGGCTTACCGCCGCGACCGCTCCGATCCCGAGGCGCGATGCCGTACTGCGAGCGTGATCGATGGCTCCGCGACCACGGTGGTTTTTATTCGCAAGGTCCGGCGGAAAGACCATCAGCGAGGCGTCCATCTCGACCTTGCCGTCGGCGGTTAGCGTCGAACCATAGCCGGCGTTGAACAATGGATCGTCTTCCATCGCAACGACCGCCGCGATCACCGCGTCGAGCGCGTTGCCACCGCCGCGCAAAACTTCGGCGCCGCGCTCCGCCGCGGCGAGCATCCCCCGTTGGCGGGCCGGACGCTCGTCAGCAGGCCCCAAGGCGCCGGCGCCGCCGTGGATTAGCAGAGCGGGCCGCGCGGGTTTAGATGCCATCGGATTTCGCCGGACGCTGGCCCCATAGGAACAAGCGGCGAAAGGGGAAAATCAGCGGCGCGACGCCGTAAGCGCGTTCGAGGCGCTCGCGCCAGCATTGGATAAAGCTTTCGCGGCGATCCGCGGGGAGCGCTTCGAGCACGGGGCGAAGCGTGGTCGAGCGGCACCACTCCACGATTTCCGCCGCGCCGCGCATCGGATGGTTAAACGTGTGGTGATAGCAATCGACGCCGACGAAACCGATCTCAGCGAGCAAACGACGGTAGTGTTCGGGCGATTCGACATCCATGCGCGGCGGCGCCGCATCCGCGCGCATCATCGAACGCCAGGGATCTTGCGCGAGCAGTTGACGCAGCTCCGCGTGATAGGTTTCGTGATGATTGGCCGGCATCTGCACGACCAGAGTGCCGCCGGGGAGGAGCGCACGAAAGCAGGCTTCGAGCACCGCGCTGCGATCGCTCACCCATTGCAGCGCCGCGTTGGAGAAGACCAGCGTGTATGCGTCGCGCGCGGCAAACCGGGTCATATCGCCGAGTTCGAATCGCACCCGCGCGGCGAGATTCGGAGCGAGGCTCGTGCGCAGCCGCTCGGCCCGATCGATCATCGCCGGCGAAGAATCGAGGCCCAACGCGGAGCCGCGCGGCGTGCGGCGCGCCAGCTCGACCGTGTTCTCGCCGCTGCCGCATCCGAGATCCACGATCCGAGCGTCGGCGCCAAATTCGAGCCGCTCCAGGATCGCCTCGACCGGCTCCGCGCGATAGCGGCGGAAGCGATTGTATAGCTGGGGATCCCAGTCAGTCATGATTCCCGCGTGATAGGTTGCGCGGTTGCGGCGACTTTGAAACGCTTTCCAGTCATCGGCCAGTGCGCTCGACGATCGCGGTCAGATTCGCGATACGGGCGCGAATCTGACCGTTGCGGCCCATCCGTTCGATTGGCGCCGGCAGCCGATAGGCCCAGTTCGAGGCGCGCACCGTGCCCGGGAAGTTGATTCGCGTTTCCCATCCGAACAGATCCTGTATCGGCACTACCACCAGCCGCGCCGGCGACTGGTAGAGCTTTTCGAGAATCGCTTCGAGTTCCGCATCCGCAAGCGCCGGCCGCCGCGGATCGATTTGTTCCTTCAGACCGAGCGACTCGGCCAGATCGGCGCGCCCGGCCTCGCCGACCTCGCGCCACCACTCGGCGAAAGTTTCGGTATCGTGAGTGCCGGTGGTGGCCAGCGACAGCTCGGGATAATCGGCGGGCGAAACGTAGTGCTCGTTCGCGTCGGCGGGGTCCTTCTTCTCTTTCTCCCATCGCATCACCTTGTAACCCGGGATGCCGAAGGAAGTTAAGGACTCGCGCACCCACGCCGGCACGGCCCCAAGATCTTCCGCGATCAGCAGCGTGCCGTGCGCTTCATCCTTGACCATCCGGATGAATGCCTCGCCCTGTTCGCGCTGCTCCTCGGCCGCGGCCGGCCAATACTCGCCGGGCTGGTCGGAGTTCAGGTCGAATGAGAATGTCCGATACAGCCCCACCACATGATCGATCCGGAACAGGTCGTACAGACTGCAGGCGTCACGCACGCGGCCGCGCCACCACGCGAAGTTATCGGAGCGCATCCGCACCCAGTCGGGCATCGGCAATCCCCATCGCTGCCCCTTGGGATTGAATCCGTCGGGCGGCGCACCGACCGAGCGATCGAGCCTGAAGAGTTGCTGATTAGCCCAGACTTCGGCGCTATCGCGGGCGGGCGAGAACGAGAGGTCTCCGCCTATCAACACGCCGCGATTGGCGGCCGCGGCGCGCGCCTCGGCCCACTGGCGATGGGCGATAAACTGCCAGTAGGCGTACATATCGATCGGCCCGGCGAGCTCGCCGCGAGCGGCCGCAAGCGCCGCGGCGTCGCGCGATTTCAGATCCTCGGGCCAATCTTCCCACGATTTCCATCCCAGGCGCTCCTTGAGCGCGCGAAACAGCGCGTAATCCTGGAGCCATCCACGATTGAGGTCGACAAAACGGTCGAGCGCGGCGCGATCCTCAGCTCCGGCACGCGCGACAAACTGACGAAAGCTCCGCTCCAGGATGGGCAGCTTGGCCTCGCGAATCCGCCGGCGGCGGTCCGCTCGCTCGGAGCCAATCGTGGCGCGAGCCTGATCAACATCGGCAGCGGTGATTCCGAAGACCGCGTTGAGCGAAATGTAGAGCGGATCGATCGCGAATACGCTCAGCGCATTGTACGGGCTCGCCTCGCCGGGCGAGGTTTCGTTCAACGGCAGAAGCTGGACGACACGATGGCGCATCGCGAGCGCGAAGTCGACAAACGGAATCAGATCGAGAATTTCGCCGCGGCCAAGGTCTGCGTCGGTGCGTAATGAAAACAGCGGAATCAGCACGCCGGCGGCGCGCGGCAGAGGATTAGGAGTGTTTCCGTCGGTTGGCACTTTAAACTCCTGAGACGTTTGAGGGAGTCCGCCGCGACTAGAAATGCGCCGGCTCTCGCTCGCGACGGTTATCGCGTTCGAGCTGAACCGTCATGTGGCGGATGTTGAACTTATGCTCGAGGAGGTGGGACATTTCGGAGAGCACGCGATCCGGATTGGCTTCGCCGACAACCACGGCGTGGGCCGAGAGCGCGTATTCGCGGGTCGTCAGGCACCATACGTGCAAATCGTGGAGCTCCGTGGTTCCGTCGATCGCGAGCAGATCCCTGCGCAGCTCGTCGAGATCGACATGCGCGGGAACCGCTTCCATCAGGATGTCAACGCCGTCGCGAATCAGGCCCCATGAGCCGTAAAGGATTGCGAACGCGAGCAGTATGCTTACAAGGGAATCGGCTCTGGTCCATCCGGTGAAGTATATCAACGCGCCGGCGATCAGGACGCTGCCGGATCCGGCGAGATCGGAAAGCGCGTGAACGAAAACCGCCCGCGTCGCCATCCCGCTGTGGCCGCTTCGCGAATAGGTGATCGAGGCGGCGAAGGCGTTGATCGCGATTCCCGCCGCCGCCAGCGCCATCACCATCAGTCCCGCCACCGGATGAGGTTGCTGAATCCGGTGGATCGCTTCGATAAGGATGAACGCCACCAGCACCCACAGGACGAGGCCGTTGAAAAGTGCCCCCAAAATCTCGGCGCGCAGATATCCATAGGTCTTGCCCGCCCCGGGGGGACGCGAAGAAAGCCACAGCGTGAACAGGCTCAGACAGACCGCGCCGATATCGGTGAGCACGTGAACCGCGTCGGAGAGCAGCGCCAGACTGCCGCTGTACAGACCGCCCGCGACTTCGGCGACCAGTAACAGCGTCGCGGCGAACAGCACCGAATACAGCCGTTTTCGCTCTGAATCCATCTCGTGCCGATTGTAGCGCAGGATGTTTTGAAGATCGCGTGCCGCAGGTGTGCGGAATTGACCGCGCTCGGCGCGACGCGCAAGCCTACGCCGCCTGGTTTCCGCTCGCCTGTCGGCTCGGCGACCAGGGTTCAGGCGGTGCGCGATCGCGCGCCTTCGGCCTGCAATCAGTCGTATTGCATCAGCGAAACACAGTTCAAATGTGCGAGGCGCTGACGGCCGCCAAGCGCGCTGAGTTCGATTATGAAGCCGCATCCCACCACTTCGCCGCCGAGCTTGCCAACCAGCAGCGCCGCGGCCTCGGCAGTGCCGCCCGTGGCGAGCAGATCGTCCATGATAACGACGCGGCGATGGCCGGCGAGCGCGTCCTGATGCATTTCGATCGAATCGCTGCCGTACTCGAGCGCGTAGCTTTGAGCCACCTTCTGATAGGGCAGCTTGCCGGGCTTGCGCGCGACCGCGAGTCCGACTCCCAATCGGTAGGCCACCGGCGCGCCAACGATAAAGCCGCGCGATTCGATTCCCAGCACCAGGTCGACCTTGCCGAGAAAGGGTTCGGCAAGCTGATCGACGACCGCGGCCAGCGCGCGCGCGTCGGACAGCAGCGGCGTGATGTCCTTGAACACGATGCCCGGCTGGGGAAAATCGGGAACGTCGCGAATCAAGCTCTTGAGCCCGGCTGGAGTCATATGGTCGATTCAATCCTTTGAAGAGATTTGTTACTGACCGGCGGCGAGTTGGGTGCCGATCGAAGGACGGGGCGGCGGAAGATAACGCAGCGGATTACTGGCGACGTTGTCGCGGCGCACCTCGAAGTGAAGATTCGGCCCGGTGGTGCGGCCGGTGGTTCCGACCTTGCTGATAACCTGACCACGCGACACGCTCTGGCCCTCGCGAACTTTGTTGACCGAGTTGTGGGCGTAAACCGTCGCATAATGATTGGCGTGCTGCACGATTACGACGTTGCCGTAGCCTCGCACTCGGCCGGCGTAGATGACGCGGCC
>JBEKLA010000110.1:0-12213 GCA_050010455.1 Binataceae bacterium (SeqCode) | reverse complement strand
GACCGTTGTAATAACCCTTGACCCGGCCTTCCACTCGCATCACGCCTCGGTAATCAAGGCTGCCCTTCAACTGAACTCGTTCTTCGACTACGTCGCCAGTCTCGCCAGACATGTTATATGAGGCCCTCAACGTGCCGTTTGACGCCTGCTCGACCATCCGCAGCTCTCCGAGCAATCCTACCGCGCCGGCATTGGCGAACACCGGCGTCATCATCGATTGGGCCTGCAGCACCAACTCGTGGCGCTCCACGCTACTAGCCACCAGGCTCGCCTTGAGACCAGTTGCCTCCTGTACGAAGCACACTCGATACTGCTTGGTGAGCCATGCGCCGATCATCGGCTTGGTAATCATGTTCACCTGGGTCAGGTCCGACTGGCTTACTTCCCCCGCCCAACATCCTGCGAAGCGCTGCGGAATTTGCACCGCGGGGCCGGGGCCAGCCGAGTCGGTAGAGGCTTCGTCGTTAGGCTGCTGATAGTTGATAGAAGGAACTTCGAGAACCGAATCCTGGTTAGGCTGATGCACAAGGAGCGGCGTCGCGAATGCCGGCGAAACAGTGCCAATCAGCACGACTATCAGCGAGACGCCGGTCACTGTAGCTAATTTTTCGGTAATCGCGCGGCGCCAATGAAAAATGGCTGCAGAACCGCAATTGCAAACTTGAGGGAGGTAAACAGGATGAGGGGCTAGCATATGGACCATAGTCACATATTTGTCACCCCCCTCGACAAGTAAGTATTCAACCTCGAAGGCTGTACTTACTATAATCGTCGAACTGCCCGCTTGTTATAACGATCGTACGCACGACGGTCCGAGCGGTCAACAAAATAGAAATGAACGCACGTGCCGATGCTCACGTAAGTGAACGAGTCCACGGTATAGCACGCGTTCCGCGTTCTTCCGGTTCTGTCGCCGAATTTTGTCCCGCCCACGAATCTAGTGACCAGGTATCGCCGTGAGTGACCGCGCGGTGGCGCGATCGACCTGTGCCTTGGTCAATGAAAAACCATACAGCGCATTGGCGTAATCGGCGTCATCGGATGTGTAATGCCGCTGCGCGTCCTCTAGTTCAACTATATTAGTCAGACCTGCTTCGTATCTCTTGTCAGCGAGCTCAAGCTCGACACTGGACGCAGCTACAGCGCGTTCGGCGCGCTGAATCCGTTCCAACGATGCCTGCCAGTCCAGAAAAGCGGTTTTTACTTCGAATATCACCCTTTGTCGTAAATCATCGATAGCATGCGCGAGCGCTTTTTGCTCCAGTGTGGCTTCCTCGACCTGATGCGTAGTTAAGAAGCCATTGAACAGCGGCCAGGTGATAACCAGACCAACATTGAAATTGTTGACGGCGGGCAGCCCGGCACCCAGCGCGTTGTAACCGCCCATCGCGTTGACCGTCGGCAGATAGTCGCTGCGATATTCCTGTATTTGCGCACCCATCGCGCGCACCTGGTCTTCGATTGCCGCCAGGTCTGGACGCTGGCGCATCGCGCCGCAGACAAGAGCTTCCATAGTGTCGGAAATCTTGCCGTAGGTGAGGATGGCTGCGGGTTGATAATCGGGTGCCGCCTCGCTTAGGCCCATCGCGTTGTCCAGGGCGACCTTACCGTCTGCGACGGCGTTTCGCGCCTCCACCAGGTGTAGCTGAGCACGCTCCAGTTCCGCTTGAGTGACGTAGATATCGAGCTGAGGCCTCAGGTTGGCGCTCGCTTTGACCTGGGCTTCGTGGAGATGAAAGCGGCGCTGCTCAATCGCCTTTTCGTACACCCGCACGAGCTGCTGAGCGGCAAGCAGACCGAAGTAGCGCTGCGACACCTCGAAGATCAGATCAAGGTCGACCAACTGTTGCTGGGCTTTGACGGCTGCGGCCTCGAACTTGCGCTGGTCGACGAAGCCGCGCCGGCGGCCGAAGTCCAATAGAAATTGCGAGAAGGACAGGCCACCTATGTAGTTGTTGTATGTCTCGGAGCTTTGGCTGAAATCGTTCGACGGCAAGTCGTGATTGCGGCCCGTCTCGCGGGGAAACATTCCGCCGACGTCGTAGTATTCGGTGTTGCCGATTCCGTTCGCGGTGCTGCGAAGATATTGGGCGCTGCCGTAGACTTGCGGCAGCAGAGCCGCTCGTGCCTCGCCGACGCGTTCGCCGGCGGCGCCGCTTTGGGCGGCGGCTTCGAGGCCTCGCGGATGATACTTGAGCGCGATCGCGATCGCGTCCTTCAGCGTGAGCTGAGAACCTGGAATTATCGGGCTCAAATCGGCGCCGGCTATCGCCAGCGCGGACAGCATCAGGATGAGCCAACCGGATAGAGCCAAACTGGCGCATGGTTTCGACATGAGAGCAATTCTCCTAACGAACGGAAGTGGAAGTGTCGCAAGCGGCCGCGATAAAAAGCACGCGGCGCGGTTCGCATCCTGTTTCGCTAGCTGTCGCTAGCCGCATTGGCAGCGGCGCTATTGTTAAGCAACGAATATCCCACCAACTCGCCGTTCTGGAGCGTCGGCCGGATCGCGGCGACCACCAATTCGTTTCCAGACAAGCCAGAAGTGATTTCGACGTAATGAGCGTCGTTGATTCCGACTGAAACCGGCTTCCTGATCAGACGGCCGTTCGAGACAATGAACACGAACGGTGACTGATCGAGCGCTCCGACAGCGCTGACCGGTAGGCGGATGGCGTCGGGATGGCGCACGAGGTCCACCGTGACGCTCGCATACATGCGCGGATAAAGCTGATGAGCGGGATTATCGATGTCGATTTCGGTCATCATCGTGCGGGTCGCCAAATCCAGCGCGTTGGCGTAGCGGGCGATTACGCCAGTGAACTTGCGGCCGGGAAACTCTTGAAAGGTGAGAGTCGCCGGAGTTCCTCGCCGCACCAGCGAACAAACCTGTTCCGGCACGTAGACATAGACCCGCAGTTTGTCGACCATAGCCATCGTCAGCAGCGGACCACCACCGCCACGATGGCCGCCGGCGCCTTCGGTAGCGCCGGGCGAAACCAGGCCGGCTGTTTCGTTGATGCCGATATCGCCGCCGCCGGCCCTAATCAAGGCTCCCGGATCGGCGAAGCGGCCGGTGATCACGCCGTCGAAGGGGGCAATAATCCGCGTGTAATCAACCATGGTCTGCAAAGTGTCGACCGAGGCCTTGGCTTGCTCGAACTGGGCAAACGCGACGTCCACGTCCTGTTGCGAAATCAACCGCGAATCGCTCTGCTGCACCTTGCGCAGCCGCTCGTAAGTGATCCGCGCAATCTGAAGATTTGCCTTGGCCTGTTGCAGGTTGGAACGCAGCTCAGGCACTTGGAGGATGGCGAGCACTTGCCCAGCCTTGACCCAATCGCCCTTGTCGACGCTGATAGTCTGGAGATAGCCGGTGACCTTCGCGTGCAGAGCGGCTTCGTAGAAGCCCACCAGATCACCCGGCAACTCGATCGAACGCACCATGTCAGCGTGCTGCGGACGCATCACCGTAACGATTGGTTTGGGTGGCGTAGTTTCGGTCTCTGCGCGCCGTTCACAGCCGGCTAGTCCTGCGCTGAGCAGCATAACGGCAAACAACACGACGGTAGCGCGCGTTTTCACTCCCCCACCTCCCTGCGAGCGTAAAAGAATTCATAGATGCTGGGCACCAGAAACAGCGTCAGCACTGTGGATACCGCCAGCCCGCCGACGGCCGCCCTCGCGAGCGGAGCGGAAGCTTCCGAGCCCTCGCCGAGCTTCAGCGCTATCGGCATCAATCCGGCGACCGTCGCCAACGCGGTCATCAGGATCGGCCGCATCCGGATACGGGCCGAATTCACCACCGCGCGCCGCAGCGGTTCACCATGACGGCGGCGTTCGTTGGCGAAGTCCACCAGCAGGATCGAATTGGAAACCACGATACCGACCATCACGATGATGCCCATGAACGATTCGATATTGAGCGTCGTATCGGTGGCCCACAGCGTCCAGATAACCCCGATCAATCCCATCGGCACCGCGAACATGATGATGAACGGGTCCAGGAACGACCGGAACTGCGCCACCATCACGAGATACAACAGGACGACCGCGAGCGAGAGCCCGAAGCCGAAGCTCGAAAACGACTTGTCCATCGCGGCAACCGAACCACGATAGACAATCGATACGTTTTGCGGGAGCTTCAGTGACTTGAGGCGCCTTTCGAGCGCGGCCTGAGTGCCGCCGAGGTTCTGAGTGCTGGGCGCGACCAGTACGTCGACTGTGCGCTGAATGTTGTAGTGGTCGGCTTCGGACGGATGGGTCTCGTGTACAATCGTGGCGACGTCGCGCAGCAGCAGGCTTTGCGAGTGGCCTTCTTCGCGCCCGTAACTGCGAACCGGAATGTTTTCGAGCGACTGAATCGCGTCAAAACCGGACGCCGCCTCCTTGTACTGGGCGGTGAGAAAATAATCGTCGTTGTTTTTGTGGTCGATCCAGATCGACGGCGCAATGTACAGATTCGAGTCCAGTGCAGTGATTACCGAAGATATCACTTGCTTCTGCGTAAGCCCGAGCCGTGCCGCCTTGATCCGATCGACCTCGACGTTAAGCGTCGGATATTCCGACTCCTGCGGAATAAACGTCTGCGACACTTCTGGCATCGTGCTGATGCGACGCTGGACCTCGAAAGCGGCGTCGAAGAGCGGCTGGAAGGTAGGTCCCCTGAGTTGCACGTCGATCGCAGCCTGCGCGCCGAAATTCAGAACCGCATCGATGATGCTGCCTGAGGAGAACAAGGTGGTAGCCTCCGGAAGCTCTCGCGGCAAAATCCGCTTCAGCCGCTCGACGTAATATTTGGTCGGCTTGCCGTGCCCGGTTTTCAGCTCGACCTGTATGACGCCGGTCTCTTGCGACGAGTTGGTTGAATAGATCGCCGATATGCTGGGCGCCAGACCGATATTGGAAACAACCATGTTGAGATCGTCCGGAGGGATGACCCGGCGAATCACGCCCTCGATTTTGCTCGCCAGGGCGGTGGTCAATTCCAGGCGCGTTCCCGGAGCAGCACGAAAATTGATCATGAATGTCCCGGCGTCAGTCTCCGGAAATAGTTCTGTGCCCAGACGCGGATACATCGCCAGGCTGACGACGAAGAGCAACGCGGCGCCAAGTACTACCGCGAGCTTGTGGTCGAGCGCCCGCACCAGCATCCGCTCATAGCGTCCCGCGAAGCGCTCGTAGGCACGGATGAAGGGAGCAAAGATGCCTCCACCGCTACCATGCTCTTCCGCACGAGCCTCTTCGGCATCCAGAAACCGCGCGCAGTATATGGGGATGACCGTCATCGCGACCACGTAAGAAGCAATCATCGACAGCACCACTGCCAGCGCCAGCGCGCTGAACAGATATTTCGCCACGCCGAACAGAAACATGACCGGGAAGAAGACGATGCAGGTGGTGACCGTCGAGGCGAGCACCGGGAGCGCCACCTCCTGCGCACCATCGCCAGCTGCCTGCCAGGGCGACTTGCCTTCCGCCATGTGCCGGTTGATGTTTTCGAGCACCACCACCGAATCGTCCACCAGCCGCCCGATCGCCAGAGCGAAGCCGCCCAGAGTCATGATGTTGATTGTGGCGCCGTCGATGTAGAGGCCAAAGCCGCCGGCCAGAATCGAGAGCGGGATCGACAGAAAAATCGCGAGGGTGGAACGAAAGCTGCCGAGAAACATCAGGATCATGAGCGAAGCGAGCACCGATCCCGAAACCGCCTCGTGCGCCAGGCTGTCCACCGCCTGACGGACGTACACTGATTGGTCGAAAATCGTTTTGAGCTTCATTCCGGGCGGGAGGCCGAACACTTTCGGTACGAGGTCCCTGACGCCGTTTACGACGGAAATGGTATTGGCGCCAACCTGGCGAAGGATTGGTACGTACACCGACGGCCGGCCGTCGATCAGCACTTTGTTGTATTGAATCTGCGAAGAATCCTCGACCGATCCGACGTCACCCAGCAGCACGGGAGCCTGCCCTGCGCCAATCTTCACCGGCACGTTGTTAATGCTCGAAATCTGCGGAATCATGCTGTTGGAATAGATGTAGTAATCGGTGGGGCCGATCTTGGCGTCGCCGGCAGGCAAGATCAGATTGGACTGATTGAGCGCGCCGACCACGTCCATCAAAGACATCCCGCGAGCCTGCAAAGCCTCGTGATTTACGTACGCCATGACCTGGCGAAACTTGCCGCCGAAAGGAATCGGCACCGAGGCTCCAGCTACGGTGGCAAGCTGATTGCGCACGTTGTATCGCGCCTGGTCTTCGAGCTGGGTTTCGCCGTAACCCTTGCCCTCCAGCGTCACCAGAACGACTGGCAGCGACGAAGCGTCGTATTGCAGGACCAGGGGCGGCAGCGTACCGGGGGGCATGATTCCCAGATCGGCCATCGCTAGCGTGCCCATCTGAGCCGCCGCCGTAGCCGCGTCCGTGCCCGGCTGAAAGAACACTTTGATTATGCTGACGCCGGCCAGCGAGCGCGATTCGATATGTTCGATATTGCTGCCCAGGGTGAAGAAACGCTCATAGCGAAAAGTAATGTTGTCTTCCATGTCGAGCGGCGGCATCCCCTGGTAGAAGGTCGCGATTACCACCGCCGGAATCTTGATGTCCGGGAATACGTCGACGGGCATCTTGGTGAACGCCGTCAGACCCAGGATCGTGATCGCCAGAGCGCCGACGATTATCGTGTACGGATTGCGCAGTGCGAAACTAGGCATCGCGAAGAACCTCGACTATTACGGGAGTTCAACTCGGGCAGGTGCGGCACAAGTTTCGCGCGCCTGCCTGCGGCGGGCGCTTCTTGCGAAGCGCGCGCCCGCGCCATTCTCTAGCCGATCACAGAAAGGTCGTCGGAGCCTGACACCGGGATTTTTAAGCGAGATAATAGTCGGAGCAAAGGCACCGGGCTGTCGCATCCGGGGCGGGGCTCATGAGCCGTCTTTGGCGCCATGATTGATGCGAGCAATTCCCGGTTTGCGGACTGCAAGGTCGCCAGCTTGGTTGATAGGTTTACGTGGCCGTCGCTGACCTCGAGGCTGAGGCCGCGAGTCAGTGCAGTGCGAACCTGGGTGATGTGGGTGGCGACGCTGGGCAGTCTATCGGGTCGAAGCGGTTTGGTAATCACCCTTAGGGTCAACACCACAAAGGTGATCTCGATCATCAAAAGAAACAGGTTGGTAATGCGTTTCTTTCGACGGGCAAGCATGAGATTTAGGGCCTTAGTCGGTATCATACACTTTGCGAGCGAGATTTCGACCATCGAGTTTATGTTGAGCGATCCCAATCTGGGGCGATGGTTGACAATAGTTGGCGAAACGCAAATGTGGCCAACAGTGTTATGTGATGCGTAATTTTATGCTTTTAACGCTTTATCTTGGCAGAATCGCGCCTTAACATGACAGGCCCTATCTGGCACGATTGCTGAGCGCGGAGAGCATTGGCTGGGGCACCGATCAGATGAAGCAACAGGTAATCAATCTGCTGGAAGCAGCGATAGGGCGCGCGCGCGGCGCCGGGCAATTGAAGTCATCGGGTCCGGTTGGCTTCAGCGTCGACGCACCGAAAGACCCGAGCCATGGTGACGTCGCCACCAACGCGGCATTGGTGCTGGCACGTGCCGAGGGGATGCCGCCGCGCAAGCTTGCCGAGATAATCAAGAACAATCTCGAGCCCGGGAGCGATATCGCTGAGGTCGCGATCGCCGGACCGGGCTTTATCAATTTCCGGATGGCGCCGCGGTTCTGGCACAACGAGTTGCGCCGCGCTTCGGTCGAAGGCGATTCGTATTGGATTCCGCAGTTTGGCGGCGGCAAGACGGTGGACGTCGAATTTCTTTCGGCCAATCCCACCGGTCCGCTGACGGTCGGGCACGGCCGCAACGCCGTGGTCGGCGATACTATCGCGCGTATCCACGAGGCCACAGGCTATCGAGTGACTCGTGAATATTATTTCAACAACGGCGGCCGGCAGATGAGACTGTTGGGCGAATCGGTACGCGCTCGTTACCTCAATGAGTGCGGCCGCGAGGCTGCGCTGCCCGAGGACGGCTATCAAGGCGAGTACATCCGCGAGATAGCGCACACGATTTTCGAGGGACACGGCGATCGGATGCTCGAAACTACCGATCTCGAACCGTTTCGCGCCGCTGCGGAAGCCTCGATCTTTGCCGATATCCGTCGCACCTGCGAGCGGCTCAAGATTCATTTCGACGTTTACACCAACGAACTCGATTTCCTACGCGGCGGCCAGATTCAAGCCGTGCTCGACGGTCTGCGCAACGCGGGACTGATCGCCGAATACGACGGCGCGGTGTGGCTCAAGGGCGAGCCGCTGGGTCTGCCAAAAGATCAGGTGCTGATCCGCTCCGGGCCAGAGCGCGAGCCTACCTATCGAACGCCGGATATCGCCTATCATATCGACAAGCTCAAGCGCGGCTTCGACGTGATCATTGATGTGTTTGGCGCCGACCATATCGCCGAGTATCAGGGCGTGATGGCGGCGATCAAAGCTCTCGGCCATGACACCAGCACGATCCACGTGATCATCTACCAGTTCGTGACGCTCACGCGCGGCGGCGAGAAGGTGAAGATGTCGACGCGCAAGGCGACCTACGTCACGCTGGATGAGCTGATCGATGAAGTCGGCGTTGATGTAGTTCGATTCTTCTTCCTGTTTCGCAAGAGCGACACGCATCTGGACTTCGATCTCGATCTCGCCAAGCGCCAGGCGCCCGAGAATCCGGTCTTTTACGTTCAGTACGCGCACGCGCGGCTGGCGAGCGTCTTTCGCGAGGCCGATAAGGCTGGCCTTCGACTGCCCGCCGATTTATCGCAGATCGATCTGAATCTGCTCTCGGCTGAGGAGCTGGACTTGGCCAAACGGATGCTCGAATTGCCGGAAGTGGTGCGCGGCGCCGTCGAGGCTCTCGAACCGCATCGGATACCGTTTTACCTGCTCGAGTTGGCGGGCGAGTTCCACCGCTATTACAACAAGCCCACCAATCGTATAATTGGTAGCGATCACGATTTGAGTTGCGCGCGGCTGTTCCTGGCCGGACTGATCAGGCAAGGTATCGCCGCCGGTCTTGGCCTGCTGGGCGTGAACGCGCCCGAACGTATGTGAGAATCGATGCGCTTTGAGATTGGAATCGGTGGAGGATTGCTACTCGGCGCCGGTCTACTAGGACTCTCCGGTGCGGTCTTTTGCCTGGGATTGATCACGGGCCACGAGCTCGCCGTCGAGGATCAACATAGCCGGGAAGTCGCGGCTATCTATCCGCTGCCGGCTCAGCCCGCGCCGGCACCGACAGCCGGCACGAGTCTCGAAACGCTGGCGTCGCACTCGCTCGCGTCGGCCTCGCCGACCCCGGGCACGCGCGAGATCGCCGCGATCGCCAAACCTCCGGGCTTGATGGCTCCGCTTGCTTCGCCAACGCCTGGCGCGAAGCGGGTCGCGGTGGCGGTGCCGCCAGCGACGACAATGGGTTCAGCGACTGCATCGTCGTCGGCTGCCTCCGTCCACAAGACCACTCATCCCGAGCGCAAGCTCGCGGCGCGCGAAGCGCCGTCCAGCGCCGGCGTGCGTCCGCATAGCCATCAGCCGTACAGCATTCAGATCGACGCCGTGATGGATCGGCAAGGCGCGGAAAACGTCGTGCGAAGGCTTACCGCTGGTGGATACGAACCCTATATCGTTCCGACCGAAATCAACGGCCAGACCTGGTACAAGGTTCGCGTCGGACATTACGACACCGAGGACGAGGCGCGCGCCGCCGAACAGCGATTGCGAACCGAATACGAGGGTTCGTTGCCGACCCATTAGTCGTGCGGATACGCTGTTGACAGCGCCAGTCGGCATCGATAGGTAATATATTGATATGAAGTGCGATTACCGGACAGCTTGGGCGACTTGGCGCGAGTGCGCGCGGGCGTTCGCCTAGGCTGCGGTTTCGCAAACGATACCGAAACCGATACTTTAAGGGCCGCGGGCGAAACACCTGCGGCCCTTTTTAGTTTCCGCCATGCCGGCGGGCCTCAGGTAACGGAACCAGCGGCGATTGAGCCGGGAGAGTGAGTCTGATGCTCACGCCAAATCAACACGACTTTGACGCGCTAGCCGCGCAGAACTTTAACCTTATCCCGGTGTGCCGCGAGATCGCGGCCGACCTCGAAACTCCGGTTTCGGCGTTCCTGAAGATCGCGCGCGGCGACTATGCGTTCTTGCTCGAAAGCGTTCGCGGCGGCGAAAAATGGGCGCGCTATACGTTCCTCGGGGCCGAGCCGGCCATGGTGTTGCGAGGGCGCGGCACTACAATGGAGGTAATTCGCCCCGGCCGCGATACCGAGGTGCGCACCGTCGCGGATCCGTTCGAAAGTCTACGTCACGAGGTCAAGCGCCTGCGTGCGCCGCAAATCGACGGATTGCCGCGATTCTTCGGCGGAGCCGTCGGCTATCTGACTTACGATGTCGTGCGCTATTTCGAACGGCTGCCGAATTCGCCGCCCGACGACCTCCGCCTTCCCGATCTCCACATGATGTTCACCGATACGCTGCTGGTGTTCGACAACGTCCGCCAGACGCTCAAGATTATTGCCAACGCGCCGCTCGACGAGTTCGCGTCCACCCACGCGGCCTATCAAAGCGCAGTCGCGAAGATCGATCAGGTCGTGGCTCGATTGGCGGATCGCGTGACGCCACCGCGTCTGGGAGTTGCGGCCGACGGCGCGGAGCCGATTGTCACCTCGAACCAGACGCGCGAAGGCTACATGGCGATGGTCGAGGCGGCCAAGGAGTACGTCGCGGCCGGCGACATTATCCAGGTGGTTCCCTCGCAGCGCTTCGAGGCCGCGCTCAAGGTCCATCCGTTCAACATCTATCGCGCCCTGCGCGGCATCAATCCCTCGCCCTACATGTTTTACTTGAAGCTTGGCGATCACGTGGTCGCGGGCGCTTCGCCCGAAGTGATGGTGCGGCTGGAGGGGCGCGAAATCACGCTCCGGCCGATTGCCGGTACTCGCCGCCGCGGCGTCGACGAGGCCGAAGACCTGCGCCTGGAGCGCGAGTTGCTCGCCGACCCCAAGGAACGCGCCGAGCACGTAATGCTGGTCGACCTGGGGCGCAACGACGTAGGCAGGGTGGCGGAGATCGGATCGGTCGAGGTCACTGAGTTGATGGTGGTCGAGCGCTACTCGCACGTGATGCATATCGTCTCGAACGTTCGCGGAAAGCTGCGCCAGGGAGCGGACGCCTTCGACGCATTTCGCGCCACCTTCCCGCAGGGCACGGTATCCGGCGCGCCCAAGATCCGCGCAATGGAGATAATCGATGAGCTTGAGCCCACGCGCCGCGGCGTTTATGCGGGCGCGGTCGGTTATTTCAGCTACACCGGCAACATGGATACCGCGATCGCGCTGAGAACGCTGCTGATCAAGGACGGCAGGGTTTATATCCAGGCCGGAGGCGGCGTCGTGGCCGATTCCGATCCCGCCGCCGAGTACGAGGAATCAGTCAACAAGGCCAAGGCGATGGTGCGCGCGCTGGGCGCGGCGCGCGATTTCGAGTCCGCTGCGGCGCAGGGCTGAGCGATGAGTTCCACCGCGGTCAAAATCCTGATGATCGACAACTACGATTCGTTCACCTTCAATCTTGTGCAGTACCTTGGCGAGCTGGGCGCCGATCTGACCGTCAAACGCAACGACGCGATAGACGTCGCCGGGGCGCGGGCGCTGAAGCCCGATGCGATCGTGCTGTCACCGGGACCATGCACGCCGCGCGAGGCCGGAATCTGCGTGCCGATCCTGCGCGAGCTGGCGGGTGAGTTTCCGATCCTCGGCGTCTGCCTCGGCCATCAGTGTATCGGCGAGGCTTTCGGCGGCAAGGTGGTGCGCGCGGGCCGCCTGATGCATGGCAAGACGTCGCCGATCCTGCACGACGGCAAGACTTTGTTCGCCGGCGTGCCCAGCCCGTTCGAGGCGATTCGCTATCATTCGCTGCTGGTCGAGCGCGCCTCGCTGCCGCAATGCCTGGAGGTTTCGGCATGGACGGCCGAGGGCGAAATCATGGGGCTCAGACATAAGCGCTATCCGATCGAGGGCGTGCAGTTTCATCCGGAGTCGATCCTAACGCAGCACGGCAAGCATCTCCTGCGCAACTTTCTCGCATCGGTGGCGGCGTCGTGAGCAAGCTGCGCGAAGCGATGACGTCGGTGCTCGGCGGCCG
>JBEKLA010000109.1:0-12234 GCA_050010455.1 Binataceae bacterium (SeqCode) | reverse complement strand
ACGCCGACCAACAAGGCCCCGGCGCCGGCATGATTCAGACCGGCTACCGCGTCGCGATGCTGGTATCGGGGGCGGGCGCACTGGTGATCGCCGCACGCGCCGGATGGTTCGCAGCGTACGCCACGATGGCGGCGCTGTTGTCGGTCGGGATGCTGGTGTTCATCTTCGGCCCCGAGCCAAAATCGCCTGCCGAGATTGCACAGCCGGCGCGCGAGCGCGGATGGGACGCCGTCCGCGATTGGTTCGCGACGGCAGTCGTCGCGCCCTTCATCGATTTCATGAGCCGGCCGCTATGGCCGGTGATCCTGCTCTTCATTTTTGGCTACAAGCTCGGCGAGGCGATGGCGGGTGTAATGGCGATGCCGCTCTACGTATCGCTAGGCTTCTCTCTCGACGAGATCGCCGCCATCTCCAAGCTGGTGGGATTCTTCGCGACGGTCGTCGGCGCGCTTGCCGGTGGCTTCGTGACGGCGCGGTTCGGCGTCTTGCGTGCTTTGATCGTGTGCGGCGTGATGCAGTCGGCGGGCAATCTGTGTTACGTGCTGCAGGCCGTCGGCGGTCATCGCCTCGATTATCTCGCGCTATGCGTGACCGTAGAGAACCTGACCGGCGCGATGGCGGGCGCGGCGCTGGTCGCCTATCTTTCCGGCCTCTGTTCGCCCGCTTTCACCGCGACCCAGTACGCGTTGCTCTCCTCGCTCGCGGCGGTTGGGCGGACGCTGATGGCATCTTCGAGCGGCGTGCTCGCCGACAGGCTCGGATGGGTGCCGTTCTTCCTGCTCACCACCGTCGCGACGCTGCCGGCGATTCTGATTCTGGTCTGGATCGCGCGCAACAGCGCGCCCCCGAGCGTCGCGCAGCGCGCCGCATCCTGAGCGCGATGAGTTAGGCGGAGATTTCGACCACCTCGGGTTCCAGCCGCACGGTGGAGCGCAGCGAGTTGGTGACCAGACAGCTATGTTCGGCCTTTTCCAACAGGGTCAGCGCCCGCTTGTGATCGCCGCCGGCGGGAATCTTTAGCGTCGCTCGCAGCGTGAATTCGGTGAATTGAAGGATGCCTTCACTGCGCTCGAGACGCCCTTCGGCGCGGCACGCCAGTGCCGACCAGGCAAACGACGACGCTCGTGCGACGCCGCGGAAAGTCAGGATGAAGCAGCTCGCGACCGCGGCTACCAATATGGTTTCCGGTGACCACAGATTTCCCGGACCGCCGAACTCGGGCGGCGGTTCGATCCCAATTGGCCGAAGAGTCCCGGACTCCACGACCGGATTAGCGTCAAAAGCCGCACTCGCTTCGACCTTGTAACAATGCGGTAGATCTTGCATACGAAAGTTTCCTCGACTCTGGACTTTTCGCTCCTTTCGGAGTTCTTACTAATGACAAGGATTTCGATGGCGCGAAAGGCCCGAAAAAAACGCGACGCATTCGCATCCTGACACGACGATGAGAAAATCGGTTTATTGCTTGTCTACCGGACTACTCCTGCTCTTGCTGAGCGCTGGTATCGCGATAGCGCAGATCCCGGGAAAACTGGCCTATGAAAAGAATTGCGTGGTCTGCCATGGACCCAAAGGCAAGGGCGATGGCGAGGCCGTGCGCGTGCTGGTCGGCCTCCAGCCGACCGACCTGACACAACTGAGCAAGAAGAACGGCGGCAAGTATCCCGCCGACGCCGTTTATCGCTCGATCGACGGCCGCGATGAGGTCGCTGCCCATCATCTCGGCACGCGCAGGATGCCGCTATGGGGGCTCGACTTCCAGCTCGGCACCGAGTGCACCCCTCAAACCGAGGCGGACGCATGCAGTCGCATCAAAGAGTTGGTGCGCTATATCGAGACGCTCCAGGAACACTGATTCTATGCCAGCCGCTGCGCGGGTGTGATCGTGGCGCGGCCCGATAAGATGATCAAGTCATCCCATCGGGCCGCCATCAGAAACGCGCGCAGCGATTCCTACTCCAACTTCTCTTTTGGAAAATCCGCCAGCTCGGCCAAATCTTCCGCCGGGATGTCCACGCCATTATCCAGCCAGAACTTGCGCGTGCGCCGAATCGAACCTGCGGATGCGCCCTTGCGAAGCTGCGCGCGCGCGCCTTCCGGCAATTCGTCGAGGTCGTTGCGAGTCCATACGTCGCCCCAGCAGATGCGCAGCCGGAACGGATGAACGTCGGCGGTATCCGAGACCACATTGATCACCGACGCTTTGCCGGATGAGAACGACCTGTCAAGAGCCGGCACAATCTCGTCGGGCCGCTCCACATGTTCGGTGTGGCATCCCAACTCGCGGAACATCCGGTCGTAGCGGATGCCGGGCGAGTTATCCCACGAACCCATGTCCGGATAGAAAAGATCGTGCCCGGCGGCGACTCCCGCCCACGAGCTGTTGTTGATCAGCACTACTACCGCCGGCAGCTTGTAGCGCAGCAGCGTCTCCATATCCATCGCGCTGATGCCGAAGCCGCCATCTCCGATCAGCGTCACCACCTGTTTTCCGGGCCGCGCGACCTGGGCGCCGATACACATCCCGATACCGTGGCCGACCGGCTGATGCAATCCGGCGTCGAGGATCTGGCCGGCGAACTTGGCTTCGAGCTTATCAGTCAGAAAAGCTGTGCCGGTGAAGGAATCGAAGATGATGGTCGCGCCGGGATCGAGGAACTGCGCGAGACGGGTGCCGAGAACGTCAGGATGCATCAGGCGCGGATTGGATTTGAGATGGCGCTCGAGCGCTTCACTTTGTCGGCGCCGGTATTTCTCTCTGGCTTCCGCGAGTTTCCCAAGCCACGCCTCGCGGCTGGGCGGCGTCTTGGCGCGATCCTTGGCCGCCGCCAGCATCTGCCCGAGAACCGGGCCGCACGAACCGACGATCGCCGACTCGGTCGGCAACGCGGGCCAGATTTCTCCAGCCGTCTCTTGCACTTGGATATACTTCGGGCCGCGAGTCCACTCGGGCGGCTCGAACCATTCTTCGAGCCAGGTCGCGCGAAGCCCGACGATACAAATCACGTCGGCGCTTCGGATAAGTTCGCCGCGGTATCCGCTGCCCAGCGCGAGCGGATGGTCCTCGCGCAGCGCGCCGCGCGCGGTTCGCCGCGAGTTGACCGGGATTTTAAGAAACTCGGCGAGTGCGCGCAGTTGTTCCATGCCGTCGGACCAATAGACGCCGTCTCCGACGATCAGCAGCGGACGCTCCGCTTCGAGCAGCATCCCTACCGCGCGATCGATCTCGGCCGGATCGCCCTGCGAACGCGCGGGATGCGGTCCGCCGTTGGGCAGATATTTCATTTGCCGATCGGGACCGCGCGAGTTGAGGCTGTTGCGCGGGAACTCCAGAACGATCGGCCCCGGAGGATATTGCACAGACTCGGTAAGCGCCTTTTGCACCCAGTAGGAGTGCATGTTCCAATCCAGGCATCGATGCGTCCACTTCGCGAATGGCCGCATCACTTCGGTGGCATACCCTTCCTGCACCGTGTCGACGCCATCGCCCGTAATTCCGTGCTGGCCGTTGAGCAGGATCACCGGGCTCATCGCGCCCTTGGCCTGCGCGATGGGCGATACCAGATTCGCGAATCCCGGAGCCGACGAAGAAAAGCACACGCCGGGCTTGCGCAGGCATCGCGCGTAAGCGTCGGCGGCGAAGCCGGCCGATTGCTCGTGCCGCACGTGATACATCTTTACGCCCTGGCGATTCGCTTCCTCGATCGCGACATTGATCGAGCCATAAATCCCGAAGACGGAATCGACGCCGCCCTGTTTCAGAGCCTCTCCAACTACCTTTCCGCCGTAGGTGATCGCGGCCTTGTGGTCGGAATCAACTGGTTTCGTCATCGCGGTTTTCTCCTGTCCGATCCGAGTGGTCGCGAGCGCGCATTGACTCGCGCTTCGCGCTCTTCGCCATCGATACTCGTTCGGGTCCTGAATTCAAGCAGTGGCCAGATAGTGATTTAGGCCGCTCGGCGCTGCTTTTCAACCGCCTCGCGTGGCCATGAAATGGTGATCTACGAAAAGGGCAACGTCGTCGTCGGCCAGATGCAGTTGATGTGCAAGCTGCTGGGACGCACCGAGCCCAAAAATTTCCTCGATGTGAAATATTCCAACGTCGAGCCCTACGAGATGCTGAAGGGCAAGGGCGTCAAGCCGCTCGGTGACGCCAGAGCGCCGCGCCAGATCGGCGAGGCGGTGGCGCGCGACGGCCTCGCCCTCGCCCGCGACCTCTGAACCGGCCGCGAAAGCCACGGCCGCTACTACGCGACCGCTCAATCGAGCGGGAAAAGGTTCACGCCCGGTATTTGGTAGTGGCGGACGTTGTCGGTCATCAACTTGAGTTGGTTGCTCACGGTAACCGCGGCGATCATTGCGTCAGCCAGCGAAAGCGTTCGACCCCTGCGCGCCTGTTGAAATTTGATCTCGCCCGCTTTCCTGGCGATCTCCCAGGTGATCTCGTAGTAGTCAAGGCTCTTGAGCAGCGCCTGCGTAGCCTGGGCTTCGTGCGGCCGCATGCCCGCATATACCTCCGCGACGTTAATCGCGCAGCAGCCCAGCGTGTTGCCTTGCTGCAGCAGGATTTCGAGCATCGGCTTGCGTTCGCGCTTGCCGTTGAGAACGTCCACGATGACGGACGTGTCAAGCAGATAGCCCGCCATCAGCGCCGGCCGCGATCCTTGAGAAGGCGCTCGTCGCTCTCCCTGCGCATCCGCGCCACCCAGTTGCGCGCGCCCGCCTTGAGCTCAGGATGGTACCTGTCTTTCCAGCTGCCTGCGGCCTTTTCCAGAGCTTTAAGCTGAAGCTGACGGCGCACCTCTGCGGAAGCGGCCCTCACGATGAAGCCGCTGCGTCCGCGCTGTCCCACCAGGCTATCGATCTCCGCGACCAACTCCTCGGGAAGAATTATGTGCGCACGCTTGCCACCCATATAATGGGCCTAATGATAGCACACTCGCGGGCCTATTTAAGCGGCTCGTTGAGCCACTGCGCATAGAACGCGTCGATGTCGGGCAGAAAATCGGACACGATCGGATAGCCGGGCGGGATCGCCTCGACCTCCAACTGAGTCCCGCATCCTGGACAATAGAATTCGCGGATTTCCATCCACGCCGGATCGGGTCCCATCCCGGCCGGATAGATTTCTGCGATTTTTTCCGCGGTGTCCCGCACAACGGCAGCTTGGCGCGATTCTCCATACGCAATCTCGCACGACCGCTACAGGCTTCGCGCGAGGCGATGGCCTTCGTAGATCGCGGCGCCGATTTCGCGCGGCGCCACGCAATCGCCGATCGCGTACAGCTCCTTGACCTTGCCCTCCATCTTTGCGGACAGCGAATTCCGCGTCTGCTTCGACGTGACCAGGATCACGGTATCTATTCCGCTAAGGCTGCTCTCGACCTGCGGCGCGCACACGTTGAAGAGCTCGATCGAGCTTGCATTGATCTTCTTGATGTAGTTAGTCGGGATGACCTCGACGCCGCTCTCCGCCAGCCGCGCGAGTATATGTGGCAGAGAAAGCGAATAGAGCATCTCTTTCGCCACCGACGGCTGGCTGGTAACGATCGTCACCTTCTTGCCCTGACGCGCCAGCATCTCAGCCAATCCGGGAGCAGCTTCGCGGCAGTCTTCATCCAGGATTACCACCCTGCGGCCCGGCTGCTTCTCGCCGCTCAAAACCTGCTCCGGCGTAAGCACGTGCGGCTGATCCCATCCCGGAATTGAATCGGGGATGACGCCTGAAAATCCGGTGCGATTGAATTCGGCGCCGGTAGCGATCACGAGCGCATCGGGAGCGGCGCGCTCGATCAGTTCCGGAGTCACCTCGCAGCCAAGATGCACTTCGACTCCGCATTTCGGCATCTGCCGGATTAGCCATCCCGCGATTTCGCCGATCTCCTCTCGTCCCGGCAGTCGCGCCGCCAGATTCACCTGACCGCCAAGCGTTTGCGCTCTTTCGTAGAGCGCGACCTTATGTCCGCGCAGCGCCGCCACGCGGGCCGCTTCCAGTCCGGCGGGACCGCCTCCCACGATCATCACGTTCTTTTTCTTCGAGGCTTGAGTCAGCGTGCCGCCGCCCCACTCCTTTTCTCGTCCAGTGGCCGGATTCTGGATACATCCGATCGGGAGGCCGATGAAGATATGCGCCAGGCACCTCTGATTCGTGTACGTGCAATGGCGGATATCTTCGGCGCGGCCCTGCCGCACTTTCGTTAGCCATTCGGGATCGGCGATCAGCGCGCGCGCGACGCCTACCATGTCGGCCTGTCCGTCGGCGAGCACCTGCTCCGCCTCCTGAGGTGTGCCCAGCCGGCCGGGAGCACATAGCACCGGGAGTTTCTTCAGCGCCGCCTTGATGGGAGCCGCCGCCATCAGGTTGTAGTGAGGAGTGACGTACATCGGTCCGATACCGATGTGGTAGGCATGATAGCTGCCGACGTCGATATCGATGAAATCGAGTTGGCCGGTTGCTTCCAATCTCCTCGCGATCGCCGTGGTTTCCTCGACGCCAAGCCCGCCCGGAAGCAACTCGTCCCCGCACAGCCTCACTCCCAGCGCGAGATCGCGCCCGACCACTCCCCGCACGCGCTCGATAACCTGGAGCAGAAACCTCATCCGATTATCCAGTGAGCCGCCGTATTCGTCGCTCCTGCGGTTGAAAAATGGAGAGAGGAAATTCTCAATCAGATAGCCATGCGTGCCGTGCAGTATGATGCCGTCGTAGCCGCTCTCCTGGGCCACGCCCGATCCATCGGCGAACGCCTGAACCATCTCCTCGATCTCGTCCCGGTTCATCTCCTTGGGCGTGGTGAATGTATTGGGAACGGGAGACGGCGCCAGTGCCGGACGGCCGGTGAGATAAACGCTTGAAGCCTGCCTGCTATGCCAGATCTGGAGGAACATCTTGGCGCCGTGCCGGTGAACTCGGCTGGTGATGTCCTTCAACAGCGGAATGATCCGCCTGTCGTATAGACGCATCGTGGGCAGGGTCCCGTACTCGACTGTGGGATGTATATCGGCGACCGACTGACAGAGTAATCCAACACCGTTCTTCGCGCGCTCTTCGTAGTAGTACGGCATTTGTTCAGTAGGTAGCCAGGTCTGCCGGTCTACATATACCGTGTAGTGCGGCGATAGATAGAAGCGATTCTTGATGTGTACCGGGCCTATGTCGATGGGACTGAAAAGGTAGCGAAATTCATCAGCCATGGAAGTTGCTCCGTGCGTGCCTCATCGCGAATTTGTCCGGGAGAAACCACAGGTCTTGATCTGTTTAAACCTGCGGACCTGCTCAGTGATCGCTCGTTCAACCGGCAGGCGCTCCATGCTGGTCGCGCCATAGAAGCCCTGCACGCCAGGCATACGTTGCATCGCCTCGCCGACGGTTTCCGGTTCGTCAAACGGTCCGCCATGACACAGCACCAGGATGTTCCTGCGAACTTTGCGGGCGGCCTCCGCGATTCGCAGAGTGCGCTCGATCGACTCGTCCAGCGTAATCGCAACCGATGCGCCGATTGTGCCTCCGGTGGTCAACCCCATGTGGGCAACCACGATGTCCGCGCCGGCCTTAGCCATGCTTCGGGCTTCATCCTCGTTGAAAGCATAAGGAGTCGTCAGCAGGTCCATCTCATGGGCCAAACGGATCATTTCCACTTCTTTGTCGTAGCCGAGTCCGGTGGCCTCCATATTGGCCCGCATGTTCCCATCGAACAGGCCGACAGTGGGGAAATTCTGAACGCCGGAGAAGCCGATTTCTTTCACCTGCTTCAGAAAATGAGGCATCAGGCGGAAGGGGTCGGTAGCGTTCACACCCGCCAGCACGGGAGTACTCTTTACGACCGGTAGAACTTCGCCGGCCATTTCCATCACGATAGCGTTGGCGTCACCATAGGCGAACAAACCGGTTATCGAGACGCGCCCCGCCATTCGATAACGCCCGGTGTTGTAGATGACGATTAAATCAATGCCGCCAGCCTCTTCACATTTGGCTGAAATCCCCGTGCCGGCGCCGCCGCCGATGATCGGGTTACCTTTTTCGGCCTTGGCGTATAACTTTTTGAGAATCGCGCTGCGCCGAATTGCCGTGGCCATCGCCTTCTAATTGCCCTTCAACAACTCCAGAAGTTTTGCCGCCACACGGCCTGAGAATTCCGGGTGATTAACGTCCTTATCGATGATTTCAACCGGGATATCCAGACGTAGATTATTCTTCAAAGCATCGACGAATGCCTGGTCAGCTTCAGGGCACCAGAACGGTTGCCCCGGATAGTCGAGTTCCGAGAAACCGCCCATCGGTATGAGTATTCCAACCGGGCCCTTGGCCGCGTTGAGTTTCTCGGCGAAGATTTTACCGATGCGGTCGTTTTCTTCGACGGTCGTGCGCATCAACGTGACATTCGAATTCCAACGATAGAGTAGTCGCTCTTTATACTTGGAAGGAACGGTATCGAATGCCCAGAAATTGCACATATCAATGCAGCCCGGAGTGACTACCTGGGGGATCGCAGCATTCGCCGCAGCTTCCAGACGAGCGGCACCGGCGCTGAGAGCACCGCCACAAACCTCATCCGCCCACTCCGTGGTGGTCATGTCGAGTACGCCGCGAAAATAGCCATTTTCAATCAGCATTTCCATGGTCCGGCCGCCTGTTCCCGTCGCGTGGAAGACCAGCACCTCGTAGCCGTGTTCTTCCAGGATCTTGCGTGCGTGGTCGACCGCACGAGTCGTGTTGCCGAACATGGTGGCCGCTATCAGCGGCTTATCCCCAGCGGATTCTCTAACCTCACTCGTTACCATGCCGCAAATCGCACCCGCGGCATTGCTGAAAATGGTCCGGCTGATGCGGTTCAAACCGGCGACATCTACGATCGAAGGCATCATTATAATGTCGGAGGTGCCGACGTATGGGCTGGTATCTCCCGACGCGACCGTCGACACCAGCAGCTTGGGAACCCCCACCGGCAGCGCGCGCATCGCGGCCGAGGCTATCCCCGAGCCGCCGCTGCCACCCATCGAAATGATGCCGTCAAACTTGCCCGCCTGGTGAAGCTTTCTGGTCACCGCGGCGGCGCCGCGACTCATGACTTCCACGGCTTCGCCGCGATCACGCCGCGCGATCAAGTCGGCCAATGTCGTTCCGCCGGCGCCGGCCACCTCTTGCGCTGAGACGTCCGGACGAAATTGAGGCGAATCCAATATGCCTACATCAATGACTACTGTACGGCAGCCGTGCCTTTCGATTTCGGCCTTGAGGAATGCAAACTCTCGCCCCTTGGTATCTAACGTGCCAATGATAGCGACGGTCTTCGCATTAGCCATTTGCTATGCCATACCGTAGCGCGGCCGATCGGTCCTATTGCTCGGGCAACTCAAGATTCCAACCGGCCCACGATCGCGACACTGACCACGTTCTGATGCGGGAAGCCGCCCAGATTGTGCGTCATGCCGAGCCGCGGATTCGGCAATTGCCGCTCTCCCGAACGTCCGAGAAACTGCGAGTACATCTCGTAGAGCATCCGCAGCCCCGAGGCTCCGATCGGATGGCCGAAGCACTTGAGGCCGCCGTCGATCTGGCACGGGATCTTGCCATCCGAATTGTAGAATCCATCCAGGATATCGCGCCACGCGCCGCCCTCTTGCGACAGTCCCAAATCCTCCAGCGTCACCAGCTCCGTGATCGAGAAGCAGTCGTGCACTTCGAGCATGCTGATCTCGGCGCGCGGATCGCGGATGCCCGCCTCCTGATAGGCGCGCTTGGCCGCGGTGCGATTGGTGACGAAATAGGTTCCATCCCAATTGTTGAAGCTGGCCTCGAAACCGTTGGAGGCGGCGAGCTGTAGCGCCTTGACCGTCACCAGGTCCTTCTTGCCCAGCGCGCGCGCGATATCCGGCCGGGTTACGATCGCGGCCGCGGCTCCGTCGGATACTCCGCAACAATCATAGAGCCCGAGTGGTTCGGCGATCATGGGAGCCTTCAGGACGGTGTCGGAATCGATCCGATTGCGCAGATGCGCCTTGGGGTTGCGCGAACCGTTTTCGTGGCTCTTCACTGAAACCTGCGCCATCGCCTTTTTCAGCACCGGCATCTCGACCCTGTGTTTGGCCGAATAGGCGGTCGCGAGTTGCGCGAACGAGCCGGGCGCCGAAGCATTGGCCCAATACATGTCGTTGAGAGTGCCGCGGCTGCGCTGGGGCAGCCCGCCGTAGCCGGTATCCTTGAGCTTCTCGACGCCGACCGCCATAGCGATATCGGCGGCTCCCGCCGCGACCGCGTACACCGCGCCGCGGAACGCCTCTGTTCCCGAGGCGCAATAATTCTCGACTCGGGTCACCGGGATGAACGGCAGGCGCAACGCGATCGCCAGGGGAATTCCGGATTTCCCCATGTGCTGCTCCTCGATCGCGGTGGCGAGCCAGGCCGCGTCGATTCGCTCGCGGCCGATGCCGGCGTCGGCGAAGCACTCCTGCGCCGCCTCGACGATCAGATCTTCCGCGTTGCAATCCCACCGCTCGCCGAATCGGGAACATCCCATTCCGAGAATGACTACCTGGTCCTTGATTCCTCGCGGCATTTTGGACTCTCCCCGTTGCTTGGTTCGATTATTGGTTCTCGTGCCCGGCGGAATCGTCAGGCGGTGCGCGATATCGCCTTCCAGAAGTATTTCGGCAAGCGGCGCATCTCGTCGTAATGCTTGATCCGAAATGACATGCCGACCGGCATACCGACACGAATCGACGACGCATCCATATCGGTGAAGTCCGCCATCAGCCGGCCGCCTTCCTCGAACACCACCATGCCGAAATAGGTCGGCGGATCGGGAGAATAGGTCAGGCGATCCGCCGTCCAGCTCTGGACGTGCGCCGCGCGATCGGCGAAGCAGTACTCGTCCTGGCTGTCGAAGGCGCCGCACTGAGGATTCACGCATACGTGGCCCTTGGGCAACTGGGGAGTCCCGCACTGGCGGCATCTGCCGCCGACGAGCGCGGTCGCCATGCGGCGGTTTCGATACAACGTGCTCAGAGGAGTGCGGATATCGGCTTCGGCGCGGATTCCTTTTTCCTGTTGCACGAGGCCGCGGAAGGCGAGGAAGCGATTGTAATTGCTCTCGAGCCGCTTGCGCTCCAGGTACCCGCCAACTCCAATCCGGGGCCTGAAGCCCTCCAGCCGCTCCGTGGTGCGGAACAGCAGCGCGTCGCATCCCTGGCCGAATCCAAGCACCAGGATGTACTCGCGCGGGCGAGCTTTCTCCAACGCATGAGCCAGCAAGAGGAGGCTGTGCGCTGCGCCCGCGTCGCCCACCTTTCCGTCGAGATTATCGACGACCGCCGCATCGCCTATCCCGAACGACTTGGCAATCTGTTGTGAGAGCTTCGGGAATTGGCACGGGAGAATGAAATGGGCGATCTGCGAGGGCGGCACTTCCACGCGCTCGAACAAGGCTTTGATCGCGCGCGGAACAATCCGCATGTAGCCTTCGTCGCGAATCCAGCGCTCCTCCCAGGAATAATCGAAGGCCTCTTGCGTGCCGCGATAATGATCCACGAAATCAACCGCGATCTGATGGCTGCCGACGAATTCGGCAATGAGATTGTCGGTGCCTAGCAACAGCGCCGCAGCGCCGTCGCCCGTAAGCAGTTCTATCGGGCTGGCAGCCTTGCTCCGGCGCTGCTCGGCCGCGACGAACAAGGTCTTGCCCTCGCCGCCCGGGAGCGCACGCAGTGCCTGGATCAAGCCGCTGGTGGCGCATCGCTGCGAGCCGGTAACGTCGAGCGTCGCCAGGCTTTCATCCAGGTTCAGCGCGCCCGCCATCAGCGCCGCGTTTTGGCGATCCGCGAACGGCAGCGTCGTCGAGGCCAGGAACACCGACGATACTTCGGCCGCACGCTCGACGCCGGGACAATCGCGCGCGGCAGCCACCCCCATCGTGACGCTGTCCTCATCCCAATTGGCCATCGCGCGCTCGCCCTTCGCATAGGCTCGAAGAGCCGGATTAAACCATCCGTTCGCGTCAACGACAGCCTTGCGCTCCAGGCGGAGCCGCGGAACGTAACCGCCAAAAGAAGTTATTCCTACCATGACCTTTTCGTTTCGCTCCCAAGAAATCGGCTGCGGGGCCAGCGGCGGGCGCCCCGAGCGTATCTTCCGCTCCCGCGCCATCGAACGATTCTGCGACTGTTATCGAGTTTCGGCGCGACAGTCCAACGCGCCGACAGGGTTTGCGCGCCCCGAAAATGCGAAGTGGGCGCCGG
>JBEKLA010000108.1:0-12388 GCA_050010455.1 Binataceae bacterium (SeqCode) | reverse complement strand
CGGCGGCGTGACGCGGCGTCACGTTGGGGTAGCCGACACCATAGCCGAGCAGGATCGTGCCGCGGGATTTTTGCAAATCCATGATCTGGGCCGATTGGAATGTTCCGGCCTGGATGCCCTTGTTGATCGCCGCCCACTCGCCGTTGTAGTCCTCGCTCCAGCGCTGCTGCCAGAACGCGATCTTCCAGATTTTGCCGGAGCGGTCGAACGCAATCGAAAAGCTCGGATACCAGTTCTCGGCGTCCCAGAAAATCAGCACGCTGCTATACGGATGGTTAGCGAGCTTGGGCTTGCGCTCAACGATAGCATACCGCCTGAGCGACCATACGTCATCCGGAATAATCCCGTTGGGGCCGTAAAGATGGGCATACTCCCACTTCGAGTCCACCACGCCGAGGACGTCCTTCCATCCGAGAAATTTCCACGTCCACTCCAGCGGCCGTCCCGAGAACCCGCCGAAGTCCTCCAACGTATAATCGGTACCTAGAACCGAGTCGGACTTGGTTTCGATCGAAATCCGCCGCACATGGCGAAGGGACGGAATGTATCCCCAAGCGTCGTCGGAGCGGCTCGGATCGACATAGCGGTAAATGATGAAGGCCCATCCCCTGATATCAAAGGGCGCGAAGAAGCCTATGAAATCCTTGAACTCGAAGTCCTTCGCGTTAGGCGCGGGCAACACTCCGCCTTTGTCCTCGAGCTGAGCCAAGTGTGAAAAGTAGACCCTTTGATAACTGGATTGAAGGCTGCGATTAAAGGCGCCGCCGCCGCCGTACAGCTCGGCAGTGTCGGTGGGCAGCTTCTCAGTAAGGTCGGAGAATGGCATCCATTGCGGCGGAGGAAGATCCGGAACCGGCGCCGTATGGCTGCCGCCGAAGTTCTCCCACGTCCATAGTACGTTCATCGCGGCCAGACCGTAGTTCTGCCATCGATACTCGAAGTTCCATGCCCCCTTGATTCCCGCAGTCGGGTCGGCGGTATCCATCACCGTCGAGACGAAGGGCTGTCCACATACGTAGTTGTCCAGGCCGCCGTCGGGCCTAAGCTTGACCTGGCCCTGATACTTCTCGGTGCAATCCATATAATCGCGCCGCGGCATGTGATTTACCGGCGTGATTATCTGCGCCTTGAACTCCGGAAAATTGAGCTGCTCCAGATAGCCTGGCGGCACGAACGGGCGGATTCTTTCGAGGTCCTTGGCGGTCAGGACGTCGCCCGGCTTAAAGTCAGGCTTGGTGTTGGCGTACTTGTGCAACCACGCTTCGTAAGTATCTCTGGTATAGCCTTTGACGTCCTGCGCCTGGACCGCGCTCGCGGCAAAGCATACCAGCAAGGCGACGGCCGCCGCCGATATCAAGCGGCGTAATCCGTCCGACGCGAGCACGAGGTTCGATCGTTTCACCATTGTTCGTCCCCTGACCGCTGCGAATGCGGGCATCGCGGCAGCGGTATAATTCGCGCGGTTCGACGGGCAGGACGGCCGAATGTCGCCGCGTGCCTGGGCCGCCGTCGATAGCGCAGACTCACCGTAAGTAGTAGTAAACACTCTGCGGGTCAAGGCATTTAACCGCCTGCGAAGAAGCCGAGATACTTGAACGAAGAATTAAGAAGTTAAGCTTATGACCGAGAATCTGCTCGAAGTGAAATTGTATTTCGCGTACACCAGCCCATATACCTACCTGGCGATGGCGCCAGCGTACGCGCTCGAAGAGACCCATCGCGTGCGCGTGCGATTCATTCCGTTCGCGGTCAAGATCCGTCACGTATACGGCGATATGGGGAAACGCAGCGAGAAGGATATGTACAAGCTGCGCTATCTGTACCGCGACGCACGCCGCTTGGCCAGCGAGCGCGGAATCACAATCCGCGCCCCGCAGAGAATCTTCAACGCTCGCCGCGTGGCGACCGCCGGGCTTTACGCCGACAAATGCGGCAAGTTCCGCCCATTTTCGGATCGCGTTTTCGAGCGTTTCTTCAAGCGCGAACTCGACGTCGAAGACCCCGCCGCGATCGAGGCAATCCTCGAAGAAGTCGGCCTCGACCCCGCCGATTTCAGACGTTACGCGGAGAAGGACGGGCCCGCGGAACTCGCCGCAGCGTTCGCCGAGGGCGACCGCGATCAAATCTTCGGCGTGCCGACATTCGTGGTCGAAGGCGAACCGTTTTGGGGCAGCGATCGGGTTGAATGGGTGATCAAGAAGCTCGATAAGATGGGGCTTCGCCGCTAAGGACGACGGTCGAAGCGAACCGGGATCAGCCAGGCGCGCGCGCTATCGCGCATGGCACCGGCTTACGAACCCGTCACAGCTCGCGCTGGAACGCGCGCAGGCTGGGCTGCAGTCCGGCCGCGACGATCACGTCGCCGACCGTGAATGGGCGATCGGGCCCGATCGGGATAAATCCACCATGCGCTTCCTGCACGGCCAGCACGCTCACGCCAAAGCGCGCCCTTGGATCGAGCGCGCGCAAGGTTTTGCCCTCGCCCTCTTTCGATATGGTCATGCGCGCGACCCGGTAGCCGGTTGACCACTGGATCGCCGGCTCGCGGCTGGCGAGCGATGCCAGCGAGATAGTAGTGCGGTTGAACGCTTGGGCGATCGCCAGGCGAGTTACCATCCCGAGAAACCTGTTCGCGCCGTCGACCACCGGCAACTCATCGACTCCCTCGCTTTCGATTTGCATCAACGCCTGGTCGAGAGTGGAATCCGGCGTCGTGGTCGGGAAGTTCCGCAGCGCGATATCGAAAGCGTTGACGAGATGGCTCAGTCGATCGCGGCTGGTGAGCAGCGCGAGCAATTCGCGAGTCACGATTACGCCTAACAGGGTATCGTTTTGCGTTACGACCGGCAGGATTGACTGAGCGGTCTCACCGCCCACGCGCAGGACTTCCGGCAGCAAATCGCTCTCGTGCAAGACCACGGGCTCGGGCGCCATCACCGCGGCAACCGCGATCTGCGCCAGCACCATCCGGTCCTTGCCGACATGCAGACTCTTGCCCTCCTGCTTGAGACCGTAAGTGTCGATCGATTGGGGCTCGATCGCCCGCGCCGTCGCCAATGCGGCGATCACGCTTATCAGCGCGGGGAGTGCGACGGTGTAATCCTGAGTCATCTCAAGCAGCAGGAACAGCGCAGTTAGTGGAGCACTGCTGGAAGCGGCAAGAAAGGCGCCGAGGCCAACCAGCGCGTACGAGCCGCGCGGCCCGGTCAGTCCCGGCAACAGAATCGAGGACACGCCGCGAAAGCTTCCGCCAGCCATCGCGCCGATGAAGAAGATCGGACCGAAAACGCCACCCGACGCACCACATCCGAGCGAGATGCTGCTAGCGACAATCTTGGCTACGCTCAGCACTCCCATAAGTCCGAGGGACAAGCGTCCGGCCAGCGCCTCGTCGATAACGGGATAGCCGTCGGACAGGTTCTGTGGCAGCACGGCGGCGATCAGCCCCACGACGCAAAGACCAATCGCGAGATTGGCCCATTTCGGACGCTGGCCGCGTTTGAACACTGCCGCAGTGGCGTGAAACAGCCTGATGTACGCCGCCGACAGGCTCCCCAACACAACTCCCATCAATCCGTAAGTCAGCAGTTCCCAATAGCTGCGCAACAAAAAGCGATGGACGTGAAGCACCGCCACGTCGCCCGCGATCGCGCGCGAGGTAACGACGCCGGCCGTGGTCGCGACGATTATCAGAGTCAGGCTGTTAAGCTCGAGCTCGCCGAGGAGCACGATCTCCTGGGCGAATAGCAACCCGCCGATCGGCGCGTTGAAAGTGGTGGCGATTCCCGCGCCCGCTCCGCAAGCGATCAGAATCTTGGCGCGGTCAGCCGTAAGCCCTGTCATTCGCGCGACCGCTGCGCCGATCGCGCCGCCGATCTGGGCGATCGGTCCTTCGCGCCCCACCGAAGCCCCGGCTCCAAGAGAGAGCGCTGCGCTCGCGGCCTTGATGAAGATCCAGCGGCGCTTGATGCGGGCTCGGCCCAGATGGATCATGGCGAGAAAATCCGGGAATCCGTAGCCGAGCACCTCGCCCGGAAAGAAGTAATCCAACACGAGCAGCGCGACGCCGCCGCTCAGCAGCACGACGGGAGTTAGCAGCGCGAACCACGAGCCCCGCGAAATTCCGAGTGCGTTCCACTCAAGCCCGCGAAATATCCAGGAGAACGCGTCGATCAGCGCGCGAAAGCCGAAATTGCCCAGCGCGCCGAGCACGCCCACTATCACCGCCACGACCATCAGCCAGAAGTATTCGAGCTGCGATCCCGGCGCTGGCGGCCAGTGCCACCGCGAAGGATGCGGCAGCTCAGGCGCTTGAGCTGTTTGGTTGTTACTCAAATGCCCAGGAATCCGTGCGCGACCTTAAGGAACTCTCCGAGCTGGTCGTGATGAACCCAGTGGCCCGCGTTCTTAATCGTTACCCGCTCGGCCGAGCGAAAGAACCGGAAGCGGCCGTCCTTCTCCCATTCCGAGGCCCACGAGTCGTCGCCCAGTATCAACAGGCACGGACTGGTAATCTGCTGCCAGATCTCGGACGCGTCGGCGATATTGAACAGGTAGGGAGAGGTTGCGCGGGTATAGTTGTCGAACTTCCAGGAATAGGTGCCGTCTTCGTTGCGGCGGACGCCATGGATGGTGAGATGGCGCGCCTGCTCGACGGTCAGACGCGGGTTGGCCTCGCGCATCCGCGCCAGCGCCTCGTCGATGGTCTTGTACTCGCGCACTTTGCGCTGCGCCAGCACCCGCATCTCGCTCACCCACTGCTGCATGCGAATGTGCGCGGGAAGATGCTTCAGCATCGAACTGGGCGGACCGAGGCCTTCGATCGCTATCAAACGCTTCACCCGCTCGGGAAAGGTGCCTGAATATTGCAGCGAGATGGCCGCGCCGAGCGAATGGCCTATCAGCGTGACCGGCTCGTGCGCAATCGCGCCTATCAACTGGGCCACGTCCAGCACATAGTCCACCATCGCGTAGTTTCCGCCGATCGACCAGTCCGAATCGCCATGGCCGCGCAGATCGGGCGCAACGATATGGAAATGCTGGCGCAGGTCGAGGGCCACCCAATCCCAGTTGCGGCAGTGATCGCGGCTGCCGTGAATCAACACCGCCAGCGGCTTTTCCGGGTTGCCCCAATCGACGTAATGAAGCTTCAAACGTTGCGAATAAAAGGAATGCGAAGTCGGCCCGATAAGCTTCTCAGCCATTTCGATAGCTCCCCGCAGGACCCGTTGCCGTGAAACCTATCGCGCGTGCTAACGCGCGGCTTCGAGCGCGTGGCGTGCAACCTGAAGACAGGTTGCGGCGAAGATCCTGCGGCGTCGGCGCATCACGTACTGAAGAAACCGTTCGAGCAGCTTCATCCGATGATGCCGCCCGATCACCTCGGGATGCATGGTCAGGATAAAGCATCCGCCGCTCTCGTAGAAGCCATCGAACTCGTCGAGCCAGATCTCGAGCACCTTCGACGGCGCCGACAATCCCTGAATCGCCGGCGGCGAAAACTGGAAATGAGTAAAATCGTCCAACACCCAATCGATCGGCAACTCGACCAGCGGACCGCTACCAGTCTCGATTATGTAAGGCCGCTCATCATCCATCAGGCTGGAATCATAGAGAAAACCCGCCTGGGCCAGGGACTTCGGCGCTCCGGGCTTGAGATCCCACGCCGGCGAGCGATAGCCGAGCGGCCGGACACCGGTAAATTGCGCAAGCGCCTCGGCGCCCCGCTCGAGGATCGAGCTTTCCTCTTCCGGTGACGCTATGGAGTTGCCGGATCGTTCGTGAAAATAGCCGTGATGGGCGAGTTCGTGACCGGCGCGGACGATCGCGCGAGTGGCGTCGCCATAAGCTTCGGCGGTATAGCCGGGGACAAAAAAGGTCGCGGGCAGGTCGTATCGCTGCAACAGCTCAAGCACTCGATAAATTCCGACCCGCGCGCCGTAGACCCCGCGTGAACGCACGGTCAGGCTGGTTTCCGGCTTGTCGCCATAACGCGAGTCGGCGTCGAAATCGAAGGTGAGACACAGCGCGCAGCGCGCGTTACGCGGCCAGATGCCGCGGTCGAGCTTGAGCGCATCCTTATGCGGAGGACGCCGCGCGCGTTCGCCGCGAACCGTCTCTCCAACCCGTCCGCTTCGCATCACCACCGCCTGGTTCGCCTCTGCCGCAATCTCCTAACTGCCTGCAGCTTTAGTAGTCAAGCCGGCGCCGACGTCATCGAGCGTGGCCCGAAGCGTCTGCGCGATAAACTCGATCTCCTCGTCGCCGATCACGAACGGTGGCGTGACCATAATCGCGTCGCCGCCGCGCTCCGCGGCCATCCCGGCCGACGGATAGATGAATAGCCCGCGCCTGACCGCCGACGCCAGCACCCGATTGATGGCGCGTGCGGAAGGCGGAAACGGCTCGCGCGTAGAGCGATCCTTCACCAGCTCGATCCCCCAAAACAGGCCCGTGCCGCGAATGTCGCCGACCATCGGGTGGCCGCCCAATACCTGCCTGAGACGCTCGCCCAGCCGCGCGCCGACCCGCGCAGCTCTCTCGATCAAACCTTCGCGTTCGATGATTTCCAGTACCCGTTCCGCGATCGCACAAGCGAGCGGATGCGAGCTGTAGGTAAAGAACATGAAATCGCCGCCCGCCCGTTCGCACTCTTCAACCAGCGCTTCGTCGGCCGCGAGCATCCCCATCGGAACGTAGCCGGCGGTCAATCCTTTGCCGCCGACTAACAGGTCCGGCTTGATATTCCAATGCTCCACGGCGAAGCGCTTGCCGGTTCGACCAAACCCGGTCATCACTTCGTCGGCGATTAGCAGTATATCGTTGCGCCGACAGATCTCGGCGATTCGCGGCCAGTATTCGTCGACTGGCGCAATCACGCCACCGGTGGCCCCGACTATCGGCTCTGCGATAAAGGCCGCGATCGAGTCGGCGCCGTGGCGGCGAATTTCCTCCTCCAATGCCGTGGCACAATCGAGCCCGCAACCGGGATAGGTCTTCTGCCACGGGCATCGATAACAGTAGCTGGGCCCGATCTTTGGCCAATCTATCAAGACCTGATCGAAGTTCCTGCGCCGGGCCCGATTACCGCTGACCGACAGCGCTCCCAGAGTGTTGCCGTGATAAGAGAGTAGTCGCGATACGATTCGGTTCTTTTGCGGCCGACCCCTCAGGCTCTGATAGAAGATCGCGAACTTGAGCGCCATCTCGACCGCTTCGCTGCCGCCGCTGGTGAAGAAGAATCGCCTGAGTCCGGGCGGCGTCCATCCGGCCAATCGGGTCGCGAGGCGCTCGCGCTCCGGTGAAACCCACACCGGGACCACATAGTTGACCCGGGCGACGACTTCAGCCGCCAGCTTCGCCAGTTCCTCGCGTCCCTGGCCGATGTTCGCGATCACCGCGCCGCTGCCGCCGTCGAGGATTTTGCGGCCGTCGCGCGTGAACAGGTACGCGCCTTGCGCACGCTCGATATATAGTGGCTCGCCGTAGAAGCCGCGCATGAAGAGCGATGGATTCGGGGTCACGCCGTCATCTTAGTGATACGGCGGCAATGCGGAAAGAAAACAGCGTCCCGCTGCTAACGGCTCGCGGCGAGGTCAGTTCTTGCTGCGGTCGGACGGACCCGGAACGCAGGGTAGTTTGTTCGCCACTGCGTATTCGTAGCGCCGGCCGTTCCAGTCGTAGGTGCCGGTCCGAGGCCCGAAGACAATCGTAAAGCTCATCAGTTGATTCGATTCCAACGTATCCGCGGGATCGGCCGGCGCCGCGACCATATAGCGGCTCTTGGTAGAGACGAGCACGGATTCGAGCGGTGGATTGAAGTTAAGCTTTCCAAGCGAGGTTTCCATCCGCCATCCCCTGCTGTCACTGCCCGAATCGCGGACGACGGTCCATCGCTGCTCGCCTTTGACCATCCCAACCGTCCACTGACGCACCCGCGCGGTTTGGTCGGATTCGAACCGGACTTCGACGATATATGGAACCGCAACCAGCAACTGCTGGCAACCACCGCTTTCCGGCTCCCACTCCATTTTGTCCTCGTCTGACTCCGAGCCCTTGCCGGTAATCGAATTGCCTACACCGACACCGAGCGCTCCCACGGCTTGCATGGCGAGCGGCGCGAACGCCGAGGCCATGCATCCGTTCAGCATCAATAGCGAAGTAAGCAGGAGCCCGCGCTTGAGCGCGGTCAAGACTCTCATCGCGAGCGATTATACAGGCGACGACGGCATAAACCTAAGCTCGCGCGACGAATCGTGACTGCGCCTTTCGGTCACTTTCCGAGGTGGGCGTTTTCGGCGTTCAAGCGGCCCAGCCCGGCCCAGTCGATCTCGCCCATCCCGCGCTCGATCGCAGCGGCAAACTGATCGCGCAGCAGTTCAGCGAGTGGCATCGATGCACCCAGCGTGGTGGCGGCTTCGCGCATCAGATTAACGTCCTTCAGGCCCAATCGCAGCTTGAATCCGGCCGGCTCGTAGCGCTCTTGCGCGATTATCGAGCCGTAGTTTTGATAGATCGGCGATTTGAACAGTGAGCCGTTGATAATTTCGAGGAAGCGCTCAGCCTCGACGCCCGCCTTGCGCACCAAGGTGAAGGCCTCGGCCATCGCCTCGACCGCCGAGATAATCAGGAAATTGCCGGCCAGCTTCACCGCGTTGGCAATCCAAGCCTGATCGCCCACCACGAACACGCCCTGCCCGACGCCGTCCAACACCGGGCGGCATCGTTCGATATCGGCGGATGCGCCGGCCGCCACCACCCAGAGCTTCTTAGCCGCCGCCGCGTCGGGACGTCCGAACACGGGCGCGGCCACATAGCCCTGGCCCGCCGCGGCATGCGCCTCGGCAAAGCGCCGCGACGCCTCAGGGCCGATCGTGGCCATCGCGACGTGGATCGCGCCCCGGCCCATCGCTTCGAGCAGGCCGCGAGCGGGCTGGCCAGTGGCGGATGTCTGCGCACCGGACACGACAGCCTCGGTCGAGCGATCGTCGGCGAGGATCGTGACTACCACCTCGGCCGACGCTGCCGCGTCGGCCGCCGATTGCGCGACTCGCGCCCCAGCGGCCTCGAGTTCGGCCGTATGGCCCGGCGTGCGATTGTAAACCGTCAATTCGTGACCGGCTCGCAGCAGGTTGAGCGCCATCGGCTGCCCCATCGCTCCAAGTCCGATGAATCCAACCTTCATATCGTTCTCCCTGTTGAGCGCCGCTGGATCGCAAGCGCCTGGATATCGAGAGCGTTATCTGATCGAGCCTTCCTCGCGCCAGCGCGTGATATCGCCCTCGTTGTAACCGAGTTCTTTCAGGACCTCGTCGGTATGTTCGCCGAGCTGCGGCGCCAGCCGTCGGATCGAACCCGGAGTATCGGACAGTTTGATTGAGATGCCGACCTGTTTGACCTTTTCCCCGGTAGGCGTGTCAACATCGACGATCATTTTGCGCGCTCGAATCTGCGGATCGTGCTCGATTTCATCGAGACCCAGCATTTTGCCCGCGCAGATGTCGGTTTTGGTAAGGATCTCGTACCATTCGTCGCGGGTCTTGGTCTTGAAAATCTCTTCGAAGGCCTGCCGGATCTCGGGGTACTTGGCGCGGTTGTATTCGTCCTGGATGAAATCCTCGCGCCCTAGCGCGCGGCATAGATTGGCGTAAAACCACGGCTCGACCGCGCCGATCGTGATGTATTTGTTGTCCTTGGTCAGATACAGGTTGTAATGCGGCGCGAGGCCGTCGAACATGGTCTGGCCGCGCGGATGGATCTTGCGCGTCGCGTAGTAGGCCGAAATCGCCTGCGCGATTACCAGCATCGACCCGTCCAGCATCGCCGCGTCGACGAACTGGCCGCGGCCGGTCTGATAGCGCGCCAGCAGCGCCGCGAGCACGCCGAGCGCGGCATGCATCCCGCCGCCGGCGTAATCCGCCAGCAAATTCTGCGGGATGGTCGGCGGCTGGTCCTTGCGGCCGATAAGTGAGAGTGAGCCGCCGGTTGCGATATAGTTGATATCGTGGCCGACCAGATCGCGGTACGGTCCCGTCTGCCCGAAGCCGGTGCAGGCGCAATAAATCAGGCGCTGATTGCGGGCCGATAACGTTTCGTAATCAATCCCCAGCCGCTTGGCGACACCGGGACGAAACTCTTCGACCACGACGTCGGCACGCTGCGCCATACGCAGGAAGATTTCCTTGCCCGGCCCGCTCTTGAGATTGAGCCCGATCGATTTCTTGTTACGCGCCAGCGCGTTGTAAGGCGAACTGCCGAAGCCGCTCGGCGGGCGCGCGGCGGCGGCCGCTGCCCCGGCCTGCTGGGCACGCCGTCCGGTGGGCGCGCCGAACTCCTCGATCTTGATGATATCGGCGCCGAGATCGCCCAGGATCATCGTGCAATGGGGACCGGGAGCCAGCTTCGAGAGGTCCAGAATCTTGACGCCGCTAAGCGGCATTATTGCGGCCATGGCGAGTTCTCCTTATGCCTTTGCGCCCGCCTCGTCTCCTCAAGCCAGACGGCCTGGGACGACAGCGGATTATCGGTTCGACGTTTCAGGATACTTAGATGGTTTGGCGTCGAGGTGCAAATCGCCTGTTAGGGGCTCATCACTACCGCGAGCAGGACGCGGCCGTCGAGTTCGCCGGCGCGACGCACCGCTTCGCGAACTTTGCTCCACGGGACGACTGCGGGATCGATCTCAGCGGTGAAGATCTCGCGCCGCGCGTCGAACCGTGCCCCGCCGATACCATCTTCCGCGAGCGCCCGCAGAACCGCCTCGGGGACCTCGCTCGACAGGACGCCGCCGCACCGCAGCATCCCTTCGACCGCGAAGTTGATGCTGAAAATCATTGGCGGCCGCGTCGAGAGAAAAATCTTGAAAATTGCGACTTGTTCACGATTCTGAATCTCCAAGTAAGCTACTTTGACTTTTTGGCGACTTTCAAGGTATAACGCGGGCACATAAGTACTTGCAGCTTTATCGCGCTTTCGGAGGAGCCCCATGGCCAACCAAAATTCGCGGTATCCGCGATCGGTCGAAGCAACTTATCGTTGTGGGGGAACAGCCGGAAGGAGCAAACCGGCGCCGTCCGCATTTGCACGACGCTCGTTGCTGATTGCTCTGCTCATCGTTCTCGTGCCGGCGGGAGTGATGCTGCTCCCAGGCGCGGCGCACGCGACGAACACGATTACGGTCAATAGCGCTACCGACTCGACGAAAACTTCCGGAAACGGCTTCTGCACCCTGCGCGAGGCTATCAACAACGCCAACAGCCCCGGCGTCGACACCACCGGCAGCGACTGCACGGTTGGCAGCGGCAACGACTACATAAATTTCAATTTCAGCTTTCCGGGCACGATTACTCTGGTCGCCGAACTCCCGTCGATTCAGAACACTCTGACCATCGACGGTGGCACCTACGGCAACGTTACAATCGACGGCACCGGCGCTTACCAAATACTTTTGGCTTACTCAACTTCCACCCTTACCCTGGAGAATCTGACCCTTCAAAACGGCTCCAATACTACGGGGGTAGGGGGCGCCGTATCGAACGGTGGCACCCTCACTATCTATGACTGCGGTTTTATCTCAAACAGTGCGGTATTCGGAGGAGCCATCTCCAACCAGTTTAACGGCACGGTGACCATAGGCGGCTCGTATTTCGCTAGCAACTCCGCTTCTATCGACGGCGGAGCTATCCTGAGTGACGGCCCTCTGAGCGTCGTAGACAGCTATTTTCTCGACAACTCGGCCACTGTCGATGGTGGCGATATCGATTGCTCGAACCTGACTACGATCAGCGAGTGCGAGTTCTATGGCGGCATTGCCGACGAGGATGGCGGCAGCCTTTATTTTGTGACCGGTTTCGCAACAATGGATATCTCGGAGATCGATTACGCCAGCGCTCTCGCAGGCGGCGGCATCTATAACCAGGCCGCCACCCTGACCGTGACCAACAGCACCATCAACGGCGCCGACGCTCTTGCGGGCGGCGGCATCTATAACGAGGACGATTCCAACGCCGTTCTCACCATGATCAATAGCGCCGTGTACGACAACGGCGCTCTTGGCGAAGGCGGCGGCATCGACAACGCTGGCGCGGGCCAAGTGACGATCACCTTCAGCACTATCGCAAACAACGGCGCGTCGGCCGGTGACGACATCTACAATGCTGGCGGCTCGATGACGGTCGCCGACAGCATACTGGCTCTCGGCAGCAGCGCTAACTGCGCGGGGACTGCGACGCCACCAACGCCACCGGTCACCGACGGCGGCTACAATATTTCCGATGACAGTTCCTGTGACTTCACCGCCGCGACTTCCGTCAATTCCATCAGTCCGGGCCTTGCTTCGGGCCTAGGTAGCAACGGCGGTCCCGGCATGTTAACCGTCGCGCTTGTCGGG
>JBEKLA010000107.1:0-12546 GCA_050010455.1 Binataceae bacterium (SeqCode) | reverse complement strand
CCGCGCTTGAGCGCCAGCCGAAACACCGCCCCCATGATCCGCAGTATCGTGTTGATCGTCCGGTACCCATAGCCCCGCTCGCGCAGCCCGTCGCGGAACTGTTCGATTGCCACCACCGCAACCCGGTCGATCTTGCATGCGCCGAAGGCCGGCAGAATGTGCTGGTCCAGACGCGCGCGCAGGTCGCACACGTGCGAGGGGCGGCGATCGGTCTTGCTCCGAAACCAGTCTTCGGCCACTTCCGCGAACCTCGCTACCTCGGCCGGTTCGACGTACTCGCCGCGCGCCGCTTGCAGCGCGGTTTGCGCCAGGTATCGCTCGGCGGCCTTCTTGGTCTGGAAGCGCACCCGCCGCCGTGGCCCGTACAGCCCCTGCGGGCGATAGTCCAGCTCCCACAGGCACTCGCAGCCGCCGCCAGCGCAACCGGGCAGGTGAAACTTCGCAATCCGTGCCATCGCTTACCCGACCGACATCACTAGCGTGGTCGCCCCGCTCATATCCACTCCATCCGCCAGGCCGAAACACGCGCCGAGTGGAGGCGCGGCGGCCACCATCGTTCCCTCTACACCATCCGCAACTCCGGCCCACGTTGCCGCACCGGCGGCCCACCACGGCTCTTTCGCCGCAGTCCCCGCAACCACCCCCGCCGATGGGGCACGATTCACCAGGCTCGTCCGGCCGCGGTGGCCCATTTCGCCTCAAGTTCGGCTCGCCTGTCGTTCCGCACCGCAATCTCGACCACTGCCGGCGCCGATCAGCTGCTGGCGGTCTACAACCATCGCTTAGCGGAAGCCGACTTTGTGATGCTGGCGGCGTCGGCCACGCCCAGCGCCTGGCCGCGCCGCAGTTGCTTTCGCGCTCGCCTCCGCGGGCATCACGCGCGGGTTCCTGGCCCAAACTACCAGCCCTCAAGCGGGCAACTTTGCATGTTGGATCAAAACACGCGGAAATCGTGCTCAAATGGGCGAAAAAAACTCGGAAAACAGTTGACTGGTTGGCAACCTTCGCGTCAATCAGCCCATCACAGCGTCCGTGTGCTTACGTTGGATAGCCTCTAAAGGCTCATAAACCCAAAATTCGAATTTCGCGGTCGCGCGTGCGTGGCTAGCGCCGCGGTCTACGCCCGAGGCGATCGTAGAGATTTGACCGGCCCTCCCCTGTCCCATCCAACACCGCCGGATTGACGCCGAAATGCCGCCCGAAGGCTGGCGTCAGGTTCGTGTCCCCAACCCTTAATTAATCAACGCTGCTGCACGAGACCAGAGATCCCTGCGATGAGCATCGCGGTGAAGAACCATCCCATCAGGAAGTGAATCCAGAGATACCACCGCAAACGTCTGCCGAACGCCGGTCCAAACTGAAGTTGATACTTCGATAGCGGCTTGAATGCCACGACTGGAATTCGCGGACGGGGACGGATCTCAGGGTCAGGCGCCCAATGCTTAGCCTGCTGCAAGTCGACCAGGGGAAGGAAGGTCTCCAACGAATAAATGAAAGAATTAAACCTAAACGGCCCGGGCGTCTCCTTGTCAACCCGTGTGATCGCCTCCGACTTATAGCCCCAGAAAAACAGAAATGTGCCGGCGAGGACGAAGCCACTGATGAACCACAAAGCCCGCCAGGTATTGTAACCGTAGCCGATGGTCATCCCGGATGTGATTTTCGCTAGCGACAGCCGCGCCCGCGCGAATGTCGTGCAACTCGCGTGAGACAGAATCCGCCTCGTGAAAGAGCGCTCGAAAGTCCGTTTCGGTTCGCTGCCACCGTCCACTGAAAACTCACGATTGTCAGAAGGATTTGCGTCTTTTCCGGCGGTTCGGAGTTTTTGGTAAGCCCAGTATAGCCTGCCGGCGGAAAGCGGCTTGCCTCGGTTTTTGCCAAATTCATTGGAATATGGTGCAATTTGAGCCATGTACAAGCACATAAGCAAGCATCCCGAAACGCAGCATCTTGGGAGCGACGTAGTTCATTACCGCGAATACAAGATTCTGCTGCAGCCCGATCGGTTTACGAGTAAACATGGCTTTCTCGAATTTTGGGATACTGTCCTCAAGACTCTGAAGAAACTCGGTCTTAAAGTGGACGTCGAGCTCCACGCGTTCGACAGCCAGGTTCGGGAAGTGCTCTTTTATGACACCCCGGAGTTTGACCTCTTCAATCACCATTTCATTCTGCGAAAGCGCACTTTTTACGACCAGGGATGGCCTCGCCCCGGCCACGAACTGACCTTCAAATATCGCGACCCGAACCTCAAGGCCGCAGCAGCCGTTGACGTGCGTCCGCAGTTGGGAGGACACGACGAGATAAAGTTCAAAGAGGAGTTGTTGCTCGAACGCGACCGCCTGGGCGGGATGCGCAGCGTCTACTCCCATGGATGCGTGCTTACGTCGCCCAACATTGAGCTTGATCGCGGTGTCGAGGACATAACCCGCGCTTTTCCGACCCTCAAGCGGATCGACATACGGCCTCGGACCAAAATGGAGCTGGTCAACAACGTAGCGGTCGAGGAAGTGCAAAATACCATGGGCGTGATCCACTTCGGGCACCACTTCAAGGGCAAGACCACCATCGCGATATGGCGGAGCCGGGCGCTGGAAAAGTCGCTGTCGGGCGAGTTCGCCTTTCAGTGCAAGTTCGAGCGTGTAGAGGAAGTGAACAAGGAGTCGATTGAGCTCTCGGAAGAGTTCTACAAAAAGGTGCAGCTCGATTGCGCGGAATGGATCAAACTTGGCAGCACCAAGACCGCGATGGTGTACGGGCTCGGCGATGCTGAGCGACTGAAGAACCATGAGTGAGGGTGTTCCTCATGAGCCACGCTGAATCTAGTTCTAAATATTTAGTCTTTCTCTGAGATCATGGCTTCCGAAGTCAACGCTGGCGCCAACTCATCTGACGTACCCGAGATCTCCCGCGATGAGATCCAGCGCCGGTTGCACGACTCTTCGCTCACAATCGTGGACGTGCTGCCCGAAGCCTCTTACGTCGATGCGCACATCCCGGGGGCGCTCAGCCTTCCTCTTGAGCAGCTTGCCAGCCGCGCGCGTGAGATTCTTCCCAACCCCGCCGCCGAGATCGCCGTCTACTGCGGAAAATTCACATGAACTCGGGCTCAGGAGGCGGTCGCCTTGCTCCAAGAACTCGGCTACTCGAACGTTCACGACTATCGCGGAGGGATTGCCGACTGGGTGGAGTCGGGGCAACCGACTGAGAGCGTAACCGGTGCAGCCTCGGAGCCGGACCCTGCCGCTGCGATCCCTGCTGGCCCTCCGCTGTCGGCTTCGCCGAGTGGCGAAGTTGGCCGGGGCCCCGCGCGGTTGTCCCGAATGCGTCGCTTCGACAACTCCGTTCTTGACCTGGTCCAGCGACGTTCCACTTTACAGCTTTTCCTCGTCTGGATCGGAACGATCCTGCTGAGCGGCTTCGCCTACTGGCTTGGTGCGCTGATAGGCGAGCATGGCCTGATCGAGGGGGGCCGCCCGGTTGGCGCCGACCTCAGCGGCTTCGCGAGCGCGCTCTACTTCAGCTTCGTGACCGCGACGTCGATCGGTTATGGCGACATCGTGCCGGTCGGGGGCGCGCGCGTTATCGCGGTCGCGGAGGCTATCGCTGCACTGCTTATTTTTGGCGCGGTCGTCGCCAAGTTCGTCTCGCATCGACAGGAAGAGTTGGTGAGCGAAATCCACCGGGTCACCTTCGAAGAACGGCTCGATCGCGTCGAGACCAATCTGCACATGGTGATTTCGGAAATGCTGTCGATCACCGCGATGTGCGAAGCGAAGGCGCCGCTCAATCGAATCGGCACCCGGTTGGAAAGCGCCGGCCTGCTTTTCCTTGGCGAGTTGCGCACGACCCGCGATCTGCTCTATCAGCCGCGGCTGGTTGTCGAGGAAGGCGTACTGGCCGCGATTCTCGCCACCCTTGCCTCGGCCCTGAGCGTGCTGGCCGACCTCCTCGCAGGCCTGCCGCCGGAATTCTCGCGTTCGCAGCCATTCACGATCACGCTCGATCGCCTGACCGGTCTCGCCGAGGACATTTGCGGCGAGTGTGTCCCCCACACCTACACGCCAAGGCTCGTATTCTGGATGGATCGCATCCAGGCAACAGCTCGCCGAATCAAGTAGATTCTCGATCCCGAGTGGCCGCTCGCTTTTTGCTGTTAAGAGTCTTGGACGCCGCCTCCCAAAATTCGAAAACCGGAAAAACACTCGGCCCCATCGCCTCGAGCATCGCCTTGAGCGGTGGCGCCAGAGGCCGAACTGAAGGCGAACATTCTCTCTGGGAATTCTCTCTGGGAACGTATTCAGACTTATTTTGCGGAAAAGCCCGCCAATTCTGGGCTCTATTCGCGGCCAGAAATTTGCCGTGGCACCGAGGGTTCAAATCCCCCCCTCTCCGCCCCCGAGTCCTCAGTGTCCCCTCAGGTGAATTTCTGTATCCGCGGCCGCGGCTGCTCGGTGATAAACGGCAAGCGTGTCGGCTTCTCTAAGTACATTTTCCTGTTCCCTGCTTTTCCCGACTTCGGGAACGACAATTTGTGTAGTAGTTTCAGTTGTTTTTCTTCATTTTAGATTGCTGTTCCCGCTTACCAGGGGTTCGCCTATAGGCGTCCGAAAGAAAGGTTCCCACCGCACCCGCTCTCATTTGAGGACCTCCGGCAAGAAGGCTACAGTCGCTTTTGAAAGTCAAAAAGGAAGTTCCGGGTGAAGAGGGTAACCTATGAAGAAACAAAACGGCAAAACGGTAAAGCGGAACCCAAATGCTGTGACCCGCTTGGGGCGGAAAGACAACGCGGCTATCGCGCTAGCACTTTTCGAATCGGACGCTCAGGGTATTGCGATCGTCGATCAGCGCGGGCTTATCGTGAAGGCGAACCCTCGGCTCGCGCAGATCTTTGGCTACGGCGGTACGGAGCTTGTCGGTCAAAGCATCGAGATGCTGCTTCCGGAACGGTTTCGCGGCGCTCACGTTTCCCATCGCGATGACTACTTCAAATCGCCGCGTACTCGTCCGATGGGTCTCGGGCTTTCGGGCGATCTGGTCGGACGGCGCAAAGACGGCACAGAGTTCCCGATTGACGTGAGCCTCAGCTCTTTTGAATCCGCACACGGGCGCCTGGCGATGGCGTTTATCACCGAAATCTTATGGGACCCGATTTAGCCGAAAATTCCGCTTTAGCGCCTCAGCTCACGTTTTGTGCCGAAGCTATCGCGCCAGGGCAGCGCGCAATAATAGTCACGCGGGAGACCAGCCCTGAGCCGAGGCGTTCAGGACTAGAGCGACGGATTCCGCGGCCGAATGATCCAGACGTGGCATCGGACCCCGCGCGTGACTTTGTCGGCGATGCTGCCGGTCAACAGGTTGCGCAGTACGCCGCCGCCCTGGCTCCCCATCACCACGTTATCGATGTTTTTCTCCGCGATGGTCGCGAGGATCTGATCCAGGACGCCCCCCTCCTTGATGATGATTTCGTGATTAGGAAAATCACCTAGGAGAACGCGATACTTGTCCATTTCCTCGCCCGCCCTGGTGCGGGCTCTTTTCTCCATCGCGAGGAAATCGCCCCTAGCCTCACCGTAAATGTAGCTCGTGGGGTCGCCGATCACGTGCAGCAGGTAAAGCTTGGCGCCAAAACGCTCGGCCATGGCACGGGCGTAATCTAACGCGTGTCTGGCATTTTCGGAAAAATCGGTGATCAACAAGACATTCTCGATCTTGACCATGGTGGCCCCCAAATCCTAAGCTCCGGTTGCCGATTTCACACCCTCCGCAACCTCCGTATAGACCCACTTATCGGGAATTTCCTTTTTGACTTTCCAATTCCAACTATTCCATAGAGCAAACGGCTTTCCTCGGCAAGGTTTTATCCAATTTTGCCCCGCATGGCTCCCAGTACTGCGCGGAGAGACCGGTTTCGCGTCGGGCGGGCTCCCGACGGCAGAAGATGCACGACAGTACAAATTAAAGTTGCTTGCTTTTTTGAGGTCAAGTAGAAGGACGAATTATGGATCGCACACGACCCCGACCCCCAATGTCTCTCGCGGACGCGCTCGCCCTTCAGCATACGCCGGGACACTCGGCCGAAGTGTTCGCTGACGGCGATCTTGAGGTCAGATTCGCTGCGGGACCTGCCTACGTGCCGCAGGTCCTGCATCAACGCGACGAACTCTACATCGTCGCCGCCGGGACCGGTTGTTACCGGATGGAGGATAAGGTGATTCCAGTCGGCACTGGCGACCTTCTCTTCGCTCCCGCCCATGTCGCCCACGGATTCGAGGGCATCTCGGAGAACTTCGCCGCCTGGGTCGTGTTCTACGGACCGAAGAAATAGCGCCTCTCATTTCAACCTGCTCCAGCGCCAGCCACCTAATTTCGAGCTGGTCGAACGGTTTTGCAAAATCGCACTATTGCCATCAGCGTCTTCAATGACAAATGCCAATGCTCCAACAAATAGGCACACATTCCTCTACCCCTGAGACACAGCTATATCATACAGCGCTGCCTAAACAGGCGACAAACGCAGCCCATCGCGCTTTGTATAGTTCGAGCCTCTTACAGGATATTTTCGATGTGGCGTAAGCAGGCTTCGGCGTTTACATCGTGACAGAGCCTCATTACATACAGTTAGCACTAAGTGAGGGGTCATCGCTCTTGCTATGCTCGGAATGCTTACAGCGCCTTACAAAGGCCGCGCTCTATGTAACGTTCGGTCGATTACAGGCGAGCCGCTATCGTTTTGTCAGGTCCTACCAGCGTAAGAGGGATGCATAGCAGGATGCTTACAGGAGCGAGGACCATGCTCGCTGTATTCGAGCTTAGTTTGCGGCGATTCTGCGCTCCGCCAAGCCTGCGCTCAGAATGACATGGAAAATCCGTAGTTCCCCGGGCTCATTGTTATGAGCCCTTCGGCTGGGCGGAGCACGGCTTCGCCAGAATCTACGCGAAGCGCTTCAATTCCTTTCCTTTCGCGAGTTCGCCAATCTCTCAAATCTCCCTGGCGACGGCGTGGCCGTCGCGTACCGCCTCGCCGATCTGACGCGGAGCCTTAGCGTCGCCGATCAGATAGAGCGGCTTGACGCCCTTCGCCTTCAGCATCTCGTAGGGCTCGACGTTCGAATACTTCATCGTCACCAGAATCACGGTGTCGGCGGGAGTGGTCCACTCGCGGCCGCTGAAGATGTTAAAGCAGGTCGCGCTGGAAGGGTTGATCTCCTTCACCCATGTCATCGGCGTGATCTTGACTCCGAGCTCGTCCATCTTGGCGTAAATCCACGGCATCTCGAGCCACAGAGTGCTCCACATGTGCGCCAAGTTCGGCCATCGCGTAACTATTTCGACCTGCTTGCCCGCGGGCGCTAGCATCTCGGCGAGCCCCGGCGTTGTCCGCTCTCCGAGTTCGTCGACTATCAGCACACGCTTGCCTAGCGAGTCACACTTGCCGTCGAGCGCGAGCACCTGCTCATACGAGAGCACATTGCTGCGTTCCCATCCGTGGATAGGCTCGGTGGTGATGGCGCTGCGGCCGTCGCGGGCCGCTCGCGCGCCGGTCGCCACGATCGTCGCGTCGGGAGTTTCCTTGAGCAGGGCTTGGTCGATGTTGTGCGCGGTTATTTCGCTGCCCAGCTCGATGCGCACACCCGCGCTCCGGGTGCGCCCTTCCAACCAATCGAGGAAATTTTTGGGCTCCGCGCGCCCCGGCAGCTTGCACATCAGCTGCATCTGGCCGCCGACTATGTTTCCTTTCTCGTAGATCACTACCTCGTGGCCTCGCGCGGCAGCGGTGCGCGCGCACTCTAGGCCCGCGGGCCCGGCGCCGATCACCATCACCTTTTTCCGGCGCGCCGCGCGAGTGAAGGTCCAACTGCCGAACCTGTGCTCCTCGCCGGCGGTCGGATTGACGTTGCATTCGACGTGCGCGGCGGAGGTAAAGATATGCGCTATGCACTTTTGATTGCAGTAAATGCAGGGTCGGATGTCGTCCTCTCGGCCCTCAATGGTCTTGGCCACGAAATGAGGTTCCGCGATCAGCTCGCGGATTATCATTACGCCGTCGGCAGCGCCGTCGGCGATTATGTGCTCGGCCAGGGCGGCGTCGTTGATCCGCCCCACCTGGAAGACTGGCACAGTACTGATCTCGGACTTTATCTTGCGCGTGAACTCTCCCTGATAGCCAGGCTCGAATCCCGAGTAGTGAGAAGGGACGATGAAATGCACCGTGCGGTAGAGCCCCATGCTGACGCTGATGTAATCGACGGTGCCGGTTTCCTCGATCATCTTGGCTACGCGCACGCAATCGTCGACATCCATGCCGCCGGGGACCATGTCGGTCGAGTTGGTCCTGATACCGACGACGAAATCCTTGCCGACTCGGGCGCGGATCTTTTCCAGCGTCTCGCGGACAAAACGGAAGCGATTCTCGAGCGAACCGCCGTATTGATCGGTGCGTTTGTTCTTGAGCGGAGTGATGAATGCCCAGGGCAGGTAACCGTGTGCGCCGTGGACCTCGATGCCGTCGAAGCCGGCCCGCTTTACGCGCTCGGCAGCGGCGGCAAACTTCTCCTGGATCTCCGCAATCTCCTCGACCTCGAGTGCCTTGGGAATGAAAAAGGGCTCCTCGATGGCGGGAATCTGCGACGGCGCACGGCCAGGGTAGTTGCTGTTGCGGTCGGGAAGCTGATGGCCGCCTGGATGGATGATCTGCTGCACGATCTTGGTGCCATACTGATGGACTAGGTCGGCGAGTTCCTTGAGCCCGGGGATGACCTCATCCTTGAACACGCCCGGCTGCGTGAAGGGGCAATAGTCCGCGGTCTCGTCCACCGGTGCCGAGCCCAGGATGATCATCCCGACCCCGCCCCGCGCCCGCTCTTCGTAGTATGCCTTCGCTTGCGGCGTCACCAGGAAGTCCCCGGACCAATGATTGGTTACATGTGGACCGAAGATGACGCGGTTCTTGATTGTGATCGGCCCGATCCGCAGGGGACTGGTGAGATGCGGGTACCGCGCCATGATCTATCTCCTCTACTGGCTTCGCGTGCCGGCCGGCGAATCCCGATTAAAAGACGCAGGGCGGACCTCCGAGTCGACCACTCGGCTAGGGCCCGTCGCCGTGACACCGCGAGGAGCTGTGACGGCAATCAATTAGAGCCTGTCAAGCGCCTGCAGCAGCTGTGCCAAAGATCCTGACCTCGCAAAGCCCTCCGCGGATTAGGATTTCTGAACTTGGAGACATCGACAGCTTAATGCACTCGGCGCTGATGGCGCTTTTAGCGACAACGCGGTTGTAGCCACAGGGAGCTACGAGATCGTGGGCCGGCTCATCCGCCAGATGCCGAAATGTGGAGTCGAGGTGCATCTCCGCTCCGAGGTGACGCCGGAGCTGATCGAGCGGCTGGCTCCCGACGCTCTCATGATCCGTCCTCCGCAAAAATTGCCGCGCTGGCTTGAAAGGAAGTGGGCGTCCTCCGCACCGTCTTCAAAGTTGCAACACTTCGGCCCAATGAAGCTCGGCGACCGGGGCGTTGCCAGCTCAAGTCTCGGTTCAGATGGAATTTCAGCAGGGACCGGGGTTTCAGATGAATAAATGTGGGTGACTTTCGGATGATTATTGACGCCGCGTAGCGTACCAAATCAGAATTGCACATGGCAAGTACGCCACACCTAAGCCGGTTCATGCTCGGCGGCTGAGTACCCCGCATTGGACGAGGATAGTAGAGCGTGACCTTCGACAAACTCCTGGCTGTTCGCTTGCGCGAAATGTGGCTGAGCGCTGCGCAAAATGGAATGTCGTCCGAAGAATGCACCATGATGCAGAAGCGCGCGCTCGACCAATTTGCGGCAATTTGGGCCCGCGCTCTGCAGCTCCCCGGCCAGGACGATTTCGTCGGCAGCACCTTGCACGAGATCGGCCGCTGGCGCGGCATCAATGACCTCGCGATCGTTCGCCGCCGCTGTGAGAATGCGCTTCGTTCCCTCAAACTGCGCTGGGAGCGGACCGTGCAGGAAGTCGACGCGCGGCACGTGGAAAAATACTACGATGCCGCCGATGATTGTATCGAGGAGTTGATGTGGTGGCATACGCTCGCGGACGACGATTCACCGCTCGCCTATGTTGCCGCGTTGGAATTCGCCTCGTTGGCCGGTTGTGAAACCTATCTCGATTTCGGCTCTGGCGTGGGCTCCGGCGCGCTGCTCTTCTGTAGCCATGGCTTCGACGTCACCCTGGCCGATATCAGCGGTGTGATGCTTTCGTTTTGCAAATATCGCTTCGAGACGCGCGGGCGTGATTCAAGCTTCGTCAACCTCAAGCATTCCAGGCTGCCCGCGACTGCGTTCGATTTCATCACAGCGATGGATGTATTCGAGCATCTGGTCGATCCGGTCGAAACGGTCGACCTGCTCCAGCATTGCCTGAAGCCGGGCGGGTACGTTTACGGGCGCTTCGCCTCCGAAGCCGATCGGGATCGGCCCCAACACATCGTCCAGGATTTCCAGCCGGTCTTCGATCGCTTCGCCGAATTGGGCTTCAAAGAAGTCTTTCGCGACGACTGGCTCTGGGGTCATCAGGTGTTCCAAAAAAACGAGCACGCCTGAAAATCAAAATCTTGATTAAAGAATTTTTGAGCGCCAGCGCTTCCTTCGCCGCGTCCTGTGTGTGGCGAATTGTTGATTTTGGCAGAAAGCTCTTCTGTGGCGCAGTCTTGTGACCATCGCTTAGCGGAAGCCGACTTTGTGATGCTGGCGGCGTCGGGCACCCGCAGCGCCCGGCCGCGCTGCAGTTGCTTTCGCTCGCCTCCGCGGGCATCGCGCGCGGATTTCTTGCCCAAAGTACCAGCCCTCAAGCGGTCAACTTTGCATGCCCTCAAAACACGCGGAAATCGTCTCCAAACAGGCGGAAATCGTGCTCAAACGGGCGGAAAAAACTCGGAAAACAGTTGACTGGTTGGTAACCTTCGCGTCAATCAGCCCATCACAGCGTCCGTGTGCTTACGTCGGGAAGGCTGGAAGGCTCATAAACCCAAAAATCGAATTTCGCGGTCGCGCGCGCGTGGCTAGCGCCGCGGTCTACGCTCGCCCGAACGTGGAGATTTGACCGCCCCCCGCTTAATCCGGCCGCTTTCGGTTCCGCATATGCTTTTGGGCGCTTCTTGTGTGTGGGCAAATTGTTGAGCCTGGCAATAAGTAGCAATCCGCCACACACACGTGGCGCACCAGCGCGGTCTTCTCGATTTCCGGCCCCACCATGATGCCGGGCGTGTCGCACAGGAACAGGATCCGGATGTCGAAGGCGTCGCACAGTTGCATGAAGCGGGCGGCCTTGTCCGCGCCGTCGCGGTCGATAGCGCCGGCCAGATGAATCGGATTGTTCGCGATCACGCCGAGCGGGCGTCCCTCGATCCTGATCAGCGCCGTCACCATCCCGAGTCCTAAATTGCGGCGCAGTTCGAGACGCTTCCGGCTACTTCCCCCCGGCAGCCCCATCGCCCACGAACCGATCGACCGCGGTTAAGTGCCCCAGGGGTGCTCCGAGCTAGTTTGACGGCGCACGGTTTTTCCCAACGCCACGGAGTCCGCAAGCGCGTCCCCTTGGCGCTCGCGAGCACACCTCGCTGCCTTTTGCCGATAGAAGAAGAAAGCACCCGGTGACAAATGGCACCTATGACAGCGCTGGCTGGCGTGAGCGAGAGACTCCGCACCCGGACTGCTAGATCACTTGCTAGATTATCCTGCTGTCTCGAACGGTCGTTATCAGTCACGACCGAGCATGCGCCATACCTGAAAACCCTTGAAAAATGTTACGTTGGCATCAATTACGGTCGATGACGAAGGGACGGCTTGCGGACTCAAAACCCTCCTGGCAGACGTACAAACTGAGGACGCCGCTGTCCGCGACCTCCTGGCCAGCCCTCGCGCCAAGAGGATGCGATTCCGGGTAGTGGGTCTGTTTGAAATCCGAAACTCTTGAACGAATCGTGGACGAATCGGAAGCCAATCAGAGGCATATCTCATGAAGCGTCGGTCACGTAGTCAAAGATATCTTATCAGCCTTTGGGTGTTCCTCGTGGCAGTCCTCCTCATGTTCGTAACAGATTACTTCGTCTATTCACCACAGCTAGCGGAAGCATTTGACTATACGTATGCAATGATTGCTTGGGTTATTTGCACAGTTGTGATCTTTGGGCCGTTTGAAAAATCAAACTGACCCACTACCCAATTCCGGCGCTTCCGGTAAGCCCTGTGGCGCGTTTCGGCCAGATGTGGCAACTGGGCGAGCACCAGCTGCTGTGCGGCGATTCTAGCTCCGCCAATTTTTCGGATTGGGCACAAGCTCCGATGCTCGGACGCGCCGGAACTTGACGATTCGATCGCGAAAGGTCTTGCTCGAAACTTCCATCATCCCAACCGACCCCTGTACCTCTTCTATTATGCCCGTGAGCCGGTTCTTCGAATCAACTCAGTTCACCGACGGGGCTGACAAAAGATTCTGCGACGCGTTGTCCACAAGTCCACAGGCGGGATTCTTAACTCGATCCCAGAGCCTGTGGACCT
>JBEKLA010000106.1:0-12756 GCA_050010455.1 Binataceae bacterium (SeqCode) | reverse complement strand
CCTCAACAATCATTTCCTGGGCATGGTTCGCCAATGGCAAGGAAAGTTCTACGAGGAGCGCTACTCGTACACTGAGATGTCGGTTCCCAATTTCGTCAAGCTGGCGGAAGCATTCGGCGCCAGGGGTTTCCAGATCGCCAAGCCCAAGGATCTGTCGGCCACGATGAAGGAAGCGTTCGCGACGCCGGGGCCGGTGCTGATCGACGTCACCATCTCCAAGGAAGAAGTGGTGATGCCGATGATCCCGCCGGGTGGCGCGGTGTCGGAGATGCTGTTCGCCTGAGCCTGCGGGCGGGAACGCGACGACGATGGCCAGGGTTCCATATCTTGATCGCAACGATCTGCCGGAGAGTTATCGCAAGCTCTACGACGACCTGGTCGCCGAACGCGGCGCGGTCTGGAATATCTTCCGCACTCTCGCCAATGCGCCGGGCCTGCTGGCGCGGTTCCTGGATCTCAGCCATGAGCTGCGCCATCGCACCAAACTCGATCCGCAGCTGCGCGAGCTGGCGATCCTGACCGTCGGCCGGATCGTCGACGCGCAATACGAGTTCGTCCATCACTGGAACATGGCGCTACGTGCGGGAGTGCCGCGCGAGAAGCTTGAGTCCCTTTCCGCATGGGAAACCGCGCTGGCGTTCAGCGCACAGGACCGCGCCGTAATTCGCTATGCGGCAGAGGCGACGCGCGACGTCAAGGTAAGCGACGCCACCTTCGCGGCACTGCGCGGCTTTCTCGACGACGAACGAATCGTGGAGCTGGCGATGGAGGTGGCGTTTTACAACGCCGTGGTGCGGATCCTGGTGCCGCTCGGCGTCGAGCTCGAACCCGGCCTGAGCAAAGCCTGATCTCGCGCCCTCGGAAGCGAGTCGGATGAATCCGCTCGAAGAACTATTCTCGCTGCGCGGCCACGTCGCGCTGGTAACCGGAGCTTCTTCGGGTCTCGGAGTCGACTGCGCGACCGCGGTCGCGATCGCCGGCGCCGACGTCGCGATCGTCGCCCGCCGCCGTCAGCGGCTGGAGCGGCTCGCCGAAGATTTGCGCAAGCTGAACGTCAGAGTGCTCCCGATCGCCGCCGATATCACTGTCGCCGAAGAGCTCGACCGAGTGGTAGCGGATACGGTCGCCGAACTCGGCGAGATCGATATCCTGGTCAACAACGCGGGGATGTCGACCGCGTCAGCCGCGGAAAGATTCCCGATCGCCGATTGGGAAGCGACGTTCAAGCTTAACGTGACGGCGGCGATGATGCTGACGCAGCGCGTGGCGCGCCGTCTGATCGAACGCAAGCATCCCGGCCGGATCATCAACGTGAGCTCGATTTACGCGGGCCTGGCCGGCCCGTACAAGCGCCCGTTCAGCCCGTATCGGATGTCGGCCTACGCCGCGAGCAAGGGGGCGCTGACGAATCTAACCCGCCAGCTCGCGATCGAGTGGGCCGAGTACGGTATCAACGTCAATGCCGTATCGCCCGGGATGGTTCCGACCGAACTCAACGAGCGCGCGCTGGTGATGCCGGGCATTCGCGAACGTACCGAGGCGTTCACACCGATGGGGCGGCTGGGCAAGCCCGAAGAGGTCCGCGGCGCGGTGATTTTTCTCGCCAGCGCGGCGTCGACTTACGTAACCGGCGCGATCGTAGCTGTCGACGGCGGCTACTCAGCGTGGTGAATTCGTCGCGCCTCGCGGGAAGCGCCTGCTGAAAGCGAAAAGTGCTCTCTAGAACGGGATGTCCTCGTCATCCACGACCGGCGCCGTCTCCGGCCCGCCGCCGACAGCGCCCATTTCCGCCGGCTCGTCCATCGCGCCCTCGCCCCCTGCCCTGCCGCCTAGGAACTGAATCACCTGCGCCACGATCTCGGTGCGCGAGCGCTTGCCGCTGCCGTCTTTGGCCTCGTACTGGCGATTGGAGATCCGGCCTTCGATGTAAACCTGGCGCCCCTTCTTCAGATACTGGCCGCAGAGTTCGGCGAGCTTGCCCCAAGCGACGATATTGTGCCATTCGGTGCGCTTTTGGCGGGCGCCGCCGCGGTCGGTATACGATTCCGTGGTGGCCACGGTGAAGCTCGCCACCGGCTGGCCCGAGGGAATGTAGCGTAGCTCCGGGTCGCGTCCCAGGTTGCCGATTAAAATCGCCTTGTTCACTCCCATGATTCGCCCCTCGCGGCTGATCGGAAGCTAGCCTTCGACAGGATTCAGTGCAAGCTTGCTTATTGGATGGCTCAAGCGGCCGCGCGCGCACGCGCTTGAACGCTTCGTAGATACATTGTATAAACAAGACTGTGCAAAGCGTGTCCAAATGGGGTAATAGCCTGGCGCTGCGGATTCCCGCGGCGTTCGCGGAAACGCTCGGATTGACCGAAGGCGCTAAGGTTGAACTGAAGGTGTCTGCCGACCGCCTTATCGTCAGACCGGTGCGCTGCAAATACGACCTCAAGCAACTGGTGGACAAAATCACTCCAGACAACCGTCACGACGAAACGGATTGGGGCAAGCCGGTTGGAAAGGAATCGTGGTAAAAACTTACGCCGCCATATATCCCTGACCGCGGAGACTTCATCAGGATTAACTTCAGCCCCCAGGCCGGACACGAGCAGGCGGATTGGCGGCCGGCGTTGGTGTTGACTCCACTGGAATACAATCGCAGAGCCGGACTGGCCGTCGTCTGTCCGATCACCAATCAGGTGAAAGGCTATCCCTTCGAAGTCCTGATTCCGCGCAAGCTGCAACTCTCGGGGGCGATACTGGCCGATCACGTCAAGAGCCTGGATTGGCAAGCGCGCAAGGCGAAACCCGCCGGCAAGTGCCCGATCGAGACCCTCGAGGAAGTGCAGGGCAAGCTTCGCGCGTTGCTGGATCTTTAATCAAGCAGGCCTCGCCGCCAGTTCGGGCGGAACATGCGAATTCGACCGGCGGTATCGAATTGCCTCGCGCTTTCACCCGCGCTGGGTAGCCGATATACTTTCTAGGGTTGGGTGGTGGATAGGTAACGGCGGATGGCGATAAGCGGTCCGACAATGAATCCCCTCAGATTGGTTGCGCTGGGCGGGCTCGGCGAGATCGGCCTTAACGCGATGCTGCTCGAATACGGCGAGCAGGCGCTGATGGTCGACGCGGGCGTGATGTTCTCCGAAGGAGGCGCGCCCGGGCTTGAGTTGATCGTCCCCGACCTCGCCTATTTGGCTGCGAGCCGGCGCAAGCTAGTCGCTATCGTGCTCACCCACGGGCACGACGACCATATCGGCGCCTTGCCGCATATCCTGCGGCGCTTTCCCGCGCCGGTCTACGGCACTGAATTCACGCTCGCGCTCGCCCGCCGCCGATTGCGCGAAGACGGCGTCGAGGCGGACCTGCGCGAAATCGCGCCGCGCCGCCAATTCACCGTGGGACCGTTCGCGATCGAACCTGTCCGCGTCGCGCATTCGACTCCGGACTCGATCGCGCTCGCGATCGATACTCCGGCCGGACTTATCGTTCACAGCGGCGATTTCAAAATCGACACCGCCTCCAGCGACGGCGAGCGCTTCGATTACGATCGCTTCGCCGAACTCGGCCAGCGCGGCGTCACGATGCTGCTGTCCGATTCGACCAACGCCGAGCGCCAGGGGCGAACGCCGCCGGAGAGTTCGCTCAGGCCGATGCTGCGCGAAGTGATTTCCGGTGCTCGTGGCCGGTTCTTCCTGTCGTCATTCTCTTCGCATCTCTATCGTATCCGCCAGGTTGCCGAAGTCTCCCACGAGTTCGGACGCCGGGTCGTGCCGCTGGGACGCCGGATGGTCGACAGCGTCCGGCTCGGACTCGAACTCGGCTATATGGGACTGCCGCCGGGCACATTTATCGATAAGGCCACAGCCGATTCGATAGCCGCCGATCGCCTGACCTTTATCGTCGCGGGCTCTCAGGGAGAGCCGCTATCGGCGCTGGTCAAGCTCGCCACCGATAACCATCAATGGGCGCGCGTCGCGCCCGGCGATACCGTGATGCTGTCGGCGCGCGCGATTCCCGGCAACGAGCGCAGGATTCACACCGCGCTGAATCATCTATGCAAGCGCGGCGCGGAAGTGCTCCACGAAGCGGTCGCGCCGGTTCACGTTTCCGGTCATGCCAGCCGCGACGAGCTGGCCGAGTTGATCAATCTCACGCGTCCCCGGTACTTCATCCCGATTCATGGCGAGTACCGCCATCTGGTGCGTCATCGCGCCCTCGCGATCGAGACCGGGATGGTGGAGCGCGATTGTTTCCTGCTCGAAGATGGTCAGACGCTCGAGCTTAGCGCCGCCGGTGCGCGGCGCGGCGCCCCGGTCGAAGCGGGACGGATGCGCGCGGCCGACGCGGGACCGGAGGATTTCGAGCTGATGCGCGAGCGGCAGGCGCTGGCCCGCGACGGCACGGTCATGGTCGTGCTCACGATCTCGCGCACGACGGGAAAGATCGTCGCCGGACCGGATCTGATCTCGCGCGGCTTCGTAAGCGGCGACGGCACCTCGGCCCAGATGGCGCGGGCGCGAACCGAACTGCGAACCATCCTCGAACAATCCCAATCGGAGCCCGGATGGCGTGACGGGCGATTGAACGAACAACTGATACGTGCGCTAAGCCGCTACTTTCGTGACGAAATGGGGCGGCGGCCGATGGTCGTGCCGTGCGTGATGGAGGTCTAGGAACTCTCATCGGCCGGCAGGTTAAAATGCCGCGCCAACCGGAACCGCCGGTGACGCGTCCGCTCGCCGTGACCACCGGCGACGCCGCCAGCGACAACACTGGTGATATTACCGGTAGCATCGCGCGCGAGCTGGGGGCGCTCGGATTGGCCGCGATCGCGGCATTCACCGGCTTGAGCCTCGTTTCGTACGATCTCGCATCGCATTCGAATCTCGCCGGGCCGCTCGGATATCGGCTCGCCGCCGCGCTTACCGAATCGCTCGGCGTCCAGTCCTATATCGTCGCGGCCCTGATCGGCTGGATGGCCGCGAAGGTATGGTCGGCGGAGGGCCTCGACGCCTTGCGCCGCTCCGCCTTGGGCGGATCGATCCTGGTGACCGCGCTCAGCGCCGCGATCGCACTGCTGATCGCTGGCGATCCGCAAGCCTCGGGTGCGATCGGGCGCGACATGGCGGCGTGGCTCGAACGCTACTTGAGTTTCGGCGGAAGCCTGATGGTGTTGTCGCTGGCGATTATCTGCGGCGTCGTGCTCCTGGTCGAGCGCGCCCCTACCGATCTGATACGCGGTGGCCTCGGCCGTCTGCGACGGCCACGCGCGCACGGCGACACCGATCTCGAGGACTTCGATAGCGACGTGCACGTGCTCGATGCCGCTGATGAATATGCTGATGAACATGAGGAAGACGACGGCGCTCCTGTGACGGTCACGGAGCCGCGCGAGCCGCTCGCGCCGTCGGCGGGCCGCGCGCCGGCGCGCCCGCGAGGCAAGAGCGGTTTCAAACTGCCGTCGCTTTCGCTCCTCGATTCACCGTCGTTGACGCGCACCGGATTCGACGAAGCCGCGCTGGAAAAAAGCGCGCGCCTGCTGGAACAGAAACTGGCCGCCTTCTCGGTCGATGGCCATGTGGTCGAGGTGCAGCCCGGCCCCGTGGTCACGATGTTCAAATTCGAGCCGGGCAGCGGCGTCAAGGTCAGCCAGATCGTGAATCTGGCCGATGATCTCTCGCTGGCGATGAAAGCACCGGCGGTGCGAATTCAGGCGCCGGTACCGGGCGAGGCGGTGGTCGGAATCGAGGTGCCGAATCGCAAGCGCGAGAAAATTTACCTGCGCGAGATTCTGGAGTCCGAGGAGTTCCGCGCCGCGCAGGGCCATCTCGTGATCGCGCTGGGCAAGGATATCAGCGGGCGCCCGGTAGTGGCCGATTTGGCGCGGATGCCGCATCTGCTGATCGCGGGCGCGACCGGCACCGGCAAATCGGTCGCGATTCACACCATGATTTCGTCGATCCTGTTCAACTCGACCGACGACGACGTGCGCTTCATCCTGATCGATCCCAAGATGCTCGAACTGTCGGCCTACGAGCAGGTTCCTCATCTGCTGGTGCCGGTGGTGGTCGATCCCGACAAGGCCGCGGCGGCGCTGCTGTGGGCAACGCAGGAGATGGAGTATCGCTACCGCCTGATGCGCGATAAGGGCGTGCGCAATATCGAGGGCTACAATCAGGCCGTCGCGAAAACGACGCCCAGCGCCAAACCGCCGGCCGCGGAACAATCGTCGCCCGACGCGCGCCCGCTCGAGCATCGCCGGCTGCCGAAAATCGTGATCGTGATCGACGAACTTGCCGACCTGCTGCTGCATGAGGGCAAGACCGTCGAGCGCGATATCACGCGCCTGGCGCAGAAGGCGCGCGCTTCCGGTATCCATCTGATCCTTGCCACGCAGCGGCCGTCGGTCGACGTAATCACGGGATTGATCAAGGCGAATCTGCCCGCGCGAATCTCGTTGCAGGTGACCTCGCGCGTCGACTCGCGCACGATTCTCGATTCGATCGGCGCCGAACGGCTGCTCGGCGAGGGCGACATGCTGTTCATGCCGCCCGGCACCGCCAAGCTCCGCCGCCTGCACGGGCCGTTCGTATCGGAGGTCGAGATTCGCAAGGTAACGGACTTCCTGCGCGCGCAGGGCGCGCCCGAATATCAGATGGAGATCCTCGAAACCAAACGGCCCGAGGCGGGCGACGCTGACGGCTTGGGCGGCCTCGCGCAGGACGAAATGTACGACGAGGCGGTGCGAATCGTGATCGAAAGCAATCAGGCGTCGATCTCGATGATCCAGCGCCGCTTGCGGATCGGTTACAATAGGGCCGCGCGGATGGTTGAACAGATGGAGCGCGAGGGGCTGGTGCTGCCGGCCGACGGTGCCCGTCCGCGCGAAGTGCGCGGCCTGCGCGGCGCCGGCTAGTGTTGCCTCTCCGGAGAATAGCGTAATGTTGTCATTCCGAGCGCAGTCCGCGGAGCAAGGAATCCCGGAGCTTTCTCGCTGCGCTCGAAATTACAGACAAGATGATTTTGCGACTGCTGATTCTGATGATCGTGATCGCGGGCCTCGTGTCCGGACCGGCGGATGTTCGCTTCGCGAGCGCCTCCGATACCGCGCCGGGGTCGGCCGACCATCGCAACGACAAGCTCGATACGATCCTGAAACGCATCCAAACCCACTATCAGAAGACCACAAGCCTGAAGGCCAGGTTCAGCGAGAATATCGTGGCCGCCGACGGACGCCATCGCGAGCGCGCCGGCACCGTCTACTACCGCAAGCCGGGCAAGATGCGATGGGAGTTCGAGGGGCTTGACTCGGAACTGATCGTTTCCGACGGCCATGACCTGTACAGCTATGCGCCCGACCTCAACCAGGTGATGAAGGCGCCGCTGGAGCGAGTGTTCAAGTCCTCCGCGCCGGTCGCCTTCTTACTCGGCGTGGGCGATATCAAGCGCGACTTCGAGGCTACGCTGCCGCCCTCGTCGCCTGCGGACGGATTGGTTCACGTCGCGCTATCGCCCAAGCGCGGCGGCGAGGTAATCGAGCTTGGACTCGATCCCAAGAGCTACGATCTGATGTGGATGAAAATCACCGACCAGCTCGGCAACTCGACCACGCTCCACCTCAACGAAATCCACGCCAATATCGCTTTGAACGACTCGCTGTTCGTGTTCGAACCGCCCAAGGGCGCGGATATCGTCGAGGCGCCCGGCGCCCATTAAAGCGCCGCTTTAAGCCCTCGTTTTCGGGCGGGTAGCAATAGGATTGCGTCACCGGTTTCTAACCAGTACACATATAAGCCCCTGAGGTTTCGATAGGTCGTGGAAAAGGTTCATCTCTTAAGCCTGGGATGCCCTAAGAACCAGGTCGATAGCGAACTGATGTTAGGGGCGCTGATGCGCGCCGGTTTCGCTATTGCCTTGAATCCCGAGGAAGCCGAGGTCCTCGTCGTGAACACCTGCGCGTTTATCGAAGCCGCAAAGAAGGAATCGATCGACGCCATCCTCCAGGCCGCCTCGATGAAGAAAAACGGCAAGAGCCGCCGACTCGTGGTCGCCGGATGCCTGTCGCAGCGCTATGGCGAGGAACTCAGGGAGTCGCTGCCGGAAGTCGACGTGTTCGTTGGCACGGGCAATTTCCTCGAATTGCCCGAACTGCTACGCCGCACCGAAACGCCCGAGACTCGCCCGATTCCGTATCCCGGTGCCGCTCACATCTTGCCGGGACCGCAAGCCCCGCGTGCGACCGTCGGCGATTTCTTCACGTCCTACTTGAAGGTCTCCGAGGGCTGTAACCATAAATGCGCCTTTTGCATCATCCCCAAGATTCGCGGCCTGCATCAGAGCCGCCCGATCGCTGACCTGATCGAAGAAGCGCGGATGCTGGCCGATCAAGGCGTGCGCGAGATCAACCTGATCGCTCAGGACCTTACCGCTTACGGACGCGATTTGACGCCGCCGACGTCGCTGGCCTCGCTGCTGCGCGAGCTTAACGGACTGGAAGGGCTGAATTGGATCAGACTGCTGTACTGTTATCCAAATTTCGTCACTGAGCAGCTATTAGATTCGATTGCCGAATTGCCGAAAGTGGTTAAATACATTGATATGCCCCTGCAACACGCCGACGACGGCATACTGCGGGCGATGCGGCGCGAGCGCTCGGGAGACTCGCTGCGGAAACTACTGGAACGGATTCGACGCCGCGTCCCGGATGTCGTATTGCGCACCTCGTTTATCGTCGGATTCCCGGGCGAGGATGAAGCGGCATTTTCGAGGCTTGTGAAATTTGTACGAGAGGAACAATTCGATCGCGTCGGAGTGTTTACTTATTCGCGCGAAGAAAACACCGATGCATATGATTTGCCCGCGCAGGTTCCGCAGCGGGTCAAGCGTGAACGGCGCGCGGCGCTGATGGCGGTGCAGGCGGAGATCTCGATGAAGAAGAATCGTGAAATCGTTGGACGTGAGGTCGAGGTTCTCGTCGAAGGACGGATCGCGGGGCGAGCCAATCGTCTACGCGGCCGCACTGCGGGACAGGCGCCTGAAATCGACGGTCAGACTTTTCTTACCGGAGAGGCTGAGGCCGGCGATTTCGTGCGCGCTCGAATCGAGAAGGCGCGGACCTACGATCTGGACGGGCGAATCACAGCTACGCTGAATTGACGGGGGAGATGGCTTTCTAATGCCAAAAAAAGTTGCCGCCGCGAGTCGCAAAAAGTTCCTCACCAAGGTTCGCGAGAACCTCGAGGAAACCAAGGCCAAGCTCGCGCAAGAAATAGATTCCGAACTCAAAGCCGAACGCGAAGCCAACAAGGACGAGGGCATGGATACCTATGACCTCGCCTCCGAGGAACGCGACCGTGAAATAAGCTTCATTCTTTCCGACCGCGAGCGCGCCAAGATTAAATCAATCGAGGACGCGTTGTCGCGCTTGAACGATGGCTCTTACGGCATTTGCGAATCGTGCGGAATCGAGATCGCTGAAGAACGGCTCGAAGCCCTGCCCTTCACTCGGCTTTGCCGGGATTGCCAGCAGGATCAGGAGCGCGAAGCCCGCACACAGCGCCGCTTCGACGACGAGCGCAGCACTTATCGCAAGCTCGGCTCGACTGAGGCTGACGAAGAAAATACCTGATGCCGTTGTGGCCGCGGTGCGGATCGAGCAGCGACAGCTGAGCTTGCGCAGCTTTATCTGAACACAAACCAGCTTTACCGAGGGCCGCGAACCGTGCCATTGTGGTTTCCGGCAGTGTTGGGCGTGCTTCCTATGGTGCCCTCGCCCAGTATCCTGACATGCGTTGAGATTGGTCTCGCATCATGCAACTTTTTCGTGAGCTCGAAAACGACACCCCCTCAGGAGGAGGCACGCCCGGCGGCAACAGACCTGACGAACCCCGGATACATCCGGCAAGCGTCAAGTCGATAGTTGCGCTGGCGAGTGCGCGGGGTGGGGTCGGCAAAAGCTCGCTCACGGTGAATCTAGCCGTTGCCCTGGCGCTAAAGGGCCGCAAGGTCGGAATCCTCGACGCCGATTTGAATTCGCCCTGTATCGCGACGATGCTGAAGATGGGACGGATTCAGGCCTTTGCGGCGGAAGGCATAATCGAACCGGCCGCCGGTCCCCTGGGCCTGCGCGTGATCGGAATCGACCTGCTAAGCAGCGGCGATGTCTTTCCGGCGCCAGTACTCGGGATTGAAACTACCGCGCCGGCGGCGCAAGAAACGGTTGCGCCGAGCGAGTCCGCGACTCTTCGCCGCTTGCTGACCGAGACCAGATTCGGCGCGCTCGACCTGCTGCTGATCGATCTGCCGTCGGGAATCGATCATTTCGAGCGGATGGCTAGGCTCGCGGACCTCAGCGGCGTGTTATTCGTGACCCAATCGACGGACCTGGGGTTGCGCGGGGTGCGCAAGGCGATCGCCGTCGCGGCCGAGACCTCAACCCCGATTCTCGGCATCATCGAGAACATGGCCGGCTTCTATTGCGGGCACTGCCAGTCGGTACGGCCGCTGTTTCCGCAAGGCGACACGCTTGGATTGCGCCGCGAGTTCGAATCGTCGATCCTGGGCCGGCTGCCATTTGACCCGCGATTGGCTGAATCATGCGATCGCGGCGTCGCGTTCGTGCGCCAATACGCCGACGCGCCCCTGGCCAAGGAACTGATCGCTCTCGCTGAGCGGCTCGAACACACGCTAGCGAGCCGCGCCCAAGCCGCTCCCACCTCGACCCTGCCCTAATCGCCCGATCGTTCTAACAGGCCGCGCCCGTTCAGTCGTCTTCGTCTGACGCGCCGCCCGACGCTTCGTCCGTGCGCGAGTATTCGAACATCCCGGCGCCGTCGTGGCCGTCAAGACGGAAGCGCGCGAAACCCATATGGGTGTGAACGCGGCTCAGATCCGGACCCGGCCGCGATAGCGGGAGCGAGCTGTCGATTTCGCCGGTCAGGCGCAACTCATCCGCGTTGTGACGGACCAGCGTCGCGGCGAGAATATGCGGCGGCACCTCGGACGACGGGGCTTCGAGCTCGAACAATTTTACCGCGCATGCCACCCCCTCGCCGCCGGCGAACAGACGGCCGTGCTTCTCTTCGACACCGTCGTGATTGATGAGCGCGACGGCCTCGATCGCACGCAGAGTTGGATGGCTCGGGAAATACGCCCACAGCATCCGGCGCGAACGGAATCTGACGTTGCCAATCGCGGCGAACGAAGGTCCGATCCGGCCGATCGCCTCGACCTGCCTGACAACGCCGTCGACTCCGATCCGCCCGCTAACCGCGCCGAACGAGGCCGGCGCGGTTACTATCGTGGCAGAGTGCTGAAGCGCGGCGAGCAAACCGCCGAGATTGACCCACGCCGTACGCGGCTGGATCGAGATCGCGATCTCGGCGCCTTCCTGAAGCGTTCCAACCGCAAGTGAATGCTCGACGCTGAGATAGCCCATGCGATCGGGACTGACGAGCGCCGGCCCCTTGAATCCAAGCGCGATTCGCTCGCCCTCGTGACGCAGCGCAAGCGGCCCGCGCGCGATTCGCTCGGAATTGTGAGTGGGCTTGCCCTCGCTGCTGAACAACGCGATTCGGCTGCCGTCGAGCAGCAGAATGAATCGAGCGCCGTTGGCGCTGTGCCCGACATCGAAGCTCGCGATAGCGCCGAGCCGCGTCGAGGGATCGAAGAACTCCACGCCGAGCCTGACCGGCGCGATCGGCGCTCGTTTTGGCGGACGCGGCGACGGCGGCTTGGGCGAGTTGCGCACCACCGTTATCGGCGTGCGATGGTGCGGCGCGCCCGGCGGACGCGAAAACGTCTCCGCGATCGCCTCGACGCTGCGCTCGCGCAATCTTCCCGGCCATCGCAGCGCCACCGACATCTCGAGTTGCAGCGCGTCGATCGCTCCCGCCGCGGCCAGCCGCGCCAGCCGTTTTAGCGGCTCGTTCGCATCCTCGCGGAAGCGCTCGGTGAAAGCCTGCAGCAGGTTCTGACTGCCGCCCGCCGGATAGCGCAGCCCGACGGTCGGGATGATTCCGTAACCGCGCAATCGCTCGGCGAGATTCGCTAACGGCCCGTGGATGAACGCGTCGCTGGCGGAGACCCGGGCCGCACCGTGAGCGCGCAGCACGCCGCCGCCTGCTCTCAACCCCAAACCGAAATCAACTCTCGGCTCGATTACGTTCCATCCGTGGATCACGATTGCCAGCGCGTGCTCGTGGCGCGCCACCAATTCTTCGAGCCGCCGCGCGATCATATCGAGCAGCCACGGCGCCTGAGTCGTCAACTGCCCCAGGCGATTACAGTCCAGCGCGTTGCGATCCATCCCGTTGTTGATTAGCGCCGTAGCGTTAAGCCGCGCCGCCAGTTCGCGCGTGATCTCCACCGTATGAAGATCGTTGACCTTGGGATGGAGCGTCGCGCGCGCGGCGGGACCGGCTCGTCCGCCGTGCGGCGCGATTAGCAACACCGCAGCGGAGCCTTCGATAGTTTCGAGCCACGGAGCGGCGGGCGTCGATAGGTCACTCGACATCGCAATCAACTTATCGCCCGAGCGCGCATTACAAAAGCCCGGTAGTGAAGAACGAAAGACGCTACGAAGTAGTAAATTACGTAGCTGAGCGAAATCCACAGAAGTATGGGATTTGGCGCGGGCAACTGCGGCAGCATCGCGACGGTCGCGACTCCCCATATTACGCCCAACGAGATCGTGAGCGGACGCAGCGGCTTGGTGCGGTTGGGATACAGAAACTTGATCGGAACGAACACCATCACCGCCAATCCGAT
>JBEKLA010000105.1:0-12760 GCA_050010455.1 Binataceae bacterium (SeqCode) | reverse complement strand
ACCCACATCGACCCTTGCTCACCCCGCCCAGTCCCCATCGCCATGCAACACATTGTAGTATTACCAATCAATTCTGGCGATCCCTTCGAGTAGCCACTGACTTTCACCACGGGCTGCTAGGGTTCATAGATACTTCCGCGGAATTCCTGGGCTGTGTCGGCCTTCGCGGACAGAGTGTACGAGGCGGTCGATCGTGCCAAAGAAGTCTGAACACAAACGTGACCAGATGGCGTAAGTTTCAGCGTCCCTGACTAGGGCTTTTGTCAACGCACGCTATTCGATGCAGCATCGCAACGGCGAGTCGTCGCAAAACCGAACATACGGAGGTTTCGATGTTCGCTTCTGCAACATCCCGCGGCGTAACAACGATCCGGTTGGGGGGGCGGTCCGGAAGAATCCTTTTCGTTGGACGTTAGGGGTTGGTCCGCTATAAAGAGAACAAACGCCTTTGGCGTAATGTGCTGGAGGATTACTTATGAACGGCATACACGACCTTGGAGGGATGCACGGCTTCGGCCCGATCGCCCCTGAAAAGGATGAACCGGTCTTCCATGCCGAATGGGAACGACGAGTTTTCGCCCTGCTGCCCACGACGCTCGCCCTGGGTTGTTACAATATCGACGAGTTTCGCCACGCGATCGAGCGGATGCCGCCGGTGAGTTACCTGGAGTCGAGTTACTATGAGCACTGGCTTCATGCGCTCGAGACGCTTCTGATCGAGAAGGGCGTTATCACCGAAAAAGAACTAAGCGACAAAACCGCCGCGCTGACCAGGAGGGCGTCGTAATGCTGCGCGCACAAGACGTTGAACGGATGGTCAAAACCGGCGGCTCGACGCGGCGTCCCGAAGACGGAATCACGCCTTGCTTCAAGCCCGGCGACGCCGTCCGCACCCGCAACCGTAATCCGCTGGGCCATACGCGGATGGCGCGTTACGCGCGTGGCAAGCGCGGGACGATCCATCACGACCATGGCGTGTTTGTCTTTCCCGATACCAGCGCCCATGGCCTTGGTGACAAGCCTCAGCATCTATACAGCGTGCGCTTCGAGGCGCGAGAGTTGTGGGGCGATACGGCGAGTGCCGCCGACGCCGTGTATATAGATCTGTGGGATGACTATCTCGAACCGGCCTGAGTAGATGCCGCAAGCTTGATCGGAATCGTCTATCGAAGCGGGGTTACCGTATGAGCACGCAACATCATAACGCTCCTGAGGCTGAGCCGGCGCTTAGGGTTAAGGCGCTGGAAGCGCTGCTGACCGAAAAAGGCTTGATCGATCCTCAAGCGCTCGACATCCTCGTCGATACTTACGAGAAAAAGGTCGGCCCGAAGAACGGCGCCAAAGTCGTGGCGAGAGCCTGGGTCGATCCGGCTTACAAGAAGCGGCTGCTCGCAAATGGTACCACCGCTATCGCCGAGCTGGGCATCAGCGGGATGCAGGGCGAGGACATGGTGGTGGTCGAGAACACGCCCGCGGTTCATAACCTGATCGTGTGCACGCTGTGCTCGTGTTATCCGTGGCCGACACTGGGTTTGCCGCCGGTATGGTACAAGAGCGCGCCGTACCGTTCGCGCGCCGTCAGCGATCCTCGCGGGGTACTGAAAGAGTTTGGCCTGGAAATCCCTGCGAACGTCGAGATTCGGGTTTGGGATAGCAGCGCCGAGATTCGCTACATGGTATTGCCGGAGCGTCCCAAAGGCACCGAGAATATGTCGGAGGAGCAACTGGCGGAGCTGATAACCCGCGACTCCATGATCGGCGTCGCCAAGGTCACGCTCGATTCGAGCGCAGGCTCGCAGGCCTGAGTATCACGAGGAGACGCCGTGGCAAAAAGCACCGATCCGGATTCCTTCGTGTGGCCCGCGAAACTCCCCGCGAAACTCGATGATGGACCGCCATTTCAAACGCCCTGGCAGGCGCGCGCCTTCGGAGTCGCGGTATCCATGTGCCAAGCCGGGTACTATACCTGGGACGAATTCCGCGACCGTCTGATTGCCGAGATCGCTCAGCATCCCGGCGAGCCGGCAGAATACTATCAGTGCTGGCTCAACGCGCTCGAGAAGCTGCTCGCCGAGAAGGGATTCGTCCCCGGAAGCGAGCTCAACGCCAGGACTCAGGAGTTGGCTACTCCCAAGACGGCGGGCGGCGCCTCTAGTGCGTCATCCTGAACGGAGGTTGCCGAAGTGAAGGATCTCGCGCGCTCCTGCGCGCGTCTGCGCCAGACGCCTCTTCGGACGCCCGGAGGACCGGGCGAGATCCTTCGCTAACGCTCAGGATGACGGCAAAGAGCGTCTCGATCACTTCGATTATTTCTTAAGCGCGCTTCCGACTCAGCACACCAGCTCGGCGCTGTCGCGACCTTAGCGCGCGGCCGCGTGCGTGCCGCCGTTCGCGGAGTGACGTTTGGCGCGCTCGCGTTCGGTGGCGTCGCGATCGATCGCCAGTGACCGCGGCTCGATGATCACGCCGTAGCTCTGGCGCGCTTCGTCGAGGGTGATGTACTCGTCGAGGAAGTCCTCCAGCACGCGCTCCGGTTCGCGCAGCAGCGGGTCGCCCCATCCGCCGCCACCGGTCGCGAGGATCTCGATGCGGTCGCCAGTTTCCAGTCGTTTTCCGCGTAGCGGGTTGCGCCATTCTCCTTCCGGCGTGAAGCCGCCGAAGACGTCGAGCTTGCCGTCGGGCGTGATTCGGCCAACCCGCTGGGGCACGCTCTGGCCGCCGCCCGCGACACCCGAGACACCGGCGCGCGTGCGCGACGTCTCCATCGAGAATTCCGCCGGCCCGAGCAGCGTGACCACGGTGCGCGAGCCAAGCCCGCCGCGATTGCGTCCCGCGCCCGACGAACCGCCACGCAACTCGAACGCTTCGTAACGCACCGGGAACAGCAGTTCCGCGACCTCGGCCGAAAGATTCGCGCAGTTGCCGAGCGGGTCCTGCGTGACGCTCATGCCGTCGTGCCACGGGCCGCCGCCCCATCCGCCCGCGGGCAGGTCCGAGAATACGAAGTTCTCGCCGCTCTTCGGGTCTTTCACCGCGCACACAAACCAGTTGCACTCGGAGAAGGTCGGCGCCACGATCCGCGATGGGATCGCTCCCGCCAGCGCCTTCCAGATCGCGGCCGTGATCTTCGAGGACGTGAGCGTGGTGCATCCGATAGTGGGCGAGGGCCACTTCGCGTTGAGCCAGCATTTGTCAGGCAGTCGAACCTCGATCGGCCGGAAGCTGCCGGCGTTGGCGGGCGCGTCGGGTGAGAGGAAGAACTTGAGCGAGTAATAAACCGCCGAGAACGTGTTAGCCATCGGGGAGTTGATGCCGCCCGCGACCGGCAAATCGCTGCCCGCGAAGTCGACGATGATGCGGTCGTCCTCGACCGTGATCGCCACTTCGACGCGGACCGGATCGTCGCTGATGCCGTCGGTGTCGGCGTAATCGACCGCGCGATAGGTGCCGTTGGGGATCTCGCGAATCGCGTTGCGGGTCAGGCGGTCGGTATAGTCGAGCACCTCACGCATCGCCTGGCGCACCGTCGCGATCCCGTAGCGCGCCGTGATTCGCTGAAGCTCCTGCTCGGCTACGCGCAGCGCCCCGAGATGGGCTTGCAGGTCGCCCTTGATATATTGCGGCGTGCGGGTGTTGTTGGTGATGATTCGCAGCAGATCGTCGTTGACCTGATAGTTTTCGTACATCCGCAGCGGCGGCAGCCGCAGTCCCTCGCCGGCGATATGCGTGCCGAAGGCCTGGCCTCCGGCCGCGCCGCCGCCGACGTCGGTCCAATGGCCGCGCGAAACCGCGAAACCCAGCAGTTCGCCCTCGTGGAAGATCGGCATCGTGAACGTCATATCGTTCAGATGGGTGCCGCCCTCGTAGGGATCGTTGAGCACGAAGATGTCGCCGGGGCGCAGGCTCTCGAATCCGAAGCGCGCCACCGAAGCGCGCGCCGAAAAATGCATCGCGGCGATATGCACCGGGCAGTTCGCGGTCTGGCCGAGCAACTCGAGCTTCTCGTTGTAGATCGCGTTGGAGAAATCGACCATGTCGTAAATGATCGGCGAGAAACTCGCCTTCTGAAGCACCGTGCTCATGCGCCCGCACACGTATTCGAAAAAGCTGCGCAGGACTTCGAAGGTGACGGGATCAAGCCGCTTGCCGCTATCGATCGATGCGTCGCTCATAGACCATCCTCCGTTGACGCTTGCTGTCGGTTACTCTTTAGACCTTGATGATCAGATTACCAGCACCGTCAACCGACGCCACGCTTGCGGGCGAAAGGACGGTGCACGAATGTTCATGCTCGACGATCGCGGGGCCGTCGATCGCGTCGCCGGGCGCGAGGCGCGCCGCGTCGTAAATCCTGGTCTGGACCGGCTTGCCTTCGAAGATTACGCGGCGCTCGCCCTTGAGCGCCTGATTGCCGGCGGACCGTTTCGCGCCGGCCGGCACGGACGCGCCCGTGAGCGAGGCCGCGCGGGCGACCGCTCCGATTACGGTCACGCCGAGGCTGACGAAGGCCGGCTCGAACTCCTCGGAGGCGACGCCGTATTCGCGCAGATGGGCCTTATGGAAACTCGCGCGGACCGCGTCGAGCGAGCTTCCGATCGAATCCGCGATCGGCGTGAGCACCTCGTAGCTCTGGCCGACGTAGCGCATCTGGGCGGTGCGTTTGGTCCGTATCGAGCTGAGCGTCACGCGCTCGCGCGCAAGGATCGCTTTGCCGTCTTCCTCGATTTTGCGATAGCGGCGCTCGACATCTTCGGGCGAGCACTCAGCCAGCGGCGCGTAGAAGAATCGCTCGAGGTCGTAGCGCAGGTCCATCAGGGTGGCGCCGCGCGCCGAGGCGACGCCCGCGTGCGCCGGCACGATCACGCTGGGGATTCCCAAAGAGCGCGCGATCCAGCACGCATGCATCGCGCCTGCGCCGCCGAAGCTGGCGAGCGCGAAATCGCGCGGGTCGCGTCCGCGATCCGCGAGCGCGAGCCGGATCGCGCTCGCCATGTTCTCGGTACAGATCGCGACGATTCCTTCCGCCGCGGCGGTCGGTTCGAGTCCGACGCGCTCGCCGATCTTCTTGATCGCGCGATAGGCGGCGTCGGTATCGAGCGCGAACTTGCCGCCCAGCGTCGGTTCGAGGCGGCCGAGCATCAGGTTGGCGTCGGTGACCGTCGCCTCAGTGCCGCCGCGTCCGTAACAGGCGGGTCCCGGCTCGGAGCCGGCCGAGCGCGGGCCGACGCGCAGCGAGCCGCCTTCGTCAACCCACGCCAGCGATCCGCCGCCGGCGCCGATACTGCGGATATCGAGCATCGGCGTGATTATCGGCATCTCCCATAGGAGCTCGTAAGAGTTGGTGATCAGCCCTTCGCCGTCCTCGACGATCGAAACGTCGAATGACGTGCCGCCCATGTCGGTATGGATGATCTTCGAGCGTTCGGGAAGGGCGCGCGAGAGCGCGCTAGCGTAAGCGACGCCGCCCGCGGGCCCCGATTCGATCAGCTCCTCGGGACGCTCCATCGCGGCCGCCGCGCCCATCACGCCGCCGTTGGACTTGATAATCAGCAGCGAGCCCTTGAAGCCCCACGCGGCCAATTCGCGTTCGAGCTCTTGCAGATAGTTCGCCATCACCGGCAGCAGCACCGCCCGCACGACGGTGGTCATGAAGCGGCCGAGTTCGCGAAACTGCGGACGGGTCTCACTCGAAATCGCGACCCGCATCCTGGGGGCGACTTCGGCGATCAACTCGCGCACGCGCCGCTCGTGGCGGCCGTCGGCGTAAGCGTTGATGAAGCAGACCGCGACCGTCTCGACGCCTTGCGCGGCCACGCGGGCGATAAGCTCGCGCGCGGCGGCTTCGTCGAGCGGGCGCACCACTTCGCCCCGCGCCGACATCCGCTCGTTCAGCGTAAAGCGCAGCCGGCGCGGGATCAGCGGCCGTTCCTTGACCTGGTACGGGTCGTAAAGATGCGCGCGGCGCTGGCGTCCGATCTCGATCGTGTCGCGAAAGCCTTCCGTGGTGATCATCGCCGACGGCGGGAAGGCGCGCTCGATCAACGCGTTGGTGGCGGTGGTGCTGCCATGCACGATCTCGGCGATATCGCCGGGGGCGATTGCGGGGCGCGCCAGCGCCGCCATCACGCCCTCGGCCAATCGGCGCCTGGTGGTGAGGACTTTAGCGGTGCGCGTCTCGCCGCTGGCCTCGTTGACCGCGAACAGATCGGTGAAAGTTCCGCCTACGTCGATTCCTATTCTCCACATAGAATGCGTTCGAGACTCCTGGCGTGATTAACCGTGAGATCCAGCAAATGTAACACGCGCGCTATTGGCCGAGAAGGCCGGCGTGGTCGAACAGCGCGAGCGACTCCGCGACTTGCGCGAGCCGCGACGCGTACTCGCGGCGCGCGCGCAGCGCCTCGTCGATATCGATTGCGCGAAAGCGTACCTTGGATCCCGGTTCGGCCTGCGCCACCAGATCGAGATCGCACTGAATCACGGTGCCGATCGTCGCGTAGCCGCCGCCGGTCACCGCGTCGCGCATCAACAGGATTCCTTCCTGGCCGCCCGGCACCTGAATCGATCCCACCGGGTAGCCGACGTCGACCACATTCGACGGATTCGATCCGGCGCCGAACGGCTGCTCCCGCTCCTTGAATTTGAATATCGGGCCGCGCAGCCGATAGCCGACGCGATCGGCTTCGGTCGAAACCTCCCATTTGCTGGAAAGAAATTCCTCGACGCTTTCTTCGGTGAGGCGATAGGAGCAGAGCCCCATGATAATTCGAAGCTCAGCCTCGGGCTGAAGCTTGGGAATCAGGCGCGGGTCCATCCTCCGTTGCGCAGAGGCCTCGGCGCGTGCGGTCAACGGTCCGATCGGCAGGATATCGTCCGGCTCGAGGCGCCGGCCCTCGACGCCGCCGAAGCGCGCGAGCAGATACGTCGAGCGGCTGCCGAGCATCGGCGCGATTTGGATACCGCCGGCGACTGCGACGTAGGCGCGGACTCCACGATGCACCTGGCCGCAAGAGATACGATCGCCTTTGCGCACATGATGCGCGATCCACTGCGGGACCGGCGTATCGTTAATCCGCACCGGCAGCTCCGCGCCCGTGACCGCAATCACGGTATCTTCGGTGGTCACGATGCGCGGTCCGGTAAAGGTAATCTCGAGCCCGGCCGCGTCGGCAGGATTGCCGACCAGCAGGTTGCTGACCCTGAACGAGAACTGATCCATCGCACCCGACGGCGGCATCCCGACGTGATACCATCCGAACCGGCCCGCGTCCTGGACCGTGGTTTGCAGTCCGCCTTCGAGTATTTTCAGCATCGCTCGGCTTCGGTTTGCAGCAGCTTCAGATAGCGGTCCGGATCGCGGAAATATTCGGCCGGCCTGAACTCCTGGTCGACCGTCTTGTAACGATAGGTGCCGGCCTCGACATCGGCGCGAATCGACTGAAACTCATCCAAGTCAATCGGGCGTAGCTTCCATCGATCGCCGGCCTGCGCCAGGATGTAGCGCTCGCGCAGATCCTCAAGGCTGCCAGTGGGATCGTAGACCGGCACCGGCGTCATCCCCATCAGTTGATAGCCGCCCGGACCGCGCACCGGGTAGATGGCCATAAACACGCCGCCGTGCGAGACCGTGCGCTCCGGAGTATCGGTGCGCGGGCGGACATACTTGGGCGCCTGGATAGCGCGATCGCGGCGCACCATCTGGAAGCCCCACGCGGTGCCGGGGACGAAACCGATCATCGAGATCCAGTACGGGATTCCGGAATGGGCGGCGATGAATTCGTCCTTGTTGGTGTAACCGTTGATTCTCATCAGGAATTCGAGGTTGGTCACCGACGGGTCCTGATGGCGATCGCCGAAGCGCTTGGCGCACTCCTTACTCCACGGATCGTCGTAGAGGACCGGGATGTCGACCAGGCGCGAGTTCACCGACTCGATATGTTCGGCCGAATGCGCGATCTCGCGGAGCTGGCGCACCAATCGCTCCGGCTCGATTCGGTCGGGATTGTAGTGGAGCAGGTAGGAGGCGTTCGCCGGGCACACCTCGATCACACCGTCGATTCGCTGGCGTTCGATTTCCTGGCAGATCGAAAGAATCCTGAAGTTGGTCTCCAGGCTCATTTCGATATCGAACTCAACGAAGATGTATTCGTCGCCGCCGTAGTCGTAGCGGGGTTCCATCGTGTCCGCGTCCGTCTCCTCAGGAAGCCATCTCTTGCAACACTTCGCGGGCGGTGCGCAAGACCTGGTCGATATCGGCGTCGGTGTGGGCGGCGGAAATGAATCCGGGATGGGCCGGCGGCAAGAGCACGCCCTTGCTGATCAGCCCCATGCTGAACTCGTATTGTTTGGCGGCGTCGGCGCGCATCGCGGAGCGCTTGTCGCGAATCGGCTGGTCGGTGAAATGGACGTGGAAAATCGACGCGACTCCGGTTGCCTGGAACTTGAATCCGGCGCGATGGGCCGCGTCGCGAAGGCCTTCGCGCAGCTTGTTGCCCAATCCCGCAACGTATTCGTAGATATCGCGCTTTTCGAGCTCGCTAATCGCCGCGACGCCGGCCGCCATGCTGATCGGATTGCCTGAAAAAGTGCCCGAGCTGAAAATTTTCTCCTTAACGTCGGATGGCTGCTTGGTCGGCGTGACCACCTTCTCCATGATATCGCGGCGCCCGCCGTAGCCGCCGATCGGGAATCCGCCGCCGACGATCTTGCCGATCGCGCCGAGATCGGGATTGATGCCGAAATAGGCCGACGCGCCGCCCAGGCCGAGGCGGAAGCCGGTTACGATCTCATCGTAGATGAGCAGGATGCCCTTTTCCGTGGTGAGCTTGCGCAGCGCCGCCAGGAATTCCGGGTCGGCCGGGATGGCGCCGATTCCAAACGCGGCGATCGGCTCAATCACGACCGCGGCGAGTTCGCTGGCATGCTCGCGGATGATATCCAGCGCGGCCGGATCGTTGAACGGCAGCAGCACGAGGTCATCGAGCGACGAGCGCTGAGTGCCGGCGCACGGGGCCGACGGGGTAGGGCGGTCGTCGGGGCCGGAGCCGGCCGCGAAGCTGGCGGTCAGGCCGAAGTCGTGCTGACCGTGATAGCCGCCTTCGAACTTGGCGATTCGTTCGCGGCCGGTGAAGGCGCGCGCCGCACGCATCGCCAGCATCGTGGCCTCTGAGCCGCTGTTCACGAAGCGCACCATCTCCATGTAGCGGATGTGGCTGACGACTTTTTTCGCGAGCTGGACTTCGAGTTCGGTCGCGAATATCGGCGAAATCGCCTGCGCCATCTGCGCGGTCACAGCGCTGGTTATCGCGGCGCAGCCATGGCCGAGAATCGCCGCGCCGGCGCCGTCGAGGAAATCGATATAGACGTTGCCGTCAACGTCGGTGAGCTTCGAGCCCGACGCCTGCTTTATGTAGAGCGGATAGGGTTTGAAGAACTTGGCGTTACCGCTGACTCCGGCGGGGAGGATCTGCCGCGCCTCCTCGTAAATCTGGCGCGAGCGAGGCGTCCGCGCGGTGTAAGCTTGCAAGAATTTTTCGAGCGCCATCCGATTTACCTTTTTCGGAACCGGCCGCCGCCACCGGGCTGCGCGCGGCGTCGCTTTGCGTGCCGCATCGGAGCCATCACTGACGCCGGCCTGTTAGTCGCGCGACGCTGCCTATGCGCTGGCCCGTTCGAGACGCCGCGGCGACGCCGCGTTAGCGCGAAGCGCGCTGCGCGCCTCGACGCCCGCACGCGCAAGCGCTGCTTTCAGGGCTACAAGCACCTCGGGGGCGTTGATAACGTCGCCGTGTACGCACACGCTATCGGCTTCGACGTCGATCACCTTGCCGGTCACCGTCGTGGTTTTGCCTTCGAGCACGAAGCGCATGACCAACTCCACCATCTCCTCGACATTCTCGACGCCGTAGGTGCGCTTGACGGTGATATTGCCGTCGTCTGAGTAGGAGAGACCCGGATAAAACTCCTTCACCACGCGGAAGCCCATCCGCTCGGCCGTTTCGATCAGCGGATAACGCGGCAGGGAGGGCAGGTACATCACGATTTCGGGATTGACCGCCCTGAATCCTTCGAGCACGGCGCGAGAGTTCTCCTCGCTTTGCTGCGACCACACCCAGAATGCGCCGTGCGGCTTGGCCGCTTCGAGCTTCACGCCGGCCATATCGGCGAAGGCCTTCAGCGCGCCGGCCTGATAGATCACGTAGTCCTTGGCTTCCTGCTGCGTGATGTTCATCAGGCGCCGGCCGAACCCCATCAGGTCGGGGAAGCCGGGATGCGCGCCGAGGGTGACGTCGTACTTTTTCGCCCATTCGACGGTGCGGCGCATCCAGGTCGGATCGCCGGCGTGATAGGCGCACGCGACGTTGGCGTGATTGATCAGCTTCATGACCTCTTCCGGCCGCCCCAGGACGTAGTTGCCGAAAGACTCTCCCATGTCGCTATTGAGATCGACCCATTTTCTCATGACGGACCTCCTCGGCTCACGGGCCGCGCGGCCTCGCTATCGATTCTATAGCTATTTTTTGAAGTGCGGCATCACTTCTTTCGCGAACAGCCGCAGCGAGTTCTCGGCCTTCCTGGGATCGAGGCCTGGATACTGCGTCCAGCACACCAGATGGTCCATCCCGATCCCGTTCTTGTATTTCTCGATCTCGCGGATGCAGTGGTCGGGATCGCCGATGATGAATCGTTCGCGATGGCTCTCGAAGGTGACGGCGGACGGGTCCTTCACCAGCTCGCCCTTGTCGTCGCGCAGCGGCCGGACCGCCGACCATTTTCCGTACATCCCGGCGTGGAGATACATGATGCCGTCGCGCGCCTCGGCCTCGGCCTTCGCCGTGGTCTCGGCGACGTAGACCTCGCGGATTACGGGGACCTCGTCCGCTTGCTTGCCGTACTCGCGCAAGTAGTCGCGATAGACTTTGAAATGTTCCTTGAGCTCGTTGATATGATGGCGCGGCGAGGCTACCAGCGCGCTGCCCCATTTGGCGGCGCGGCGGAAGCCGCCCTTGGTCGAGGCGCCGAACCAGATCGGCGGATGGGGCTTGCGATGCGGCTTGGGATTCACCGACATCTCGGGGAACTGGTAGTACTTGCCCGAGTACGCGAAGGAGTCGGTGGTCCAAGCCTTGATGATGATGTCGAGTTCTTCCTCCATCCGTTTCTCGCGGCCGAAGCGCTCCTCGCCGTGTCCGGCGAACTCTTCGGGCCGGTAGCCCGCGGCGACGCCGAAGATCAGACGGCCGGCGGCGATATTATCGACCACCGCCGCGTCTTCGGCCGATTGCACCGGGCGATGGAGCGGCAGCAGGTACATCCCGGTGACGATTTTCAGGCGCTTGGTCCGCGCCGCCATCGCGGCGGCCGTCACCAGCAGCGACGGGCAGATACCGTCGGCGAGGAAATGATGCTCGGCGAGCCAAACGGAGTCGTAGCCGAGGTCCTCGACAATCGCAATCTGGTCCAACATTTCGCGGTATAAATCGGCGTGAGTGTTCTTCGCGCCTTGTGGCAACTGCATCGTGTACGGGCCGACACCGAATCGCATCGTTCTTGCTGCCTCCTGGCGAGGTTGGATTGGCCCGCGCGACGCGGGCGGAGCACTATAGTCCTCGCCTCTCCAAAGTGCTCTTAGCGGCGCGAAAGTACCATACTTTTAGATCGGCTTGCTAACATCCCTCGGGAAACGATGCCGGCTATCAAGCCGGTATCGGCCGCGCGCCAGCATTTTGCAACCATCCGAAGATTTGCGCTAGACAGTGGGGCTAACAGGGGAAGGAGAGAAGCTAATGAACGAACATTTATTCACCAAAGATGAAATCGCCGAGCTGGAGAAGCGGACTGTCGACCGCGTGATCGAAGCGATCGATTCCGGCGATCTGGCCGGCGCCAAGAAACTGGCGCAGCGCATGTATAACGAATTCCTCAGCATGCACGACCTTTATCGCAACTGGGCCACCGGCACGTTGAGTTTCATCGGCCGGCGCTTCGGCGACCAGGTGCTCGAAGAGGCTATCACCGAGGGCGTGAAAGCGTGGTGGCTGCCGAACGTCGAGAAATTCCCGAAGGGGCCCGAGAATCTCAAAGCCAGGGTGAAGATGTTTATCGCGGGCCTGCACGGCCATCTGCAGCCGATGCATATCGAGGAAGACGAAGAGAAGGTGGTGCTTCAGATGAAGCCCTGCGGCAGCGGGGGGCGTCTGGTTCTCGAGGGCAAGTACGAGGGACCCAACGCTTTCCTCACGATCAAAAATCCGCAGCGGATGACCTACGGGCGGGCGAACTTCCCGGTTTACTGCGCGCACGAACCGCCGATGGAGATCGTGGATATCGAGCAGGGCGGTACGCCGTTCGTAGTGGTCGAGCCGGCGAACGAGCTCGGCAAGGAAGTATGTTCGTTCATCGTCTATAAAGACCCGGCCAAAATTCCGGCCAAGTACTACGAGCGATTGGGGTTGAAGAAACCCGCGAAGGTGTAGGAAGCCGTCTTTGGAAACGTCCGCAGGCGGGCGATCCTGGCCCTCCAAGCGACTATCGATCCCATACAAAAGAGCCCGTTAGCGAATTGCGCTAACGGGCGGGGCGGGCGGCGGGTTTGTATCTTCGCGCGAAAGTGCGCGCCGGCTGTCATCCGGCGCTAGGAGTGAAAGTCGTCGTCGGGCTCTTCTTTACGGCGAGAAGTGAGGAGTTGACGCACGCGATGGCGCACCTTCGCCATCTCCTGCTCGAGCGCCATCTGCCACTCACGTTTCTTAAATAGTTG
>JBEKLA010000104.1:0-13016 GCA_050010455.1 Binataceae bacterium (SeqCode) | reverse complement strand
AGGCTGGCGCCACGGCCGCCGTATTCCTTGGGCCAACTGATTCCGACCCATCCGGCGGCGTGCATCTTGCGATGCCACGCCAGGCGACGCTCCCAGTCTTCACCGGTATCGTCAAAGAAGTCGAGTTCGCCTTGCGCCAGCTCTTTCGTTAGGTTGGCTTCGAGCCAGGTCCGGAACTCTACCCGGAAAGCTTCATCGTCAGCGCTGTAATTAAAATCCATCGGTTACTCCCTGGCTCAAGGTAACAACGCGCCACGCCCGCCCCCTTTCGACGAGGCCGGCCTCAGGCGTTTCTCTCATATCTAGTTCCTTTCATAAAACGGATTCGCTAAAAACTCCAGCAAAGTTGATCGATTCGTCGCGAGCCTTGATTGACAAGCTACCGCGGATCGCGGGAGATTCAGCACAAAGCTTTTGCTTCGGGGGCAACAATCATGCGGCTTCTGCACACGATGATTCGGGTTAACTACCTGGACGAATCGTTAAAGTTCTATTGTGGGGCGCTGGGCATGAAGCTTCTGCGCAGGAAAGATTATCCCGGCGGCGAGTTCACTTTGGCGTTCGTCGGCTACGGCGATGAGTCCGCCAATACCGTGATCGAGTTGACCCACAACTGGAAGACCACGAGCTACGATCACGGCAACGCGTTCGGCCATCTCGCGATGGGAGTGGATGATATTTACGCGGTTTGCGCGGCGTTGAAGGCGCAGGGCGTTAAGGTGGTGCGCGAACCGGGACCGATGAAGCACGGCGGGAGCGTGATCGCGTTTATCGAAGACCCCAACGGCTACAAGATCGAGCTAATCGATATGGCGACGCGGCGGGATTGATCGCGCGACGGCGGTTTTGTCGTCTGATTGGTCTGCGAAGAGGTTTTTTCCAAGGCGGTGTGGCAATGAAAGCGGCGATGTTCAAGCGGTTGAATGAAATGGCGGTGACCGAAGTCGCGAAGCCGAAGGCCGGCGAGAACGAAGTCGTGCTGAAGGTCCACGATTGCGGTATCTGCGGCTCCGACCTCCATGCCGTGCGCTTCGGTTTTGATATGCCGCCCGACAGCGTGATGGGACACGAGTTTTGCGGCGAGATCCAAGAGATAGGTCCCGGCGTTAGCGGCTTCAGGATTGGCGAGCGGGTGACCTCGCTGCCGTTTATCGCCTGCGGTGTTTGTGAACGATGCCGGCGGGGACGAGACATGCACTGTGTTAAGTTCCGCGGTCTCGGATTGGGTCAGCTTCCGGGCGCATACGCGGAATTCGTGCTATGCGGCGCCGGAAGCCTGTTCAAAATTCCGGACAAGATGACTTCGCGCGAAGGCGCGCTCGTCGAGCCGCTTGCCGTAGGCTTGCACGGAGTGAAACGCTCGCGGCTTGCGCCGGGAGGCTCATGCGTAGTGATGGGCGCGGGACCGGTCGGCCTGGCGACGCTCATCTGGTGCAAGGCCAAGGGCGCGAGCACGGTGGTGGTCTCCGAAATGAGCCCCAAGCGCTCGGAACTCGCGATGAAGCTGGGAGCGACCGCCGTCGTCAACCCGCAAGAGGCGAGCCCCGCCGACAAGCTGCGCCAGCTTACCGGCCATCGGCCCGACTTGATTTTCGAATGTATCGGCGTCAAGTCGACGCTATCATCCGCGATCAACATGATTGGGATCGGCGGCCAAGTCGTCGTGCTGGGCGTGTGCATGGAAGAGGATCAGATTAGTCCGGCAACCTGTGTGTTCAAGGACATCACCGTGGATTTCACGGTCGGCTACATGCGCGGCGATTTTCAGGAAACGATCGACGCGATGGCGAGCGGCCTGATCGACGCCAAGCCGCTCATCACCGACGTTATCTCAATCGAGCAGGTGCCCGAGATGTTCCAGACGCTAAGCCGCCCCACCACTCAGGCAAAGGTCCTGGTGGAGTTTCCTCACTGAACGATAACGGCGGGCTTGCGCGCAAACCTCAAACGCCGAAGAACTCGGCCATCGCCTTGACCGCGATCGGCTCGGTCAGGAACGGCGCATGCCCGACGCCGGGAATTTCTACCATCCGAGTGTTGGGCGAGAGCTCGCACATCTTGCGCGCGGTCGCGAGCGAGAGGATATCGCTATCGCCTCCGCGCACCACCAAGATCGGCGCTTTGATCGCCGCGTAAGGCTTCCACGTATCGATTTGCGGGGGCGGAACGTTTAGCGCTTCGCGCAACGCCCGGCGCACTCCCGGATCCATCTTCCAGGTTAGAGTGCCGTGGTCGGTCGGTTTGATCGACCATTTCACCCATTCGATTACGTCCTGTTCTGGGTGCTTGGTGATCGGCGGATAGATGTCACGATAGTAGGCGACAACCTCGCCGATATTCTTGAACTCCTGCGGCGGCTCGATGACGTAGTCCATGATCCGCTTCAATCCCGCCGGATCGATCTCCGGGCCGATATCGTTAAGCACGATTCGTTCGACCTTGGCCGGAAACAGGACCGCGAACGTCATCGAGATCATACCGCCCATAGAGGTGCCGATCAGGCTGGTGCGCGGAATGTTCAACGCCACGAGCATCGCGTTGAGGTCGTTGACGTAGGCCGGCAAGGCGTAATCGTTGTACGCGCCCCATTGGCTTTCGCCGCGCCCGCGCACGTCGACCGAGATCACGTGATAGCGATGGGCCAGTTGCGGGGCGACTCCGTCGAAGCTGTGCGCGTTAGCGGTAAGGCCGTGGATACAAACGATTGGCGGCGACGACTCGTTGCCGAAATCGAGATAGTGAAGGCGCAGGCCGTTTGCGGTTACGAATTTGCTTTCGGGCATTGTCAAACCTCGTCAGAGCTTTGAATCGATAGCGATTTCAAAATCGGAGCGCCGGGCGCCCGGATTCTTAACGACGACAACGGTATCACACAATGGCTTTCGGGGTTACCGCGTTCCTGTAGTCCAGGCACTTGATCGGCGGCGCTCAAAAAGAGAAGCATGCGGGAGCGAAAATGTCTAGCTTTCGGCATAGTCCGCCGCGAGGGCATGATAAAAACATTAAATCGGCTGGAATACCCTCGCCGCCGACCTTAATTGTGTACGAACCCGGAGGATGAAATGGCACTGCTTCCCTATGTAGATGAGGCCACGGCACCGCCAAGCGTTCGCGAGATGCTGGACCGGACCCAGGTCAAGATCAACGTCTTTCGCATGATCTGCAACTCGGAGGCGATGGCAAAGCCGTTCGCGCGCTTCGCCAACACACTGCTGACCCGCGTCAAGCTCGATTTCAAGCTGCGCGAACTCGCGGTCTTGCGCACCGCTGAACTGTGCCACTCGGTCTACGAATGGACCCAGCATCTGCCGATCGCCGCCGATTGCGGCGTCAGCCCCGAGCAGGTCAAAGCGATAGCCGACTGGGAGCACGCCAAGTGCTTCAATGAACTCGAGCGACTGGTGCTGCGTCTCACCGATGAAGTTAACCGCAACGTCAAGGGCCGCAAAGAAACGATCGAGGCGCTGGCGCAAAAGCTCACGCCCGAACAGGTCGTCGAGTTGGTGTTATCGATTGGCTTCTGGGGGATGGTCGCGCGCGTGCTCGAAACGCTGGAGATCGAACTCGACGACTTCGCCGGCGAGCTCAACGTCGCGAAGACGCTGGGGCCGCCCAAGAAATCGCAGTGAATGCGGCGCGCGCGGCTAGGACTTGCCTTGCGAGGCGGCACGCTCGGCTTCGCGCCGGCGCAGCTCGACACGGCGAATCTTGCCGCTGACGGTTTTGGGCAGCTCGTCGACGAACTCAATCTTGCGCGGGTACTTGTAGGGCGCCGTCACTTGCTTGACGTGCTCCTGTAATTCGAGGGCCAGCGCGTCGCTGGCCTCGACCCCGGTCTTCAGCTTGATAAACGCTTTGACGATCGAGCCGCGATCGGGGTCGGGACTGGCGACCACCGCCGACTCCATCACCGACGCGTGCTCGAGCAGGGCACTCTCCACTTCGAACGGACCGATCCGGTAGCCGGCGGAGATAATTACGTCGTCAGCGCGGCCGACGAACCAGAGATAGCCGTCGGCGTCGCGATAGGCCTGGTCGCCGGTCAGATAATAATCGCCGCGGAACGACGCCGCGGTTTCTTCAGGATTCTTCCAATACTCCAGGAACAACGACGGCGGGCGATTGGGCTTAACCCGCACGGCTACTTCGCCGACCTCTCCGATCTTGGCCTCCTTGAGATCCAGGTCGATAACGCACACGTCATGTCCGGGAAACGGCAATCCCATCGCGCCCGGCTTGATCTCCATCCCGGGAAGATTCGCGACCAGTATGATGCTCTCGGTTTGGCCGTAGCCGTCGTGAACCGCGAGTTTGAAGTGCTCGCGCCAAACTTCGATCACCTCGGGATTGAGCGGCTCTCCGGCAGCGGTGCAGTGGCGCAGGTCCGGGAACCGATACTGCGCAAGGTCTTCCTTGATCAGCATCCGGTACTCTGTGGGCGGCCCGCAGAAGGTCGTAATCTTGTAGCGCCGCAACAGCTCGAGTTCCTTCTTGGGCTCGAACCTGCCGTTGTACATGAAGGTGGTGACGCCGTTCATCCACGGACCGAACAGGACTCCGTAGGCCGCCTTCGCCCATCCGGTGTCGGACGTGGTCCAGTGGATATCTCCCTCGCGCAGGTCGAGCCAGTTGAGTCCGGTATAGCGATGGGAAAACGTGTAGGCGTGACTGTGGAGCACGGCCTTGGGATCTTTGGTGGTGCCCGAGGTGTAGTAGCATATCGCTGGCTCGGAGGCCGCGGTACGAACCGGAGTGAAATCGAGGGAGGCCGTGCGCATCGCCGCCGGCAAGCTGGTCCATCCGGTGCGCGGGCTGCCGGCCACCAGGAAATGCTCCAGCGAGGGACAATCCTTTTTCAGATCCGCGACCAATCCCGCATTCTCAGGCGAAGCGATAATCGCCCGCGCTCCCGAGTGATTGGCGCGATAAACCAAGTCCTTCTCGCGCAGCATCGCGGTGCACGGGATCACCAGCAATCCGGCCTTGAGCGCACCGATATAAGCCGCCTGCCACAACGTCACCCGCGGCAGCATCAGGAGGACCGGGGCGCCGCTCTTGAGCCCCAGCCCGGACAGCACGTTCGCGATCTGATTAGATTGATTCCGGATATCGGCATACGTCAGCCGGGCCCGTTTGCCGTCCTGATCTTCGCAGAGCAAGGCGACGCGCGTGTGGTCGGCAGCATAGCCGTCGATCACTTCGCCGAAGTTGAAGTATTCCGGAACGTTCCAGTGGAAGTTGCGATAGCGTCGTGGATAGTTGGTCGTCACGATTAAGCTCGCGCGGAGGGACGCCCGCCGTTGCCCTCACGGGACGCTTGCGAGCGTTTGGCCGCCGCCTTGATGTACTTTACGCTCATCGGCGAAAGATCGTCGACGCCGACCCTGATGTCAATGACCGCGAAACTCTTGGCGGCGTGGGCGGCTTCCAAAGCCGGACGCAAATCGCCTAATTTTTCGACCACGAATCCGACGCCGCCCCAGTCCTGCGCCAGCTTGGCGTACGGCCACGGCGGAATCGTCAGCAATTCGGGCCGCTCCGCCACCGGCCGAAAAATCCCCCACCCACCGTTGTTGATCACCATCACGATCGGGTTGGCACCGAACATCGGAGCGTGCGAAATCTCCGCCCCGGTCATCTGAAAAGCTCCGTCGCCGCACAGCACCAACGGCCGAAGCCCGCTGCCCACCTGCGCTCCGAGCGCGGCCGGAACCGCGAACCCCATCGAGGCGTAAAAGCCCTGGGCCAGATACGCACCGCCATGAGGCACTCGAATATCGAGTCCCGCGAACAGCATATCGCCCGACTCCGCCACAACCATGTAGTGACGCTTGGAGGAGAGAAAATCGTTGACCGCGCTCAGCATGTCCACGATCCGCACCGGACCGCCGTCACGCGAAACGCTCGGCATCAGGTTATCCGCATAGCGTACGCGCTCGCGATGCGGCCTGAGTTCCTGACGCAGCAGCGCACGCACGAAGTCGCGGATCCCGACGTTGGCGTAGGTATGGAACTTGACGTCGACGTGATGATCGACCGCCCACACGGTCTGGTCCTGAATGATCCGCGGCTTGCGATTGCCGAAATTCATGTCGGTCTTCAGGCATCCGAGATTCAGCACGAAATCGGCCTGATCCATCCGCTCGACGATCGGACGCGGGCTGATCGCGCCGACGTGAACGCCCATGTGCAGCGGATGGTCCATCGGGAAGGCGCCCTTGCCGAGCACCGTGGTCAGCACCGGCGCGCCCATCCGCTCCGCCAGTTCAATCAGCTCACGCGAGACCTTGTAGCGATGGATTTCGATCCCGGCAATCAGTACCGGCTTGCGGCTGCGATTGAACATCGCCGCGGTCTCGTGCGCCGCCTCCTCGACCTTGCGGGCGTCGGACGGATGCGAATGCAGGGTTCCGTCCCAATCGATGATCTCCTGCGGCACCTCAATCTCGCGGTCTACCATATCGCGATGGATCTCGACGTAGCCCGGCCGCCGCTCGGCCCAAATCGTTTGGACAACGTCGTGAAGGTCCTGTGCGGCCCGGCGCGGATCGACGAGCACGCGCGAGGCGCACGTGACCTCCTGATAGATGCGGTGCTGGGATTCGATCTCGCGCGCCTGATGGTGGATCATCGTGTCGAGCTTGCGTTCCTCTTCACCCGGCCCGCCCGAAAAGATCAGCAACGGCACCCGCTCTGAGAATGAGCCGGCGATCGGATTGACCATGTTGTGGCCGCCGGCTCCGTAGGTGACGAGAATCACGCCGATCTTGCCGGTCGCGCGCGCGTAACCGTCGGCCGCGAAGCCAACGCCAGGCTCGTGCGACAAGGTAAGAATCTTGAGGCCGTGCTTGCGGCCGAAAACGAAGAACAGTTTGAGCGCCAAGTCGCCGGGAATCCCAAACAGATGGCTTACGCCCAGCTTGCCGATATAGGCAGTAACGAACTCTCCCAGCCGCATCCGCCGTTTCATGGGTGAAAGCTCCCTAAGCCGCTAGATTAAGTCTAGCAGGAATCCCCCGGCGAGAACGTAAAGCTGCTTTCGGGCGAGCGGCTGCGAGGCGGTATCGCATGATGCGGCCGATCGTGCATGGGGCGTCATTGGGATCGTCAACTAGGGGACTTTCGGCCCGCTTTCGTGATAGATAATATTTAGATATAGGGCATCTGATGACGGTATGGGACATAATGCGGCTGCGATTGGCGAATCCCGCCACGATCGTAAAGTTCATCACCTACCTGCCGCAGTTCATACGGCTCTTCTACCGCCTGATGCTCGACGAGCGGGTATCCCTCCTGACCAAGGCGGTTCCGATACTGGGATTGTTACTGTTACTATCGCCGCCTCTGCTTGAGCTCGACTTGATCCCGTTTATAGGCGAGCTAGACACGATTGTGGTGATCGGTCTGAGCCTCAAACTCTTCGTCTGGCTATGCCCGCCGGATGTCGTTCGCGAACACGTCGCGCGGATCGCGCACGGCGCCTAATCCGAACCTGATGCGCACGCGAATTGTGCTCTTTGGCCTGGCCGCGGTTGTAATCGCGGTGTTGGTCGCGCTCAGCATGGCCGGCGAGCTTTTGGTCGACGCGCTGTGGTTCAACGCGCTCGGCTACCGTTCGGTTTTTGCTACGGTGCTGGGGGCACGCGTCGGGATCTTTGTAATCGTTTGGCTGGCGGCCTTCGCGGCGATTTTCGTCAGCGGCCTGGTAGCGCTCGGCCTCAGCGGCGACCGCGAACGGCTTCACATCGTGCGGCGTGTCGACGGCGACGGGCAGATCAGCCTGCCTGATCTGATTCGGTCGCTAGGCGACCGCGTACCGTGGAAGTTGCTGGTCGCGGCCGGCGGGCTGGTGCTGGGGTTATTCGCTGCCGCCGGTGAATCGTCGAACTGGGATACTTATCTCAAGGCCGCCTATAGCGTTCCCTTCGGCAGCGTCGATCCGGCCTACGGGCGCGACGTCGGGTTTTACATCTTCACGATGCCGCTGCTCGAGGAGCTGCGCGACCTTTTCCTGCTGATCCTGTTCCTCGCCGCTGCGCTGAGCGCCGCGGTCTACTGGGGGCGTGGCGCGGTCGATCTTCGTCAAACGCCGCCGCGGGTCGAGTCCGGCGCGATCGCCCATCTTTCGCTGATGGCCGGATTGTTCTTTGTGATCCGCGCGTACAGCTATTGGCTGGATCGTTTCGGCTTGCTGCTTCACACCAATGGCGTGGTGTTCGGGCTGCGCTATGTCGACAGCGTGTTCTGGCGGCCGGGCCTGTGGCTTCTCGTTATCCTGTCAATACTGGCAGCGGCATTGTGCCTGGCCAACATGCGCGAGCGCGGCGTGCGCCTGCTGATTATCTCAGCGGTGATAGTTTTCGCGCCCGCAGTGGCGATGAACTTTCTCGAGCCGATTGTCGAGCGGCTTTGGGTCAAGCCTGACGAATTGCGCGTCGAACGGCCCTTTCTGGTGCGGAATATCGAAATGACGCGGCGCGCCTTCAAGCTTGACAGTGTCGAGGTCAAGCCGTTTAGCGGCACCGGGCCGCTGACGCCGGCGTCACTTAGCCAGGACGACGCGACGATCAAGAACATCCGGTTGTGGGATCCGCGTCCGCTGCTCGCGACGTACAGCCAGCTTCAGGAAATCCGCCTCTACTACGATTTCAAGGATATCGCGGTTGATCGCTACCGGATCGACGGCCGCTATACCCAAGTGATGCTGTCGGCACGCGAGCTCGATCCGGCGCGGCTGCCGTCGCGCACCTGGGTCAACGAGCATCTCAAGTTCACGCATGGCACTGGAATCGCGATGAATCCGGTCAACGCCAAGGACAGCGAAGGATTGCCGATTTTTTATGTCAAGGACATCCCGCCGACCTCGAGCGTGGGATTACAGATCACTCAGCCTGGAATCTACTTCGGCGAGGAATCCGATTCCGACGACTACGCGGTCGTCAAAACCAACGCTCCCGAGTTCGATTATCCGCGCGGCAATGACAACGTCTTCGGCTACTATCAGGCGGACAGCGGCATCCCGATAAGCGGCCTGGCGCGACGCCTGTTGTTCGGCTACTTCTTCCGCGACGTCAACCTGCTGGTAACCGATACGATCCAGCCCCAGAGCAGGATTTTTATTCGGCGCAATATCGCGGAGCGGGTCGCGCGCCTGGCGCCGTTCCTGACCCAGGACCACGATCCTTACATCGTGCTCAGCGACGGCCATCTCTCCTGGATCATCGACTGCTACACCACCAGCGACCACTACCCTTACTCCCAGCGCAACCCGGACCAGATCAACTATATCCGCAATTCGGTGAAGGTCGTGGTCGACGCCTACACCGGCGCCACCACCTTCTACGTAGCCGATCCCGACGACCCGATAATCCGCTGCTGGATGCGGATCTTCCCCGCGCTGTTCAAGCCGCTCTCCGCGATGGCGCCTTCGCTCCGCGCGCATATTCGCTATCCCGAGGATTTCTTCATGGTGCAGGCCGATATTTATCGCACCTACCACATGAAAGATCCCCAGGTGTTCTATAACCGCGAAGACTTGTGGGGCTTTCCGCGCGAAAACTACGGCGGTGACACGGTCACCATGCAGCCGTATTACGTAATCATGCGGTTGCCGGGCGAAAGCGATCAGGAGTACATTCTGATGCTGCCGATGGTGCCGCGCGGGCGCGATAACATGATCTCCTGGATGGCGGCGCGATGCGACGGAGATCATTACGGGCATCTCCTCGAATACGCGTTCTCCAAGGAAAAGCTGATTTACGGCCCCTATCAGATCCAGGCGCGCATCAACCAAAGCCCTGACATCTCGCGCCAGCTCTCGCTTTGGAATCAGCTGGGTTCCAAGGTTATCCTGGGAAACCTGATAGTAATTCCGATTCAGGATTCGTTGCTCTACGTGGAGCCGCTTTATATCAGAGCCGAGAACGGCCAATTGCCGCAGTTGCAGCGGGTAATCGCCGCTTACAGCGATCGGGTCGTTATGGGCGACGACCTTGCTCAAACGCTAAAGGCGCTGTTTATCGGCCTACCGCCATCTCCACCGGAACTAACCCAGGGGGCGCTGCCTGTGCCGATTGCGCCACCCGCTGCGTCCGTCACAGCGGCGCCGGTATCGATGCCGGCCGATATTAAACAGGCTTCCGAGCATTACGATCGTGCGATAGCGGCACTGAAGCTCGGCGATTGGACCGCGTTCGGTCAGGAGATGCAGGCGCTCGGCCGGGAACTGAAGCGGCCTGCCGACGAGGGGCATCATTAGCAGCTAAGTCTATCGATTCGAACAAGGGGGGCTCGTGTCGAATCTCAGCAATCGGAACGATTGGGGGGTCGCAGCGCCGTCGGACGCTATCTACGACTCTCGCCTTCGCGCCGAATTATTCGAACTCGCGCAGCTCGGTCTGGACGCAACCAACGCGGCTTGCTGCGTGATCGCTTTCGGCAACGGCGCGGAACAAATCCTGGTGCAGGCTCCGACGTCATCGCCGCCATGGGCGGATCTCGAAGGCGCGATCTTGAGGCTCAAGGCCACGCGTTGCGCGCCCGGCGCCGGCAACAAACTCCTGATTACCCGGATCTACGCCACGGATTTCCAGTCGAATCAAAAGAATGCGGCCCTGTTTGCCAATCGATTCAAGCTCTTGACCGCGCTGGCTTGTGACGATTCGACCTGGACCGCCGTCGGTCTACTGCTCGACTTTAGCCACGACGGGATCTTGTCAGAGGCTCAACTCAAGTTGTTGAGCCGGCACACGGCGGCGATCATAGGACGCGCTGAGCATGCCGCCTTACGCGACTTTTGGCGTGAGCGAGCGACCGCGACGGCCGCTTGCGCCACCTCGGCAAAGCAGACGACGTCGGCAATCGAGAACGATCGGCGATCGGTCGAGGATGCGGTGCGGAGGGTCGCTCGGCTTGCACCGCGCCGGCGGCTGGAGGGCTTCGGTGAAGCGGCCGCCGAGTTGGCGCGATGTGACGCCTGGATACTCGCGCGGATCGACAATAACGTGCTCACGGTCGAGCGCTTTTTCGGCCTCCCGTCGGTTCCGCCGCTCGATCACGGCAGCGCTTTGGCCGAGAGCTTTCGCCGCCAAAGCGCAATCGTGAGAGAATCTTCCAGCCTTCGCAGCACGATCTATCGCGAAGATCGTTTGTTTGCCGACGCTGGTTTCGCCGCGTATCTCTGCGCTCCGCTTCAGACCGGCGCCATCGCGCTCGCCGCTCGTAAGACCATCGATTGGGCGGCGCGTAATCGAATCGAAGCCTTCGTCAACGCGCTTGCGCCTACCGCGAAGGCCTGGGCTCTGGAGGCCGAGCTGATGCGCCAGCGCGGTTTGATCCGCAACCTGACCTTGCGGCTGCTAAGCGCCGGCGATCTCGAGCGGGCGCGCATCTCGCGCGACTTACACGACGACCACGCGCAACTTCTTTCGGCCGCTCGGATTGCGCTCTCCGCACGCCGCGGCGACGCGACCAAGCTTCTCGAAGAGCTCGAAAAGCGGCTGCGGACCCGGCTCTTGGCGCTGCGTCCGCCCGCGCTCGGGCGGCATAGCCTGGAGCAGGCGATCGCGTTCGAGTTGCGCCGGCTCGAAGCCGCGGGGATCGGCACGCGCCTCATCGTGCCTGAAGGCGCCGCCTCGATGGCGCGGCCAATCGAGCAGGTCTGCTATCAGATCGTGCGCGAAGCGGTCTCGAATATCATCCGTCATGCGGGCGCAGAACACGTCGAGGTCGGCATCGAACGCACCGGCAGATGCGCCAAGCTAACGATTAGCGACGATGGGCGAGGCGTCGGAAAGAACCAGGGCGGGGCGGGCCTGCGCGGATTGGCGGAGCGGGTCGAGCTTTTGGGCGGGCGATGCAGCCTCGAATCGAGACCCGGCCTAACCCGGCTAGTGGCCGAGATTCCCGAGATCGGTCAATGAACGAAATCAAGCGGCTGCGAGTGCTGCTCGCCGACGACCATCGCATGTTGCGCGAAGCGCTGCGCCTGGTGCTCGAGCCTGAGTGCGAAATCGTCGGCGAAGCCGCCAGCGGAGAGGACGCGGTCGCGATCGCGCTCAAAACCCGTCCCGACGTGGTTGTGCTCGATCTCAGTATGCCCGGGATCGGTGGCCTCGAGGCGGCTCATCAGTTGGCCAAACAGGCCCCAGCGTCAAAAATCCTGATCCTGAGCCAGTACGAAGACGACGAGTACGTGATCGAAGCGTTGGGCCGAGGCCACATTGCGGGCTACCTGACCAAGGCCGACGCGGCTTCGGAATTGATGCAGGCCGTGCGCGCGGTTCACGCGGGCAAGCGATACCTGGGCGCTACGGTGACGCCCGCGGTAATCAATCGCCTCAAGCCGTCGGGAAAGCCGGCCCCTATATCGCTAACTCCACGCGAGCGCCAGGTGCTGAAGCTGGTCAGCGAAGGCTCAACCAGCAAGGTGATCGCATCGCGCCTCAAGATTAGTCCGAAGACTGCGCAGATCCATCGCGCCAACCTGATGGCGAAGCTGGGTGTGCATTCCACGGCCGCGATGGTCCGTTACGCTATCAAGCACAAGCTCGTCCGCACCTAGCGCGAGGTCATACTGTTGGCTTGATGTTCTGATTGAGCCGGAACAGATTGCTCGGATCGTATTTGTTCTTGAGCGCTGACAGCCTTTGGTACTTCTCGGGACCATAGGCGGCTTTGATCCGTTCGGCGCCTTCGTCGGCTTCTTGACCGAGATAGTTAACGTACACGCCGCCGGTCGAGTATGGTTGCATCGCGTCCCAGAACTCGCGCGCCCACCGTACGCACCCCTGGGTTTCGGCCGGGGTAGCGCATTGACCGATGCTCATGAAGCTGTACTGAACATCCCGGTGGTTGAAGGCAGTGGCTTGGGCATCGATGCGGCTCACCGCACCACCTAGTGTTGTGTCCCGTAATTAACTTGCATAATTCTTGCTTGCATATTCGGCATCAAATCCGATTAAGGAGAGATGCCGATGGCGATTGGGCGACCCAAGACGGAGCTGGTGTTGAGCGCT
>JBEKLA010000103.1:0-13082 GCA_050010455.1 Binataceae bacterium (SeqCode) | reverse complement strand
GCTCCGAGAACAAGTGGATGCTGGAACGTCGGGCCCAGAAGCGTGTTGTCGACCGCCAGCAACGGTCGCGCGGGATGGCGCCGCACCGCATCTGCGGCAGCGGCAATATCGGTCATCGTGAGCGTTGGATTGGCGGGAGTTTCGATGAAAACCAGTTTCAGATCGCTCGTTTCGGCGATCGCGGCAGCAAGCCCCTTGGTATCGCCAGCCGGCACGGCGCGCGCGACAAATCCGAGCGGCTCGAAGATCTGATGGATCAAATGCTGGCTACCGCCATAGAGCGGCTGCGTGTAAAGCATCGAGCCGCTGCGATCGAGGAACGTGAACAGCACGGTCGAAATCGCCGCCATCCCGGAATTGAACACCGCAGCCGCCTCGGCTCCGCGCTCGAGCGGAACGAGTTGATCCTCGAGGATGTCGGCGTTGGGATGAGTCAGTCGCGCGTAAATCAGATCGGCGCGCTCGCCGGCGGGCGGATGGACCTTGCCCAGCACGATTTCGAAGGCGCGCTCGGCGGCCTCCGGACTCGAGAACACGAAGGTCGAGCTGCGATACACGGGTGGCCGCGCCGAACCGACCGAGAGTTGCGGATCAAAACCCTTGGTTAGGATCGCGGTCTCCGGCCTGACGCGGTACGGGGTCTTCGCCATACTTCAGAGCTAGCCCTTTATCCGGCCGGGAACAATTAGTAGCAGCGCGGCGTGGCATCGGTGGGCGCAACGTCCCAATCTATCCATATTACGCTATATTACGGTGTCTAATTTCCCTGCTGGGATGCGCTAATTCGCCATTTCCCTATTTCTACCCCCCGCTTTATTCGACACCATGGTTTCCGTTAGAAATAAGGCTACCCATGCGTAAGATTCAAGACCTTCGTGTCGTAACCACCGAAGCACTAATCGCGCCGCGTGTGCTCAAGGACGAACTGCCGGCTAGCGATACTGTTGCCGATACTGTGACCGAGGCCCGCTCCGTGATTCGCGATATTATCGCGGGAAAGGACCGGCGCCTGCTCTGCATCGTAGGACCCTGTTCGATCCACGATCCGATTGCGGCGTTGGAATACGCCAATCGTTTGGTCAAGCTCTCCGCTTCGCTGGCCAAAACCATCTTCGTGGTGATGCGAGTGTACTTCGAGAAACCGCGCACCACGGTCGGATGGAAGGGGTTGATCAACGACCCGCGTCTGGATGACAGTTACGATCTGGAGAAGGGGCTGCGCTTGGCACGCCGCATCCTGCTCGACATCAACCAGCTCAAGTTGCCGGCCGCAACCGAACTGCTCGATCCGATTATCCCGCAGTATATCGCCGACCTCGTCTCGTGGACCGCGATCGGAGCCCGCACCACCGAGTCGCAGACCCATCGCGAGATGGCGAGCGGCCTGTCGATGCCGGTGGGATTCAAGAACACCACAGACGGCAATCTTCAGAACGCTATCAACGCGATCCAATCCGCGCGACGCGCGCACGCTTTCCTCGGCATCAATCAGGAGGGTGCCACCGCGATCGTGCGCACCACTGGCAATCCCGACTGCCACGTGGTGCTGCGCGGCGGAAGCAAAGCGCCCAACTACGACGCGGTTAGCATCCGCGGCTGCGAGGAACTGCTGGCCAAAGCGGGGCTCGACGCGCGGCTGATGGTGGATTGCTCGCACGCCCAGACCAACAAGGATTACACCAGACAACCGGCGGTGTTGATGGCGCTGGTCGAACAGATTCTCGCCGGCAACCGCTCGATCATGGGTGTGATGCTGGAGAGCAATCTCGGCGCCGGCAATCAGTCGCTGGCCAACGGGCGCGCCAATCTCAAGTATGGAATCTCGATAACCGACCCATGCATCGATTGGGAAACTACCGAGCGGTGCTTGCGGGGCGCCGCCGAAGCGCTCGCACCGATTTGCAAGTAAGAATCTGAGCCGTCGAATGACGGGCTAACGCTGGCGGGTTTCGGCGCGTAATTTCTCGCCCACCACCATCGCCTTCAACGCCGCGCTATGGCGGACCGGGTAGGTATCGGGCCGATCGAGCGCTTTGTAAGCATGCTCGAGCTTCGCGAAGCCGGCCTGGAAGCGCTCGCGCGACTCGGACAGCGACGGACGTGGCATCAGCCGCCGACCGTCCTTCATGTGTGAAGAGAGCAAGGCCGTGACCTTGGCGGGAGCAGGCTTGAATTCGCGCGTCACGGTGTCCGCGCTCTCCTCGCAGAGACCGATAATATCGCCGTGGGGCGCTCCGGCTTCGTTCAACGCGCGGAATATCTGCTTGCGGCCGGGCAGGCTCAACTTGCCCTGCGAAGTCTTCAGACGAGGGACGCCCTTGTACTCGACCAGCTTGTAGGCGATATCGAGCGAAGGAGCGTCCGCGCTCACCACCAGTTCGGTACCAACGCCGAAGGCGTCGATCGGCGCACCGGCCTTGAGCAGGGCGTCGATCTTGGTCTCGTTGAGATTGCCGCTGGCAAAGATCGCGACCTGGCGTAATCCCGCGTCGTCGAGGATGCGGCGGCTGCGGCGGCTAAGATCGAGTAAATCGCCGCTGTCGAGGCGAACCCCAACCAGCTGAAACCCTTTATCTCTCAACTGAAGCGCTACCGCCGCCGCGTTCTTCACTCCTTCGACAGTGTCATACGTATCGACCAGCAATGTGCTGAGGCGCGGGAAGGTGGAGGCGAAATGCACGAACGCGTCGCGCTCGTGCTCGTGGGCCATGACGTAGCTGTGCGCCATCGTGCCGTAGAGCGGAACACCGTAGCGCTTGCCGGCCAGCACGTTGGAAGTGCCGTCGAATCCCGCCAGATAGCTGGAACGCGCCACGATCAGTCCCGCGTCCGCTCCTTGGGAGCGGCGCATACCGAATTCGATCAGACGGCGGCCGCGAGCCACGCTCACACATCGCGCTGCCTTGCTGGCGATAAGCGACGCCATCCCGACCTGATTGATCGCGATGGTCTCGAGCAATTGCGCCTCGATTATCGGAGCGCGAACTTCGAGCAGCGGCTCTTCGCCGAAAAAAATCGTCCCCTCCGGCATCGCCCACACTTCGCCGGTGAATCGAAGTGTCGAGAGAAAATGCAGAAATTCGGCTTTGAACAGTTTGAGCGAATCGAGATATTCGAGTGCCGCCGCGTCGAAGTGGAAATCTTCCACGATCTCGAGCAGGCGTTCCAGGCCCGCCGCCACGAGGTAGGAACGCGTCGGCGGCAACCGGCGCACGGCGAGGCTGAAGCAGGCGCTATCGTTGAAACCATGCTCGAAGTAACTCGCCGCCATCGTGAGCTCGTAAAGATCGGTCAGCAGAGCGGACTCGGCTGGCTCAAGGCGTAAGTCTATCGGCATGGGTGCAGTTTCTTACGATTCATCGCCGCTATCGACACGGCGCCTATTTTTATCTCCGTGCGATTCCATCTGGGGCACGGGCGGTGAGGGCGGTTTGGGAGGAGCCGCCGGCTGAACCGCTTCGTGCAGCACCCGCGTTTCATGCGTATCGCGGCGGCCGAGCGCGCGCGCCATTTGTTCGAGGCGCCGATCGACGAGGTCGTTGATCGTGCCCGGCTCGCCGATTTTCCCGGCCCGCACTCCGGTGAGCAGCTCGATACCCTGATCGATGGTGTCGATCGGATAAATGTGGAAGAGGCCCTTCTCAACCGCTGACACCACATCCTCATCGAGCATCAGGTGCATCACGTTGGCACGCGGCAGCAGCACGCCGTGCTTGCCGGTCAATCCCGTAACCTTGCACAAGCGATAAAAGCCCTCGATTTTTTCGTTGGCGCCGCCGATCGCCTGCACGCGTCCATGCTGATCAACCGAACCGGTTACGGCCAGGTCCTGGCGGATCGGCACGCCGCTTAGCGCCGAGAGCAACGCATAGAGTTCGGTGCTGCTGGCGCTGTCGCCGTCGATTCCCGAGTAGGATTGCTCGAAGCCGATACTTGCCGTCATCGCTAACGGATGTTGCTGGCCAAAGCGGTCACGAAAGAAGCCGCTCAGGATCATGACACCCTTGTCGTAAGTCGAGCCCGACAAGTGCGCTTCGCGTTCGATATTGATTAGCCCGGCCTGCCCTACCGATACGGTTGCGGTTAGCCGCGAGGGGCGGCCGAAAGCGTAACCGCCGACATCGAGCACGGCAAGCCCATTGATCTGGCCGACGCGCGTGCCTTCGAGCTCCACCACCAGCACGCGCTCCGCAATCAGGCGGCGGATCTCCTCTTCGATAAAGTTGAGCCGCAGGACGCGCTCGTTGAGCGCGCGCTCGACGTGGCGCGAGCCGACCGCATCCGAATTCTCGCCGCGCGCGAAGTACGCCGCCTCGCGGGCGAGGTCCTCGATCGGTTCGAGCGACGTCACCACGCGCGAGCGATCACCCGCCATCCGCATTCCGAACTCGACGATTCGCGCCAGCGCGCCGCCGTCGAATGGCGGTAGATTCTCATTGCGCGCCACCGCCGCCACGCGCGCGGCGTAATGGCGCACCGCGTCGCTGTCGGCGTTCATCACCGGCCGGATCTCGGCCTTGACCTTGAACAGCTCGGCGAAATCGGGGTCGTAAAAGTAGAGCAGATTGTAGAGATAGGGTCCGCCCAGAGCGATTATCTTGTTGCGGATATCGATCGGCTCGGGCTTGAGTCCAGTGGCGAAAAAAGGAAACGGCTCGAAGGTCTCCGGCGTCATGCGGCCGGTCTTGAGGCCGCGCTTGAGCGTCTTCCAGACGCCGGGCTCGATTATCGCGTCTTCGAGATCGAAAACCAGAAATCCGCCGTGCGCCTTGAGGAACGAGCCCGAGATGATGCGAGTGAAGTTGGTTCCCGCCCGTCCCAGCGGATCGACCCAGCGTTCGATCGTACCGAACAGGTTGCGATAGGTCGGCGCGTCCTCGCTGATAACCGGCGCGCCGCTGCGGCCGAAGTTATCGACCAGCACGTTGACCTGATATTCAAAAAACGACGCGCCCTCCTCGACGCCCGGCATCATGGGCATCCCCTCGGGCTGTTCGCGGAAGCGGTCGAGATGGTTCAGCATGTGATCGGCGACTTGCTCGAGATAGCGCGAGACCTCGGGATTTCCGAAGCGCTGGTCGATCGCCGCGATCGCGGGAGCGATTCGGCGCTTGGCAAACCCGGCCTCGACGGCGCGGATCTCTTCGACCAAGTCCCGCATCAGCTCTTGCTGGCGGACCAGCAATCCACCGAGTTCGTTCTGCAACTCGCCCTGAAGCTGGGCCAGCCTGGCGCGCTCCTCGTCGGACTTCTTCGCCATCTCGCGCGACAGCTCCTCGGGCGATTCCGGCGGCTTGCCATCGACCATCGGAATAAACAGCAACTGCCCGCCCGGCCCGCCGCGAATCACGAAGCTCAACTCGCGGGCGCGCGCCTCGAGCTTGCCGAACAACTCCTGGACTCGCTGGTTGTACTTTTCCTTAAGCGCGGTCCGCTCCTGATCGAAATCCTCCTGGCGGAACGCCTTGGGCAATTGCTCGCGCAGGTTGGTTACCAGATCGCGCATCTGCTCGCGCAACTCGCGGCCCTGACCGGGCTTGAGGTACATCGCGACCGGCGTTTCCGGGCTGGTGAAGTTGTTGACGTAGACCCAGTCGCCCGGCGTCGGCATCGTCTTGGCCCTGGCTTCCAGCAGCCGGACGATTTGATCGCGCTCGGTGCGCGAGCGCAGCCCGCTGGTAAAGACGTTGTAGCCGGGCGCGTCGATTCCGATCGCCAGCCGAATCGCGTCGAGCGCGCGTTCCTGGCCCAGCAGATCGTGATCGAGGGCAGCCTCCGCGGCGCGCTTCAGCTCATCGGGGCCGAGCGGCGCGAGGCCGTGCAATTCCGACGCGGTGAGTTCGCTCGCCGGCTGAGCGGGCTGGAGCGGAGGGTTTTTAGCGGTATCGTCGGGTGTCGTTTGCTCACTCATCCGCGCTCTCGAATCAGTTCTGAGGAGCCGGTCCGGCGGCGGGGCCAGAGGCCTCAGGTCGGTTTAGTCTTGCGAGCGGCCACAGACCGCTTCTTAAGCTTGGGCAGAAAAACGAACAGCACATGCTCGGACCATCGCACCGTCACCGACTCGCGATCGACCGGAGTCTCGAAGGCGAAGGTCTGCTCCGATTTGCCGCCGCCGACGGTCGGCCCATGCACCGTGAGGCGGTTTTCATTGACCTCAATCGAAAGTTGTTGAGGGTCCAGACCCGCGGTCGAGAGTTGAACTTCGTAGTGATTGCCGCAATCCATCACGATCGCGTGTTGGCCCGGAAGACGATGGACGGCGGGACGCCAGCGGCCAATCAACAGCTCCTCGAACAACTGATCGAAGGCGCGATCAAAATCCTCGAACGGCGATGTCCAGAACCTGGTCACGAAATGACTTCACCATAATCGATGATTCCGCGCCAGCCTCTCAGCAGCCTCGGCGCTGCAATTAGATCCGCCTTCCCGCTTGCCTGTCAGCACCCGGCGGCGGTATATGGTTTCCAAACATCCGATGCCTACGATCTCTAAAATCCTGGTTGCGACGGACTTCTCAGACAATGCCGGGCTGGCGCTTAGTCACGCCGAGGAATTGGCCCGCAAGTTCGGCGCCGAAATCATCGTGCTCCATGTCGACCAGGCTCTCGCGCCGGTTCTAATCAACCCCGAACCCGGCACGGGTTTCGATCCGGGATTATTCGAAGCTGGCGAGCGGATCGCCGAGGAGCGCCGCCTGATCGCCCAGCGCGAACTCGATCGCGCCGTAAATCGCCTGCGCGAGAGCGGACTGAAGGCGCGCAGCATCCTGCGGGTCGGCGCCGCTTTCGTCGAGATCATCGCCGCGGCACAAGCCGAGGCGGTCGATCTGGTGGTGTTGGGCACTCATGGCAGGAGCGGCCTCGCCCACATCCTGATTGGGAGCGTTGCGGAGCGCGTGGTGCGCAAGTGTCCGTGTCCGGTGCTGACCGTTCGCCACCCCAGCTACAAGTTCAAGCATCCGGCCGAGAAGTAGAGTCTCGCCAGCCGGCATCGACTGGCGCCGCATCCGATATCAGCGGCCGACAAAGCGCGCCGGCCGTTTTTCCCTGAACGCCAGGATGCCTTCCCTAAAATCCTCGGTGCCGTTCACGCTATCGGTCGCGAGGTCATCCTCTTTCATCGCGGTCGCCAGGTCGGTGAACAGATGGTCGTAGATCATTTTCTTGGCCGCGGCGACTCCGAGCGGCGCGCACTTGGCCGCGATCTCACCGGCGACTTCTTTCGCCGTCGCAAGCACCTTGTCGGCGGGTAACACCCGGCTCACCAGGCCCATCGCCAGGGCTTCATTCGCGTCCACCAGCCGTCCGGTCAAAGCCAGGTCCAGCGCTTTCGGCACACCGATCAACCGCGGCAGCATCCAACTGCTGCCGTGTTCGATCGCAAGCCCGCGGCGGACGAAGATCATGCCCAAGCGCGCGGTTTCGGAGGCGATTCGCATGTCAAAGTACAGCGAGCTGGTCAACCCGATACCGACGCACGCTCCGTTGATCGCGCCGATTATCGGCTTGCGCAGCGCCAGCATGTACGAGAACCGCCCCTGGTAATCGGCCTTGACGCCGGTCAGCGCGGATTCGGTCGGACGCGGAATCGATTCCTCTCCGCGGCTGATCCGATCAAGCGCGTCCATGTCGGCACCGGCGCAGTAAGCCCTGCCCGCACCGGTGACCACGATGGCGCGGACGGAATCGTCGCGATCGGCGTCCACCATCGCCGCCCGCACCTCGTTCTCCATCTTGAACCTCCAGGCGTTCAGCTTCTCTGGGCGATTCAGCGTGATGGTCGCGATACGATCGGACTTGTCACAGAGAATATCGCTGAAATCCACGTTCGACCTCCCGGCGCGTTTTTGCTTGACTCCGCATCAAAGCATTTCACGTGCGGGAAATCTAACCGCCGCGCGCGGCATGCCTGCACAGCACGCCGCGCCACGGCAGGCGCCCGAACGGCGCGCGCCCGATCAAAAGCCGCTGGAGTTGTAAAGCCTCAGCGGCACCGTGGCCGGGATCCCTGCGAAATAGGAGTGGAATGACGGATTGGCGTCGCTCCGTCCCGGCGCCACGCGCATCAGGTCGTCGGTGAAAACCGCGGCTTTGGTCAGCGGGCCGAAGTGGAAGCTGCCGGCCGCGCCCCAGCTCGATTTGCTCGAACTAAAACCGCCGCCCGCCTGATAGTTGATAATGGGCGAGCCGTCATTGGCGGGCATCTCGTTGACGAACAATCCGCCGATCCAGTTCACCTGGACCGGCGCGCTCGTCGCCGGAGTAGCGATCAGGGTGCCGCTGTTTTCCACCCGCACTCCGACGAAGTTGTAAGGGACGCCGGTGGCCAGGACGAACGTTGCGCGGAGGCCGGGTCCTCGTCCCAGCGGCGTGCTGCTCACCGAGCCGCCATACCAGTTGAAATTCCCTCCGGTCTGGCCACCCGGCGTTGGGTCAATCGCCGGATTATTGCTGACGCAAATCGGCTCGCTCGAACATCCTGAATTGTTGAAGTTGAAGTTGAGGTTGTTCGAGCCTTCGATCTGAAAGCCGGCAGCGGTCGCATTGGCCGAGTAAACCGAGTCAAACGACATCTCCGAAACCTCGGTCAGATCGCTGGGATTCCCGGCTCGAACCGAGAACATCGCCGGATTAACCAGCAGCAGATTCCGTATCCGCATGCCGCTTGAACTGCCGTGGCCCTCGAAATCGAGATCGGCTAGCGCGGCGCCGCCATCGACCATGAAGCCCGAGATCTCGCCGAACTTGGCGCCCTGGAACTGGAATATCGATTGATTCGAGGGGCCATACCACAAAAAGGTGGTGTTGCCCGCGCCGGCGCCGGTGAGGGTAAGGCCGAGCACAGCTTGTCCGCCGGCGGGCGGCGAGAAAACCACCGTAGAAAACAGATTGTAAGTGCGCGCATCCAACGCCACGGGTTGATGCGACAGGATGGCATTGTCGATTTGCGCCTGGAGGGCCGGAGCGTCATCGCTGGTAACGCTTGCGTCTTCAGCCGCGAAGGGTGCGTTACGATCGAGCGTCAGCAGCACGCCGTCGATTATGGCTACGCGCGCGATAAACAGCGCCAGGTTGCGCTCCGGCGGTCGCCGATCGCCGCCAGCGCTTCCCGAATCCCGGTAGCTCGTATCGTTGGTTTGGCCAATCATCGAAGGCTTGGAGCCTGACACCGAACGATAGACTCGATATCCAGTGGCTCCTACCGACGGCTGCCACGTGATCTGAGGCGCCCTGTCGCTGGCCGCAACGATACAGGAGCGTCCGCCCGAGTTGGTTTCCAGATGCCCCATCATCGCGGTGACTTCGTAGCATCGCGTGACGGCCTGCTTCTGACCGAGGGAGTCGGCGCGCGCCGTAATCTTCAAAGGCGGCAGGACTCCGACCGCAAGCTGCGCTCCCCTCGCCAAATTGGCTGGATGACTTAAGCGCACGAGCGGATGGCCTGCTTGGAGCGTCGCGCGCAGAACCGGCGCCTCGACCGGGTCTACGATAACACTTTGCTGCATCGACACCGGATACAGGTGATAACCGGCCGGAACTATCACGCGCGCGGCGAGTGCCAGCAGGGCGACAAGAATAGGCGTCGGCAGCCGCATCTTATTGTTCGCTAAACTGGGAACGTATGCAGAGCTCATTGTGACTCTCTGGCATCCTTCCCCCCCATAGCTCGATTATTAGATTTGCGAATGGCCGTAGCGCGCCGATGCAAGTCGGAGCGCCAGCGACTCGCTATGTCTATCGCGACTCCTGTTATCGCGTCCGGCTCAAACTCACCGCGCGCACGCCTTGCGCTGGCTGATTCGAACGCGCCGGAGCATCGCGGTCGTGACAAAATTCCAGCGCGAACCGCGCTATCAGGCCCGACGCGCGCCTGAGCAACGATCGCAAAGCGCTTTCCCACACCCCGTCGAGACTGTTACAACCCGGCTCATGCGCGTTCCAAGACGTAATCCGAAGCGCTGGGAGATAGCTGCCCTGGCGTCGCTATCGTTGCTCATATTTCTCGTGGTGTCGCGGCCCGCGTTCGCCGCTAGCGCGCGGCACGCGATGGTAGTGGCCGAGCAGGAACTCGCCGCCAAGGCCGGCTTGCAAATCCTGGCGCGCGGCGGCAATGCGATCGACGCGGCCGCTGCGGCGTCACTGGCGGTGGGGTTGACTAATCCTTCGTCATGCGGGATCGGCGGCGGCGGTTTCATGATGATCTATTGGGCGCGCACCGGTGAGCTCTTCGCGCTCGATTATCGCGAACGCGCAGCGGCAACGGCCGACCCTAAGCTTTACGTTCGTGACGGACAGCCGATTGACCAGCGAACCCGCACCGGCGCGATGGCGGTCGCGGTGCCGGGCGAGATCGCGGGGCTCGACGCGGCGCTCCATCGCTTCGGCACGATGCGATTCTCCGAGGTCGCCAAACCGGCGATCGCGCTCGGCCACAACGGCTTCCCGTGCGGGACTCATCTCGCCGAAGAAATCGCGCGCAACCGCGAATCGATCGCTCGCGATCCCGAATTGGCCAAGGTCTTTCTCCATCGCGACGGCACCGCGATCAAGGCGGGCGAGACCATCATCGAGCGCGCGCTCGCCAACACGCTGGAGGGACTGGGCAGTCGGCCGGCCGACAATTTTTACCACGGCCGTATCGCGCGGGAGATCGCCGACTTCCTCAAGGAGCGCGGCGGATTGATTTCGATCGCCGATCTCGCCGCTTACAAGCCGGTTTGGCGCACTCCCATCCATCATTCCTATCGCGACTACGATGTCTATTCGATGCCGCCGCCGTCGTCGGGCGGCACGATGCTGCTCGAGATGCTCGCCGCGCTCACTCCCGGCAAAATCGCGGGCCTCGGCCTCGACTCGCCTTCGTATCTGGCGCGCATGATAGAGATTCTGCGGCAGGGATTCGTCGATCGGTCCTTTTTCGGTGACCCCGATTTCGTCGACGTGCCGGTGAGCCTGCTGCTATCGCCGCGACATATCGGCGAGCTGCGCGATCGCGCTTTCGGCCATCGCCCCGCGCCGGCGCCGCCGTCCGCGCACGATCACGGGACGTCTCATCTATGCGTCGTCGATACGCATGGCAACGTGGTGTCGCTTACGACAACGATCAACACCGGCTTCGGCGCCAAGCTGATGGTGCCGAAGCTCGGCATCGTTCTTAACAACGAGATGGACGATTTCGGACTCGCGCCCGAACTCGCTAACGTCTACGGCCTGCGAGGGTCCGACCCCAACGCGATCGCGCCCGAGAAGCGGCCGGTCTCCAGCATGTCGCCCACGATTGTGTTGAAGAAACACAAGCCCGTGCTGGCGCTGGGCGGCTCCGGCGGCCCAACGATCATCAGCGGCACGCTCGAGGTGGCGCTAGCAATCCTGGATTTCCATCTCGATCCCGAGCGCGCGGTCGCCCAGCCGCGCATCCATGAGCAGGCCTCGCCTGCGACGGTCGTGGTCGAAGCGTCGATGCCCAAAGAGACGATCGCCGCACTCATCAAGATGGGCTACCAGGTGCGGATCGTGCCGGCGCTCGGCGCCGTGCAGGCGATCCAGATCGCGCCGGAGCTTTTGCGCGGCGCGTTCGATCCGCGCAAAGGCGGCGCGGCCGTCGGCTTTTGAGCATCGTAACGATACGCTCCCGCTCGCTTCGCTGGACTCGCGACGGCGTGTAGACTTTCGCGCATGGTATCTGTGGAAGAAACGGTCGAGGCCGCGCCGCCGTCGCGGACGCGCGCGCAAATCGGCTTCGCGATCCGATTGCTGCTCGGCGCCGGCCTGCTCGGCTTCTTGCTGAGCCGAGTCGATCGCGCCGCGCTGTTCCATCAACTCGCGCGCGAGCGTCCTGCCTACTTCCTCGCCGCCACGATGCTCTACATCGCGGGCCAGATGGTGGCCGCGTTCCGATGGCGTTACCTGGCGCGGATGCTCGCGCTTCGCGGCAGCTACTTCGAGTTCCTCGTCTATTATTTCGTCGGCGTGTTCACGAATCTGTTCGTGCCGAGTTTGGTGGCCGGAGACGCGGCGCGCGCGCTCTACCTTGGCCGTCGCAAGGGCCATATCGGCCGGGCGGCGGCCACGGTCGCCGCCGATCGAATGAGCGGTCTGCTCGCGCTGTTTTGGTTTGCCGCTACGTGCGTGGCGATCTTCGGGCGCACGATTTTGCCGCGCTCGATGCTGATACTGATATTGGCGATTGGCGTCGCCTCAATGCTCGCTTTCGTCGCGATGCCGATGGTGCTGCGCGCGATCGACTTGATGCCGGCGCGATTCTCGAAGCTGTCCGCGACGCTCGCGCCCTATCTCGGCCGGCCGCTAGCCTTGCTTCCGGCGATCGGGCTTTCGCTGATCCTGCACTCCTCGCAGGTGGTCTGCCAATATTTGCTGGCGTTGGGCCTCGGGATGAAGATTCCGTTCTGGTTCTTCCTGGTGTGCGTACCGCCTGCCAACTTCTTCGCCACGATGCCGATTACTCCGAACGGTCTCGGCGTGCGCGAGGGCCTCTACATCTACCTATTCAGCCTGATCGGAGTGCCCAAGGCGGACGCGGTCGCGCTGGGCCTGCTATGGTTCACCAGCGCGATCCTGAGTGGCTGCCTCTGCGGCTCCGCCGCATTTATGATCGCGAAGACGACGCCTGAAACGGCGCCGGAAGAGAGCGCAGGCGTCGATACGGAGCAGAAGTCAGCGGCACTAAACTAACCGCCGCGTCTTTGCCTCAATACCGATCGGTAGCCCGGACCTGTCGGCAGTATTTATTGAATGGCTTCCAAATCAAGCTGCTCACCCCACACCTGAATCTGGTCGCTCTCGCTTTTTGCCCAGAAGGCGGCAATAGTGGCATCCGTTTTAAAAACCTCGATCAGTTCTTCGCTCGACAAAATCCTTCTATAAGCGAAACGGGCCAGAGAGTCCGTCTGCCGTGCCCTACGGTACAAACGCTCTCTGCGCTCCTCCTCGGAGCCGACATCGAATGCCTCTAGCAGGATGCGGAAAAACGAGCGTTTCTCATTCGATTATCATGTAGAGTAGTGGGCGATCGCGGTGTGAGGAGGATGTGGGATGCGCGGGGCGGATCACCAGCAGTCTGCA
>JBEKLA010000102.1:0-13213 GCA_050010455.1 Binataceae bacterium (SeqCode) | reverse complement strand
AACGCTCAGAATCGAGATACTCGACCTATCGAACCTCGAACCTGCACCGCTACAATCCACGCCGACACTATGAAAACAGCATAGAGCGCTGCCGATCACTCGTTTTTCCGTACCCTGCTAGAATCACGGTCTACGACACTGTGACAATTCCGCTTCCGGCGTTGAGCCAATAGCGAGCGCGAGCGGATGGCAGATGAGCGTCACGGCGGTGGATTCGGAGAGTTAAACGGCGATTCCTGCTAATATCTATCGCTGTTCGAAATAGGTCGCTGTGCCGGGGTGATACATCGGCACGGTCGGCGGATGAGGACATATGGCGATAAAGATGTACGACTTGGCGGGTGCTGACTCTGAGCGGCGCTTCAGCCCGTTTTGCTGGCGCACGAAGCTCGCGCTGGCGCACAAGCAGCTCGCGGTTGAAGCGATTCCTTGGCGTTTCAGCGACAAGGCGATGATCGCCTTTGCGAGCTCGGAACGAGTCCCGGTGATCGTTGACGGTGACCGGCCCGTCGCTGATTCATGGGCAATCGCGAACTATCTCGAAGACGCTTACGGCTCGCGGCCGTCGTTGTTCGGCGGCTCCGCGGGGCGCGCGCTTTCGCGATTCTATAATGCGTGGGCCGACACGGTGCTGCATCCGGCGATGGCCCGGTTCCTGGTGGTCGACATCCTCAACCATCTCGCGCCGCAAGATCGCGCTTACTTCCGCAACAGCCGCGAAGAACGCTTCGGCATGACGCTCGAAGAATTCGCCAAGGATCGTGAAGCGCGGCTGCCGGCGTTTTCTCAATTGCTGGAGCCGTTGCGTCAGACGATTACGTCGCAGCCGTTTATCGGCGGCGAATCGCCGCTTTATCCCGACTACATCATATTCGGGAGTTTCATGTGGGCGCGTTCGATCGGCTCGATGCGGCTGCTCGATCCCGGCGATCCGATTGACGCATGGCGCCAGCGCCTGCTCGACGCTTTGGGCGGGATGGCGCGGAAAGCGCCGGGCTATTGGTAGACATGCGCGGCTAAGCCGCGCGCCGTCGTATTCCTATGGCTGCTCGGATAGCGCGCGCTATCGCTCTAAGGTAATCTTTGCCCGTAACGATAGGCCTGTGCTTGGGCCACCCTAGCTCAGTCGGTAGAGCAGCTGATTCGTAATCAGCAGGTCGTCGGTTCGAATCCGACGGGTGGCTCCAATAAAATCAACCACTTACGCGCTCTTTTTCTCGAATCGAGCGCCGAAGCGCGGGTTCTCAGGGATGTTCCATCCTTGGATTTATGCGCGGTTTCCTATCGCTCAGACCGTTTGATCTGGCGCTACGTCAAGCCGAGCGCAGAGAGCCTCGCCGACGCTATCGACGCGCTCGACTGAAGATTGCGCCTGTTGCGCACTGAAGCGCAACTGATTTGACATTTAAGTTTTCTTTATTGCGCAGATTCTGCTAAGGATATGCCCACCTCGCCGGTCATGCCTTATCTCCGACGGCCCGTTTGGCTTTCAAGATAACCGCGGCCCACGAGGTTCCGCATTTAGAGCGTCTATCCGAAGCCGGTTGGTCCGGCTTGCGACGGACTTGCAACGGACTAGGGAAGAGCTAAGGAGACACATCATGGCCAAACTTGGGCGCGTTTTTCCTGCCGCAGTCGCAGGGCTGTTCCTGATGGCTTTTCTCGCTCCAGCATTTTTCCCCCTGCCGCCAACCGGCTCGACGGCTTTTGGACAAGCGCCGACGGCCGCTCCGACTCCTTATCGAGGCGCTTGCCCGGCTTCGACGGCGCCCCAAAACTGGCGCACGATTACATTTGACAACAAATGCTCCTACGAGGTGTGGGTTGGCGCCAAAGGCGCGGGCGTTCCGGCTCCGATGGCCACTCCACCGGGGGACCCACTTGCGGCCGACAAGTCGGAGACTTGGTGCGTTCCATCGCCATGCCCCAGTTGTCAGTATTTTCCAGCGACCAACTGCAAGGGGTCGGGCGCTTCCTTGGGTTGCGACACCGGTCTGAAGCCGCCGCTCACCCTCGCCGAAATTGCGCAAGGCGGCACAAAGTCGGGTAGCTTGACGCTACCGAGCTCCCTACCGAACCCGTATCCATATTTCCTCGGCAATGGCTGGATTCAGCCGGGCAGTTTCGCGCTGTACAGCGATGAGGCCGAGACGACGATGATTGCCAGCGATAACGGCAACGGCGTCGTAACCGGAAGCGCAGTCGCGGCAAGCCCACCAGCCAGCACGATGAACTATGCGGGCGGGCTTGCCGATATCTACTTTAACAACAGCGAGGCCGGCGCGACGATCTACAGCAAATATACCCACGTCGGCACCGACGGGTACGACGTCAGCATGGTGGACGGCTTCAACGTGCCGATCGAGGTATCGCCCACCGTGCCGAGCGGGGGGCACATCCCCAATGCCGCTGAAGTGGCAGCTTTCCCGGAGCCGTGTGTTTATGCGGATCCGACGCCTGTCTGCGCCGCCGGCTTAGTCTGCGCCTCCAACAACCAGTGCGTCAAAGAGTGCAAGAAGGACGCCGACTGCGGCCAGTACCCGTCCCGCTGCGACACCACGCTCGCTACTCCCATCTGCGTCAATACACTAGAAACGCTACGTTCACCAGCCTTGGGTGTCTTGACACCTATCAAGTCAAGTGCGCTGGGGTCGACAAAACCTGCCCGCCTGATATGACGTGCGGCTCCAACGGCCTATGCCTCTCGAACAACAAGTGCAGCCAAGGCAATAGCTGCTCGACCGCCCTCGACTGCGCGCCAGGTTCTCCGTGCCTCCCCGCAGCTCCTGGCTCCAAGACAAAATATTGCTATGGCGGATGTCCCGCCGGCGACTTCTCGGTGTGCGACCCCGCAACCTTGACATGCCAGCCGAGCAACACCGGTCTGTATGCGTCCGTAGGCCCGGCGCACCTGTCATGCGAGATCGTCGCCGGCGTCTATAATGCCTGCTTCAGCAAGGATGATTGTTACCCCGGCACGCAGTGCGACCTTGAGGCCGGCGATCCGAACGAGTTCACCTGTATCGACAGCAGCGCCGGCACCCACGCTTACGACTGCAATTCCTACGAGTACAAGGACTTCCTTGATTGCCCGGGGCAGAACCCTCCAACGGCGCCCAAAACCCCGGGCACATGCGGTTCGCCTACGGACGAATACCCTTCTTCGAGAAATAAGTGCATCGCGATCGGCGGCCATTCTTGCAAGAACGACTCCGATTGCCCGGAGGCAGATGGGTCAGGGCAGCAGATGATCTGCGAAGCCGACAGGTGCGTATGGCCGCCATGGTGCGGCGGACCGCTGAACCCCGAATGGAATAAGATCGTCACGACGAAAGCCGAGAACTTCGCGGCGATCTACAAGGAGATATGCCCGACGACCTATCCGTATCAGTACGACGATCCGACCGCGAGCTTTGGATGCCAGCAAAGCGCGGCCGGTTTCACCAGTAGCTCTGACAATACCGCTATGGTCGCGAGTCTCGGCTACACGATTACATTCTGTCCCGGGACGCCGAAATAAGAGCGGCGGGGCGCATCCACTCTATCGGACTCGTGCCGCCGCGGCGGCACAAGTCCGAAGGCCATTGATCTGCGAGGGCCACTATCATAGGCGGACCTTCTACGGGGTACTCTTGGCCCTGGTGATGGCGGCGAATCCCGAGAGATCGATGGTGGCGCCGCTGGAATCGATGGCCCGATAGAGGTAACACCAACTGCCCTTCACTCGAATGTACGTCTCATCGACTCGCCAGGATTTGTTGCTCGGTTTGAGATGACGGTGCAGCCGCCGTTCCAGTTCGGGACCGTAACGTTGCACCCAACGCCAGATCGTTGTGTGATCCGCCTCCACACCGCGCTCGGCGAACTGACTTCCGTTGTATGATGCGCAAACCGCCAAGATTGCCAAGTTGCGGGCAATACGACGCGCGAAATCGTCTTCGCTCGGGAACTTACGGCGCCACTCGCCTGACAAAGCGAATCCGGTGGCGGTGATCGCTGACATTTTGAATCGTTCTGCCCGCGCGCCTGCTCAGCAGAGTCGGCAGCCAATTCCGCCGCGCAGGCGCGCGATAAGCCGCTATGCGGCAGTTACTGCATTGACCGGGTCGACGCCGAGTCACCTCAGGTCGAAGCGGTCGGCGTTCATCACCTTGTTCCACGCGGCCACGAAGTCGGCCACGAACTTCCCTGGCGCGTCGGCGCAGCCATAGACTTCGGCAAGGGCGCGCAACTGGGAGTTCGAACCGAAGACGAGATCGACGCGGGTGCCGGTCCACTTCAATTCGCCGTTCTTGCGGTCGTGTCCCTCGAACACATTTTCATCCGAGGTCGCTTTCCACTCGGTGCTCATGTCCAGGAGGTTCACGAAGAAGTCGTTGGTCAGCGTCTCTGGCCGCTTGGTGAAGACGCCGTGCTGCGACTTGTCGTAGTTCGCGCCCAAGACGCGCAGGCCGCCAACGAGAACCGTCATCTCAGGCGCGGTCAGTGTTAGCAATTGCGCCTTGTCGATCAGAAGCTCCTCTGCCGACACGGCGAATTTGGCCTTGAGGTAGTTGCGGAAGCCATCCGCAACCGGCTCGAGATAACCAAAGGACTCCACGTCGGTTTGCTCCTGCGACGCGTCCGTGCGGCCGGGCGCGAAGGGAACGGTCACGTCGTGCCCGGCCTTTTTCGCGGCCTGCTCGACGGCGGCTGAGCCGCCGAGAACGATCAGATCGGCGAGCGACACTTTCTTGCCGCCGCGTGCCGCGCCGTTGAACGCTTTCTGGATGCCCGCCAGGGTTTCGAGCACCTTTGCCAATCGGGTGGGCTGGTTGATCTCCCAATTCTTTTGCGGCGCAAGGCGGATGCGCGCCCCGTTGACCCCGCCGCGCTTGTCGGAGCCACGGAAGGTGGCTGCCGATGCCCATGCGGTCGAGACCAGTTCGGAGATGGAAAGTCCCGAGGCGAGGACCTTGGCCCTCAGGTCCGCGATGTCCTTGGCGTCGATCAACTTGTGATCGACGGCGGGAACCGGGTCTTGCCAGATCAGCTCCTCCGCAGGAACCTCCGGGCCGAGATACCGGGAGCGCGGACCCATGTCGCGGTGCGTGAGTTTGAACCACGCCCGGGCGAAGGCATCCGCGAACTCATCCGGATGCTCATAGAAGCGCCGGGAGATCTTTTCGTAGGCCGGATCGATCCGCAAAGAGAGGTCCGTGACCAGCATCGTCGGCGCATGGCGCTTCGACGGGTCGAAGGCGTCTGGAATCGTCTTGGCGTCGCCTTTCGCCACAAACTGATACGCGCCGGCCGGGCTCTTGGTCAGCTCCCATTCGTAGCCGAACAGGTTCTCGAAGAAGTTGTTGCTCCACTTCGTTGGCGTCGTGGTCCAGGTGACTTCCGGGCCGCCCGTGATTGCGTCTTTGCCTTTGCCTGTGCCGAACTTGCTCTTCCAGCCGAGGCCCATCTCCTCGATGGGCGCTGCCTCGGGTTCGCGGCCGACCAGCGCCGCATCGCCAGCGCCGTGGGTCTTGCCGAGGCTGTGACCGCCGGCGATGAGCGCAACCGTCTCCTCATCGTTCATCGCCATGCGCTTAAAGGTCTCGCGAATGTCGATGGCGGCGGCGAGCGGATCGGGTTTGCCGTTTGGCCCTTCCGGATTCACGTAGATGAGCCCCATCTGCACGGCGGCGAGAGGATTCTCGAGGTTCCGGTCGCCCGTGTAGCGCTTGTCCTCAAGCCAGGTCTCCTCCTTGCCCCAGTAGGCGGATTCGTCCGGCTCCCAGGCATCGATGCGCCCGCCGCCGAAGCCGAATGTCTTGAAGCCCATCGACTCGTACGCGACGTTGCCGGCAAGAATCATCAGGTCGGCCCAGGAGATCTTGCTCCCGTATTTCTGCTTGATCGGCCAAAGCAGCCGGCGCGCCTTGTCGAGGTTCGCATTGTCCGGCCAAGAGTTGAGCGGCGCGAAGCGCTGCTGGGCGGTGCCGGCACCGCCGCGGCCATCGCCGATGCGGTACGTGCCCGCGGCGTGCCACGCCATGCGAATGAAAAGTCCACCGTAGTGGCCGAAATCCGCCGGCCACCAGTCTTGGCTGTCCGTCATCAGCGCGTGGAGGTCCTTCTTCAGCGCTTTGAAGTCGAGCTTCTTGAACTCTTCCGCATAGTTGAAGGCCTCGCCCATCGGATTGGACAGGGACGAGTTCTGGCGCAGAATGTTGAGGTTCAGTTGGTTCGGCCACCAGTCGCTGTTCGACCTCATTCCGAGGTTGGTCGTTCCGTGCACGATCGGGCAGTTGCCCGCGTTCTTGTCGGTCTTCGCGTTCATATTTACCTCCAAAGCATGGCTGCGGCGTTTTTCGGGTTGCCGCAGGTTTTAGGCGCTCTCGATTTAGACCTATTCTAATTAAAGACCGTGTTGAGTCAAACACTGATTCTGCTAGCATGTGGTAACAGCCGGTGGCCCGACCGCCTTAATCGTGATGAGCAGCAAGCATCCAATAGCAGCGCCGCGGCTCGCTTCCCTTTTGCAGCGGCTGCGAAACCGCGGCCTGCGTTTGACCGCGCAGCGCCGGGTAGTTGCGGAGGTGCTGGAGGGGGAACACGTGCATCTTACCGCCGAGCAGGTGTTTGAACGAGCGGTGGCACGCCTGCCCGAGATCAGCCGCGCCACCGTCTACAACACTCTGAACCAATTGCACGCGTTGGGCGAGGTCCGTGAGATCACGCTGAATGCCGGTCCGAAGCGCTACGATCCCAACTCGGTCCAGGGTCATCAACATCTGATCTGCGACCGCTGCGGCACAGTCAAGGACGTAGTTCCCAAGGGTCAGATAGCTCTGCCGCCCGCACAACGTCATGGCTTCAGCGTGCGGGATGTGGAAGTTACCTTTCGCGGCCTTTGCCCGGTGTGTGCGCGGTACTAACCTCGCTCTTGGCCTGAGTGGACCCGCCGTGTCCACCAGACAACCTCCTTGAACTGCGGTGCGAGATTGCTCTGATCGCTCCCTGTTATCGTCGTTCCTCCAGCACTCCGAGTTCGCGCCACATCCACGTGAGATCGTACGGCGGTGTTCCTTCCTTCCGCGCGCGCTGGCTCTCGCCATTTTCAAGATACTTGAGCCATGCCACCACCTTCGCGCGCCCTTCGGGGGTGCCGACCGCCTCGCGGGGTGAGATGTTGCCCACCGCTGGAAGCGGCTCGTTGATCGCGCGCTGATAGTGGCGATCGAAAAACTCCTTCATCACGCGCGCAACTTCTTCGGCAGGAAGCCGCGGTGCGGCATCCCCAGCACGCGAACTGCCACGCGCACGATGCTCTGCGAGTGCGCTCTCGACGCTCTGGGTCTCCGTAACCGGCCTTGCCACCAGTCCCCCCAGAAGCCCTGTCAGCATCTGTATGCCGCGTTCAGCACGCGACCACGACCTTGTCAGTGGTGATAATTCGCTCGCCGAACCCGTTGTGCATCTTGAGCCGCAGCGTGTGCGCGTCGATGAAAGACGTTTCCGCCAAGGCCACATCGACTCCGTTGCGTTGCAACTGGTGGCGAGTGACGACGGCAAAGGAAGGCAAATCAGCTGGGCGTATTTCGCTTCGCCGCCAGCCTATCCAGCGATCAGCGCCAGAAACGGAAGCCGTTGACTAGCTGGCGTGCTGTTCCGCGTGATGCTTTGCCGCTTCATCCGCATGCTCAGTGGCATGGAGATGGTGACCATGCGCAATGTGGGCATGGTGTCCGGCCTTTTCGTGGGCGCCAGCCTCGTGTTGCTTGGCCGCTTCGCGATGATGCTGGGCGGCATGCTCGTGGTGCTCTGCTGCCCTCTTGTGATGTTCCACACGCTCATCTTGTGCCATTTTCTTTGGTTCTCCTTTTTCGCCACATTGTCAGCTTTGGGAATTGGGACCCAACCTACAGCAACGAGAACTCTGCTTCGCTGCCAGAAGGATATACTGGCTTTGTTGTACTTTCGTGACGAAAAAGTTAAGACATGATTCGGCGCGACAGCCTCGATCACCACAGTGCCGTTCAATGCTGCTGCGTTCTTTAGTCGCCGGAATCGCGGAACCGCGTCTGAATCAAGCGTTGAACTATGGCGAAGATCATGGCGGTCGAGATACCGAACATCAGCATTCCGTTGGCTGCTTCGAGCGGTCCCAACAATCTCCACCGAGCCGATATCACTACGCTGCTATCTCCCAAAGTTGTGTAGTTGCCCGCCGAATGATAAAGAGCCGCAGCGAAGTCAGAAAACTCGCCGCATAGATCGAACGCCACCGCCCACAGTCCCATCTCGACGAGATGGCCGGCGAGCGCCAGCAGCGTTGCGCCGGTTACAATCGTCAAGTCCGTCCGGAACCGGACGCCGGCACGGCCCCGGTGTATATCGCGGCGAACTCTCGTGATGATTGTTGCCAAGATGAGCCCATGAACGACGATGGTGCAGAGAGCAGTCGGCAGGCCGACTAGCAGAGGACCCAACACCGACACTTGATCCGAAAGAGCCATGTGAAACTCGTTTTCCGAGCCATCACTCGGTCGACTTAATTGGTGCTTTCGCGTTCGATTGCGCGACACTGCATAGGTCTCATGAAGCCGTCATTTTGGAAAGCGCTTTATCCGGACTAACCAGGAGGATCGGAAGGCGACGGTAAGATTCCAGTCCGGCAACGAAATTGCTCCGGACGTCCGCCGACCAGTGGCCGCGCAGGATCTTCTTCACCGCTGCTTTCAAATATTCTCGACCACGATGATGGTGGAGTCGAATCGCGGCAATCACCTATGAAAGCGTATCGTGTAATGGTTAAGTTTCAACGCCTCGTACTTGCTTGGTCCAGAGCAGAGGAAACTCTATACGTTCCGCGATAGCCTCGGCGATAAGCTCCGGCGGTTGGTAGCCGGTAGCGACGACTTCATTCTAATGGTCACACATATATAAGGGATCGCGGATTGCGAAGAGAACAACCGCGCTTAGGGTCAGGCGGCAAGCGCCCGGCTCTGTTACGCAACAAGAGCACAACATGACAATTGCGTCACGAGTGCACTGCAGCTTTTCCCGCGCTTGAGGAACGAGGTGGCGCAGATGAAGACACAGATCCTGGCGGCGATCGGCGAGAAAGAATTGCAGCCCGCCGCGTGTCTGAACGCGGCGTTGGCCGCAAATGACCGGTTGAAATACGCCTTCTCCCTACTGCAGATGGCCGCCGACCATGCCGAGCATCCGGAGCAGCCTGCGGCCAGCCTCAGGCGAGAGCGCATCGCCTGCGGCATCGACGAGCCGGATTTCGACACGGTGGTGGCTGGGGCGCGTATGATGGGAAAATCCTGCCGTGTGCCCGGCGCTGCACGCATCGTCGCGCGCATCGCCGAAGACCTGCGCTTGATGGCCGCGCCCGTGCTCGCCACGAAGCCAGATGGACTCGCCGCGCGGCTCGATGAATTGCTTGGCGCGCTGCCTGCGGCGGCCGACGACCTGCTCGATCCCGAGGCCATTTCCGCAATGACGCAGATTGGGCACGACGGGGCCGACAGCCTGCATCGGCTGGTGATGGATTTGCACAAACGGCTCAACGTCATGCAAGCAGAGCTGGCTGAGGAAGCGGTGGACGGGGCCGCCGCCTACAATCTGGCCGAAACGGATCGCCCACTAGTCGCGGCATTCATGAGCGGGCTTAATCGCACTGCGAAGCTGAAATTCTCCCATCCGGGCCTGGCCACCACCGCGACTCGCACTGATGGCCGACTGGTGATCCAGAACGACATCGGCACCACTGACGCGCATGTGATTGTGATCCATGTGCAGGACTCCGCCATCAGCGTGACCTATACCGATATTCATCCCGAGCGGCTTGCATTCTTCCAGGACATGCTGAGACCCTGCTCGGTGACGTGGGAAAGCGATCGCACCGCGGTGCTGGCCGCTGGCGCGCCATTCTATCTGGCTACCGGGCGCATCGAGGCGACGGATGCCGATCGCTGTCGCGCGAATCTCGAATTTCTCGGCTCACGCATCGTGTTCCTCATCGACTGGAACCGTGCACGAAAGCAGTTGCGGGGGTTCTTGCGGGGTCCAGACCGCGTGGCGTTGTTGCGCTCCGCCGCGGATGCCGAGATCGGGCATCGCGGCTTCCTGGAACTGGGTGGCGCGCGACTGGTCAACCAGTTAATCGAGGCCACCGCCCGATCATCGATACATTTCGGCGACCGTCTATGCGATGTGCTCGGCGACGCGGAGGCAGTTGAGTTCCTGCGCTTCGTCTTCCGGACCGCGACCGAAGGTCTCCTTAGCGGAATCTCGCACGGGCTGATTCGCGATCGTATCCGGGTGACTCTGGCGACGCATTTCAGCAACGAGGAAAGACAGCTACTACGTCTGGCTTGCGACCACGCCGGTTTGATCTTCGAGATTGCCAGCCTGGTCCGCGAGGGGCTGACGGCTGGGCCGAATACCACAGATAAACGCACCCGGCGCGCCGACCAGTTTGAACATGACGCTGACCAGTTGGTCGTGGCGATACGCGAAGCCGTTCGCCGCCGTCCGGAGTACACAGTATTCATCCCATTGCTGGAAAAGGCCGACGACGCGGCGGACGAACTCGAGGCTGCGGCCTTCCTGCTCGTTTTGGCCACCAGTCAGGGCAAACCGCTAGAGCGGTTGGAGGTATTGGCCGACCTGCTGGTGGAAGCCTCACAAGAATGGATCAAGGCGCTGGGCCATGCCACGCAAATCGGCCGCGCGGCCAGCGATGCCGAGACCGAAGACTTCCTGAAGGCCATCGATCGTATCGCCGCCCTCGAGCATCAGGCCGACGATGCGGAGCGCGCGCTCGCGGCGACCACTGTCCAACAGGCGGCGGATTTCCGTCAGTTGCATCTGTTCACGGCGATCGGCGCCAAGCTTGAGGCGGCAGCGGACGCGCTGAAGCACGCGAGCTTTATCCTGCGTGAACATGTGCTTGAGGATGTGATCCGTGGCTGAGTTCTACCCAATTCTGCTCGGAGCAGCGCGGCCGAAAGGCGGTGTGCAGGAGGTTGGCAACAAGGCCTGGAACCTGATGCTCATGGCGGAGACTGGCCTTCCTGTACCCCCTGCTTTCGTGCTGCCCACGGCTTGGTGCCGGCGCCCCCTGGCGGCAAACGAACCGGTTCTGAAGGACGCGTTGGCTAAGGGTATCGCCAAGCTGGAAACCGCGACCGGCTTGGGATTTGGTGCGACGCACCGGCCGTTGCTCGTCTCTGTTCGTTCGGGGGCTGCTGTATCGATGCCAGGAATGATGGAGACCGTGCTGGATGTCGGCCTGAACGAGGACACTGTCGAGGGCCTGATTCGCTTGACCGGCAACCCGCGGCTCGCTTGGGACAGCTACCGCCGGCTGGTGCAGGGCTATGCGGAGGTGGTAGCGAATTTACCGACGGCGCCGTTCGACTCGCTGGTCGCGGCGGCGCTCGAACGGTCTGAGGCCGAGAGCGAGCAGGAGCTCGATCATCGCGAACTCCGAGCGCTGACAACAGCAATGCTAGGTTGCTACCGCACGCTGAGCGGCAGAGTCTTTCCGGCAAATCCTCACGAGCAACTCGCGGCGGCAGTTGTCGCAGTGTTCCGTTCCTGGTCTGCGCCGAAGGCCGCCAGCTACCGCCGATTGAACGACATCAGCGACGAGCTCGGTACGGCGGTGACTGTACAGACCATGGTGTATGGGAATGCCGGAGGCACCTCGGGCGCCGGCGTGGCCTTCACCCGCAACCCCGCAACCGGCGCGCGGGAGCTGTATTACGACTTCCAATTCAACGCGCAGGGCCAGGATGTGGTGGCGGGGCGTCAGAAGATGCTCGACAACGAGCGCCTGCGCTTGGTGCTGCCAGCCACCTGGACGCGGCTGAACGAGATCTGCCGCGAGCTGGAAGTGCTGTTCGGTGATGCGCAGGATTTCGAGTTCACAATCCAATCCGGCGTGCTGTTCCTGCTCCAGACGCGGCGAGCCAAGCGCACCGACTGGGCGGCGCTGGCGATCGCCGTGGACATGGTTGCTGAAGGGATCCTGATGCCGGCCGACGCGCTCGCACGGCTCGCCGGCATCGACCTGAATTCCGTAGTCCGAACGAGTTTCGCGCTGCCAGTGCCTGACCCCCTGGCGGTTGCGCAAGTGGCAGGCATGGGCGTAGCGAGCGGCGCAGTGGCGTTGGATCCTGACGCGGTGAAACGCCTGACAGCGGCGGGCACACCGGCAATCCTCGTGAGACTGGAAACGGTAACGACCGATATCGAGGGCATGGCTTTGGCGGCCGGCATCCTCACCGGCTCGGGAGGGCGCACCTCCCATGCAGCGGTGGTGGCGCGCCAGCTCGGCAAGGTGTGCCTCGTGGCATGCCCGGGGCTGGAAGTCGATCTCGACCACCGCCAGTGCCGCATTGGGGGAACGGTTCTGAACGAGGGCGATTTTCTGTCGCTGAACGGCAATACCGGAGCAGTTCACCTTGGTCGGCTGCCCCAGTTGACCGAGCGGCCGGAACGCGCCCTGGCCGCCATCGCCGCCTGGCGTAGTGCAGCGGCAGCTTAGCTGTGCCTACCCAAAACCTTATCCGGGATGACGTACGGGTGGGCGTGGTGGTAAAGAAGCGGCCGATGGCCGCGTTTCTGACCCTGTGCCTGCGCAAAACCCCATCTGGTGTGAGATTCTGGGCTGCGGCGAGTATGGTGCGATGAAACTCACGAGGCTGATTTCCGATCGCACTGGTCAGTCCTGGCAGTTGGTAATCGCCATGTGTTTTTTGCGCTCGAGGGTTGGCTCGCCACACAGGGGCGAGCGTTGGAGATTGTGCAGGCCTCGAAGGCGGGTCAGGCGGCAGAGCGTTCGTAGCGTTGGTGAAGCCCGCCGACTTGCGGAATCGCGATCAGCTTGCCGCTTTTGGGCGGTTTGATGGGGCGCGCATCCGGGCAGTCTTTGTCGAGCGACAAATGGGTCCGCGCGCGGTGATAGTAATCGACGTACGAGAACAGCACGCGGCGCGGATCATAGTCGGAGTTTATGTGCGCGTATCATCGCTGAAGCGGATAGTATAAAGTAACGATCGTAACGTTTTGATGAAAGGAACAATCAGCTGCAAAGCGTCGCCGTAAGCGCGGATGAGATCTCCAGCGAATCGAAGGGCTCCGGCTTCGGCGACATGGCGAATTCAGAGGAAGCTTCGAAGGCTCATTGCGTAGTTCAATGATGGTGTGTTCAAGGACAAAA
>JBEKLA010000101.1:0-25163 GCA_050010455.1 Binataceae bacterium (SeqCode) | reverse complement strand
AATTTGGAAGGCCTTCAAGGTGAAGTATCCGGTCGATCACTTGCTCGGCGTGCTTCATCTCGCTGATTGATTCTTCGCGGACCTTCGCCGCCAGCCTCTCGTATCCCCAGCTGTCACACAATTTCGAGTGGATGAAATACTGATTTATGCCGCTCAACTCCATGGTCAATATTTCGTTAAGGCTCTCTATGAGCTTGGCGTTTCCCTTCATCGAAAATGCTCCTTTCGAATTATCGAATCGTTGCAGCCGAGGCATAGACCGCGCTAGCGCAGTCTATAGCACAAATTGACTTGGGCAGCGTACGACGGACTTGTCGAGCGTACGCGGCAGCGAGCCCCAACGCTCTTCTAAATTCGTGGGGCGTGATGCAGGCACAAGGCTGAAACCGACCATGCCAGGCCGCCCGCGCTTATAGGGGCAGGCGACCTTATCCATCGCGCGTAACTCTCGAAACGGAGTTACGTGCCCTGCGAATTGACCTGCTGCACCTTCTCCTGCAGCTCTCGCACCAGCTCGGGATAGCCTTTGTTGTTGATCACGCGGCTGAACTGGTTGCGGTAATTGCTGACGACGCTGATCTTGTCGACAAGCACGTCATACGCCTTCCACGTACCACCGTCGCGCTTGAGCCGGTAGTCGACGCAGATCGGCTTTTCGTGCCCGTGCATCGTGACAAGGGTGTTGACCTGGCTGTAGTCATCGCCGTCGGGAATTTCTCGGACGAAATCGATCTTTACGTCCTTGGCCACACCCTCGGCGTTCGACAGACTGGCCCGCGACAAGTAGATCCCTTCGATCAAATCAGCGAACAGCCTGGCAAAACGCTGGCGCTCACTATCGTCGAGCGATTTCCAGTGCACTCCCAGCGCCATGCGCGCCATCTCGTACATCTCCCAATGCGGCTCGACCAGCGAGCGCAACTTCTGTCGGCATGCCTGGGATGCGGCCTTGCAGTCCGAATCCTTCGATGCCGCGATTATCTGATTGGCCAGGTCCTTCATCTGCGCCATGGCTCCAGACGGAGGTGCGACCGCGTCGCTTGCTGACGCGAAACCGTGCGATCCGACAACCAAAACCGTCGCTATAAGAGCTAACGCAACCCACGTTTTTCGAATCATTGCCATTGCCACCATTGTAAAACTAATCCGAATTCAAGGCTAATCCGTTCGTCGCGTAGTCAGCCGCGCTTTGCCAGGTGCGATACATCCTGAACCTGCGCACGCCGTCGCTCAAGAGTCTTGAGCGGAAATTTATGACGCGGACGGCGGCGCGCTAAGTTCATACTCTGCCAGGAATGATTCGGTCGCGCGGATACACTCTGCGGGCCGCTCGATTTGCAGAAAGTGAGTGGTATGCGGAATCGCTTCGTATTCGATTGACAATTCGGCCGCCAACGCCTGTCCGACCAGTGCCGGTGCGCGCGCGTCCTCGATATCGGGATCGGCGCAAACCAGCTTTATCGGCGCCGCGAACCGAGCCATCCGCGGCCACAACGTCGGGTCGCCGTTGGCCGCGAAGATGCTGGCCTCGAGTTCCCGCGGGCACGCCAGGATCCAATCGCCGGCCGTGTCGTCGCGGCGAAGCGTCGCGCGCGCCATCAACTCGTAGGCTTCCGGCACCCACTTGCTGAAGGTCGGGACCGACGCGAACTGCCGCGCCAGATCGCTCGGGTCCTTATAACGTGGGGTCCGGCGGCGCGCTCGCGAGCTGAGTTCGTCCTTATCGGCCTGTTGCAGCGGTTGAAGCAGGTGGCCTTCCCGCGGAAACAGCGGCGGATCGAACAGCACCAGGGCATCCCAGCGCCGTCCCATCTCCAGGGTATGGCGAATCGCTGTGATCGCCGAAAGCGAATGGAAAACACCGGCGGTTGGCTTGAGACCCAGGTTGGCCTGGATGCTATGGAACACTCGTTCCATATCATGCGCGAAAGTATGCAGATCGTGTCCCGACGCTCCATGCGGCGGATTGATCCCGTGATTGCGGAAGTCGAACAGCACTACTTCGTAACGTTCGCAAAGCGGCCGCCAAAACGGCAGATATCCGTTGATGGCGAGCCCGTTGCCGTGGCTCAGCACCAGCCGCGGCCCGTCTGGTCTCCCGTGCTGGCGCACGTAAATGACGGCGCCGTCGTCCATGACGACGCTGAACGTGCGGTTCGGAGCGGGAACGGAATGAGTATGGACCACCGACGGTTTCAAGGCGCGATGCTGCTTGTCTCCCATTCGTGCACTTCGACAACAGCATACCGCGCCGAACGCGATCGGAAAATCACGCTGGGACATTTTCGCGGATTTGCGAGCGGATGGCGGGTTCGTCGCGGTCAGCGATGCGCCTCTTCGAGCTTGCTCAGGTCGAAGAAGCGTTTGATGCGATCGACCGTGACCGACGGATAGCAACTGCCCACGTTGGAGAACAACGTGGCACGCTGCTTCTGCAGGTCGAGCACATAGACTCCGATCGGAACGGTCGACTCGACGCCGTGATTGACCTCGGCCCAGTCCCGGAAGTCCTCGCTCCAGCGCTGATGGAACATCGAAACCTTCATCAGCTTATGGTCTCGGTCGTAGGCGAGCATCATCCATGGATGCCAGTTCTCGGCGTCCCAGAACATCACTGCGCTGCTGTACGGATGATGCGGTTCCTTGGGTGTCCGCTCGACCACCGCGAAGCGCCGCACCGACCACGCGTCGTTGGGAACGAATCCGTTGGGGCCGTACAGGTGCGGCGAGTCGTACTTGGAATCCAACACGGCGAGCATGTCCTTCCATCCCAGGAACTTGAAGTTCCATCGTACCGACCGGCCCGAAAAAGTGTAGAAGTCCTCGTAGGTCAGCTCGGTTCCGGCAACCGAATCCGATTTGACCTCGACCGAAATCCGGCGCACGCGGCGCAGTTTCGGATCGTAGGTCCACGCGTCGTCGGCGCGATTCTGGTCGGCGTAGCGATAATCGATCACGACCGTGCCGCGCAGATCAAACGGCGAGAACAGTCCGTCGAACTCCTTCCAGTAGTAGGTCTTGGCGTCGGGCACGTCGAACAGCCCGCCATGATCCGCCCGTTGCGCCAGATGGCTGAGATACATCCGTTCATAGAATCCGCCGGCCTTGCGCTCGAACACGCCACCGCCGCCGAATTGTGCCGCGATGTTCTTCGGGAATTTGGTGAAGAAAGCGATGCCGTTGGTCCAATCCTCGGGCGGCGCCTCAGCGACCGGGAGCTGACCGGCGTGCGAGCCGCCGAAGCGCTCCCAGATGTAGATGCTGTCCATCACCACCTGGCCGTAGTTCAGCCATCGCGCATCGAAATTCTGCACGGCGCGAGCGCCGGACAGCGGGTCGTCCTCGCGAATCGAGCTGTTGGCGAAGGGCTGCCCGCACACGTAGTTCGCGGCGGTGCCGTCGGCGGCGAGCTGCACCTGCGCCTGATACTTCTCGCTGCACGCCATGTAATCCTTGCGTGGCTGATGGCTGCGCGGAGCGATTATCTCGGCGCGAAATTCGGGGAAGTTCAACTGTTCGAGGTAGCCCGGCGGCACGAACGGCCGCATCCGATCGAGGTCCTTTGCCGTCAGCACGTCGCCCGGCTTGAAATCGGGCTTCGCGTTCTGATTCTGGCGAAGCCATTTCTCGAAGGTTTCGCGCGTCTGGCCGCCCGCGTCCCCTGCCCTGGCGCTCGCCGCCAAACCGCACAACATCGCGACGGCCATCAACGCGGCCGTGATCACCAGCCTCTGCCCACCGCGGCCTTCGTATCGACGCCGCCGGTCGAGCGAGATCACTATGCGGCGGCTGCGCCGCGCCTGGCCAAATCCCTTCGCCATTTAGATCCTCCCGAGTCCGGCTCGTCAGCGCTTGAGCACGATGCCGGCCTGCTCACGATCCCAACAATCAGCAGTGATACCCTCTTGCTTGAGCTTGTACTTCTCGACCCGCTCACTCGGGGTCTTGGGTAGCGCGTCGCGAATCGCGACATAGCGCGGAATCGCGAAGTACGCCATCCGTGGCTCGCACCATCGCACGACTTCCTCGGCGCTCACCGTCTGCCCCGGCTTAGTCACCACTACCACCTTGACCTCTTCCTCGCCAACCTCCGACGGGACTCCCACCGCGCACGATTCGAGCACGCCAGGATGCGAGTTGACGATCTCCTCGACCTCGAATGACGAGATGTTCTCGCCGCGGCGGCGGATCGCCTGCTTCTTGCGGTCGACGAAATAGAAGTAGCCATCGACGTCGCGCCGCCCGAGATCGCCGGTATGAATCCAAAAATTGCGGAAGAACTCCAGCGTCTCGACCGGCTTGTTGTAGTAGCCCGTGGTGCCGATCCACATTTGCTCCGGACGCGCGACGAATTCGCCGATCTCACCTGGCGCCACTTCCTGATCGTCGTCATCCACCAGCTTGACGCTCCATCCCGTGATTGGCAGCCCGCACGATCCGGGCTTGTTATCGTCGTAGGGAGTCGCCAGGCAGCAGTAGCACTCGGTGAGTCCGAACACTTCGAGCAGTTTCACGTTGAAGCGCTTCTCGAACGCGATCATCGGTTCGCGCCCGGCCGCCGCCCCGACCGCCACGCGTACCGGATTGTCGGCGTCGTCGTCGCGCGGCGGCTGCTTGAGCAGGATCGGGATGATGCCGCCGATATAGTTGAACTCGGTACACTCGTACTTGCGCACGTCCTCCCACAGCTTGGTCGCCGTGAATCGCTCGACGATCACCGCCTTGGCGTCGGCCACAATCGCCGGCCCGATCGTAATTCCCTGCGCGTTGCCGTGAAAGAACGGCAGCCCGCTGTACAGCACGTCGTCCTCGGTGTAGCGCGAATACTTCACGCATTCCGTCCATACCTGGTACCAGTACTGATGGCTCATCATGACGCCCTTGGACGGCCCCGTCGTACCCGAGGTGTACAGGATACTGGCGATGTCCTTGTAACTGACCTCGGCCTTGGGCGCCGTCCCGGGATTGTCCATCAGCTCGCCGAATCCGGCCCGGTCGAAGCCCAGCGCCTGGCGGCCCGGCATCGCCTCGCCCTCGGACGTAAGCCAAACGACTTGCTTCACGCTGGTTAGATCGCCCTCGACCGCCTGGAGGAATTCCAGATACCGGCTGTCGGAGACCACCATCACCGAGTCCGATTGCGTGATCTGGTAGGCCAATCCCTTGCCGCGAAGCGCGAGATTGATCGGCACCTCGACCGCGCCGATCTTGTTCAGGCCAAACCACGTATAGAGAAACTCCGGACCGTTCGGCATCAGGAGCGCGACGTTGTCGCCCTTCTTGATGCCGAGTTTCTGGAATCCGCGCGCGGCCTTGTTGATCCGTTCGTTGAGTTCGCCGAAGGTCACCGGGTAATCGCGAAACTGAAACACCACGTGCCCTTCGTGGGTGCGCGCCTTGTCCTCGATAATTTGAGTGAGTACGCGTTCGCGCAGCGGATATTCCTTCATCCGCCAGCTCTGCCATTTCTTGCGCCAGCGTTCGATCTTATCGTCCCAGCGACCCATCGGCGAGTCTCCTCTGTCTGGTGCCTGCCCCTGATACCTACTTCTTCTTCACCGCGCCGCCGCCGGGATTGGGAAAGTTGTAGGCCTCGTTGAACCACACCCCGGGCTCCGGCGCCTGCAGCATCTTGCCAAAATCCCACGAGATTATGCGCTCGGGGATCACTTCGATAATCACCCTAAGCGGAGTGTGCACCGCCTCGAACGCCGCCTGCCGCTGTTTGGGGTCGGTAACCTGCTTCCAGTATTTATCGAGGATTTCCCAGTGCACCTTGAGCATGAACGCGTCGTCATCGGAAAGCCTGCCCTTGCCGACTATCAGGATCGACTTCTGATGGCGCAACTCCATCCCGTCGTTGTGGATGCACACGCTCATCTGCGGGCGCGCCTCCACCGAGTGCACCTTGTAGCGATACTTCTTGATGCTGCTCATGTGGACGTTCCCATTAATCACCACGAAGAACATCGGGGTGACGATCGGGTAGCCCTTGTTGTTCACGTGCGCCATCTCGCAGTAGCGCGCGTTGTACAGCAGCTCGTCGAAGTCGGCCTTATCCATCGGATACTCGCTCTCGACCTTGAGCCGCTCGAGCTTGATCGGATCAAACACCGGCTGTTTCGCTTCTTCCTGTGCCATCTTCCTTTGCTCCTCGATATTAGAGATGCCCAAACGTCCGATTAGACAACTTCATCCGTGCCCCATTTAGACCATTCGGCCGTCAAAGCCAAACGCCGGAGCGCAGAATGATGTGATTATCTTGCCGAGCTGCGCCCTTTGGACTCATCCGGCAGACAGAAGAATGCGAAAACTCGACGGACGCTCACCCGCCCGTTCGAAGGCAGGATGCTGCCCGGCCGGAAAACCGGATGACAGCTAATCGCCGAGGCGTTTTGTAGCGGTTTTTATACTGGTGGGCCGTCCGAGACTCGAACTCGGGACCCGCTGATTAAGAGTCAGCTGCTCTGCCAACTGAGCTAACGGCCCACCTAAAGTCGCAACCGGCGAGAACAATCCAACCAAGCTTTGTGGGGTGAGTGAAGGGATTTGAACCCTCGACCACCGAGGCCACAACCCGGTGCTCTAACCAAGCTGAGCTACACTCACCGCGATCCTAACCGCCAACCCGCCCTAGCCGCGCGGCGGGCTGGGCTCGTGGCGCGCCAGGAGGGAATCGAACCCCCGACCCGCGGCTTAGAAGGCCGCTGCTCTTTCCACCTGAGCTACTGGCGCGAAAATCGGGGCGAGCCGATTTGAACGGCCGACCCCCTGCTCCCAAGGCAGGTGCGCTACCAGGCTGCGCCACGCCCCGAGCGTCTAGGGATTAACATACACCTGCTTAGCTCTCAACTCATGTGTCGAGCGGCGCGCCGTCCGAATTCGCTTGATTCGAACCGCGTCGGGCGCGAAAGGCGTCTGGCGCCGAGGCGGAAATAGCGCGTATGGCCACCGACGCCGCCGCTCGAGAACCCTTTCTCCGTAAATCCCCGACCGCCGGAAAAACATAATTGGATTCTTCAGCCGGACACACTGGCCTCGCCTGGCCGCAAACAATCCTGGTTTCCTGTTAGAGTGCGGCGGTTGGTTGCGCCCCTCCTCGCTCAAGCGTCGAAAGCAAGCAAGCGCTGGACTTTTCCTCAGCTTGGGATTTTCTGATAAGCACAGTCGGGGGTCAGATCATGCCGCGCCGCGATTCCAAGCGGCGAGCGATTGGCTCGACCGTCATCCGAGGAGGCAACAATGAAAATCGTCGACCTGTCGATACCGCTGGAGAATAACGATTACGCTGATCCGCCCGGTTTCGGGCCGCACATCGAATATCAGACGCATAGCGACACGGCTCCGTATATGCTGACCTTTTTCCCGGGATTGAAAACCGCCGATCTGCCCGGCGGCGCGGGTTGGGCGATCGAGCAGATCAAGCTAAACACCCATAACGGCACGCATCTGGACGCGCCCTACCACTTCTATCCGACGATGGACAAAGACAAGCGCGCGCTCACAATCGACGAGGTCCCGCTCGATTGGTGTTTGCGGCCCGGCGTCAAGCTCGACTTCCGAAATTTCCCGGACGGCTACGTCGCCACCGCCAAAGACGTCGAGGCCGAGCTGGCGCGTATCGGCCATACTTTGCAGCCGCTGGATATCGTGGCGGTGAATACGCGCGCCGGCAGCCGTTACGGCCACCAGGATTACGTCTCGGCCGGCTGCGGCATGGGACGGGAGGCGACCCTTTACTTGGTCGAGCGCGGCGTGCGCGTCACCGGAACCGACGGCTGGAGCTGGGACGCTCCGTTCGTCCACACCAAGGAGCGCTTCGCCGAAAGCAGCGATCCCGGGATTATCTGGGAGGGCCATCGGGTCGGTATCGATATCGGCTACTGCCACATGGAAAAGATGCACAATCTGGAAGCGCTTCCCGGCCACGGGTTCAGGATCGCCTGCTTTCCGGTCAAAGTGCGTGGCGGCTCGGCCGGATGGACCCGCGCGGTGGCTATTTTCGATTGAGGCCTTGGCGAGGAAGGGTTTCATCCAGCCGGACCTCCAACAGCCCGATCACCGAGTTGCCGATCAGAAGCTTGTCCGCGCGCTTCAGATCGTCCGGCGTAACGATCGCTTCCCGCACTCGGGCGTGTGGCTCCGATAACAGCGAGCGCCGCAAAGTGCCGTCCAACAGCCCGCAGCGAATCGGTGGCGTGTGCAGCACGTCGTCGAATTGGACGAACAGATTGGTTCGTGAGCCCTCGGTCAGCTCGCCGCGCTCGTTGCCAAACAGCACTTCGGCACATCCGTGGTTGTCGCGCATGCGGATGAATTCGCTGTCGTAGAGCCGGCGGTTGGTGGTCTTATGATAAAGAAATACGTCCGCGCTGTCCGTGCGATGGTCCGAAATGACTACCATCGGAATCCCGAGCGCCGGCGACGCATCTTCCAATTGCGATGTCGTAACGGCAACCGTTCCGCCGCGCGCAAGGGTGAGCCTAACTCGCCATCTGCGCGCGGGATCCAGCGGCTCTATCGCTCCGTTCAGCACAGCACGGACCTGATCGATGTCGCAAGCAAAGCCAAAGTATCGCGCCGAACTCCCCAGCCGCTCGAGGTGATAATCGAGCAGCCACAAGCCGTCGTCGACCCTCCATCGCATCGTTTCGATCAACTCGAAGCTGTCGCGATCTCGCTCAAACGCGCGCATGGCTAGCTGCCCTTCGGCGGCCCGTGATCGCACATCGCGGAAATCGCCGCGATTAGCGTCTCCGCCTTAAGCCGGATTTCTTCGAGCTCCTCGGCTGGGTCGGACAGAGCCACGATCGCGCCGCCCGTGCCAAACGAGACCTCCTTCGGCGTCATCACCATCGTGCGTATCACCACGGCCAGCTCCGCCGCACCGCTTAACGCGAAGAATCCGATCGTGCCCGAGTAGATGCCACGAGCGGCGCCCTCGAGTCGGTCGATAATTTCCATCGTCCGGAGCTTGGGCGCCCCGGTCATCGACCCGGGCGGAAACGCCGCCCGAACCGCGTCGATCGCCGTACTGTTCGGGCGCAGTCGCCCCCGAATCGTGCTAACCAGATGATGCACGGTCGCGTAGCTCTCGACTTCCATCAAATCGGGCACCTCGACGCTGCCGAGCTCGCAAACCCGCCCCAAATCGTTGCGCACCAGATCGACGATCATCAAATTCTCGGCGCGATTCTTGTCGCTCATTCGTAGCGCCTCGCGAAGCGCCAGATCCCGCGCTTCGCTGCGGCCGCGGGGCGCGGTCCCCTTAATCGGTTTCGACTCGACAACGCCGCTGGCGTCGACGCTGAGGAATTTTTCAGGTGAGGAACTGAGGATCGCAAAATCGTTGAATAGCATGAACGCGGAATACGGAGCCGGATTCAAGCGGCGCAGCACTCGATATATCGCGAGCGGGTCGAGCTCCACGGCCGTGCTGATCTTGTTCGTCAGGCATATCTCGTAGGACTCGCCAAGCGCCATCTGGCGCTGGCACTCCTCGATCAGCTCGCGATACGCGTCGGGCGAATGGCGCCACTCGAATCGCGGCGTTTTTGCGCCGTTCCCGCGAACCGGGACCGCCGCGCCCGATATCGATGCGATTTCCCTCTCAATCCTGTCGAACCAGGAATCAGCGTCCGCCGGCGTGTCGAGCCTCTCCAGGCACGTCAGGTAAATCTGTCGCTCCTGATGGTCGAACGCGACGATCCTGTCGGCCAGAAGAAACCGCGCGTCAGGAAAGGGCGCACGATGGGCGAAGCTGGCGCCACACTCGCGCTTCATCTCATAACCGAGATAGCCGACGAAGCCACAGTTGAACGCAAACGGAAGGTCGGCGCCGGCTACGTGACGACATGCCAACTCTCTTTGCAGAAAGCTGAAGATACTCTCACGCCGGGCCGTCGTGCGGCGATTGCCTTCGACGGTCATCCGCCCGGCGTGAGCGTCGTAAGAGATCATCTGGCTGTTTGGCCCGCAAGCGTCGCCCATGAACGAAAATCGCGCGAGATTATCCTTAACCATACTGCTATCGAGCCAGAACGCGGCGGGCGCGCCCCCAAACAGCTTGACGAACACCGCTTCAGGATCTGAATAGTTCGCGAGCTTGCGTACTCGAAGCGCAAACCGCTCGTCGCGATCGGCGCCGATTCGACGCGGCGCCGGTTCGTGAGCGGCTTCCGTCGTTCGACAACAAATAGTCCCTCTTGCGCGCGGGGGGAGGTGCCTTTCGGTAATCGCTCTGAAATTTTTCAGCATCTGGAACCCGTACTCGGTGGATATCGACTCGGGATGGAACTGCAGGCCCCACAGCGGGCGCTCGCGATGCCGGAGCGCCATCACCAAGCCGTCGTCGGTCCACGCAATCTTTTCGAGGCACCCGGGCAGGTCGTCGGATACAACTAGCGAATGGTAGCGCACGGCGGAAAAAGGCGATGGCACTCCCGCGAGCAAGTCTTCTCCGCGATGATGAATCCTGCTGATCCGCCCATGCATCGGCTCCGGCGCGTAAGCGAGCCGCGCGCCGTGGCATAGGGCGATCCCCTGATGGCCGAGGCACACGCCTAGCACCGGGACCTCGGCGCGAACGATCGCGTCCGCGCACACTCCGAAATCCTCGTGCTTGTCGGGACGGCCCGGTCCAGGCGAGATCACCACGTTGTCGAAATCCAGCCGGCGCAGCGCGGACCACTCCAACTCGTCGTTCTTCACCACCAGCGGCGCCTCCCCGTTCACCTGACCGAGCAATTGATACAGGTTGAACGTGAACGAGTCGTAATTATCGATAATCAGGCTCTTGATCACCGCGAAACCGCCGGCTCGCGCCGCGCCTCTCTGGATGGCCCTGCCGCGTCGACACGCGTTGGCGAGTGAAAAACAAGCGCGTCACCGTGTCAAGCGATGGGGCGCGGAGCGAAGGCTGGCAATCCGCAATCGTCTGTGCGATACTGCGAGCGTTTACTCTCAGAGTATGCGCTCATGGAGTCCGTGTCGCTTTCCGAACTGGTCCGCCGCTCCGGTTTCCCGGTGGATACTATCCGTTATTACCAGCGCATCGGGCTTCTCGACGCCCCGCGCCGGCGCGGCCGCAACGCGCATTACCAGCAATCCCATCTGAACCGGCTGCGGAAGATTCGCTCGATGGCGCGCCAGGGACTGCCGCTGAAAGTGATCAAGACGATGCTCGTGCGCGGCGCCAAGACCGGCCCGAATCGAGCGCTAATCGCCGCCGTTCGCGCCGAGGCCAATCCCGCGCGTTACACCAGCGAACAATTCGCGAAGGCACTTGGAATCCCACGCGGCCTCGCCGATTTAATTGAGGGATGCGCGCTGCGCGAGTTGCTGCAAGATGAAAACGGGGCGATTGCTTATTCCGAGACTGACTTGCTCGCCGCGCGCGGTGTGGTCCAGATCCTTGATTACGGGATACCGGTCACCAAACTGCTCGCACTCGCGCTGAAGCATCATTCCGCCACAGCGGAGACGATCGACGACGCGATCGACCTCTTCGACCAGTATATTCGACCGCAACGCCGCAACGATCGCGATCGCGGAGCTGACGCGATCGCAGACATTTTCCGCGAGATGTTCCCGCTCGTGGTTTCTCTAATCGCTCATCATTTTCATCGATTGCTGGTTGGCAGAGCGCTAAAGCGGCTCAAGCAAAGCGGTGACGAAGAAGCTTTTATCGCCGCGCGGCATGCAACCGCGGGAGCGACGCTGGATCTGGCGTTACGATAGCTCCGCCGGACACGCGTTGTACGCCAGACGATAACGTCCGATGCCTACTAATCCAACTTTCTTCGCTGACTCGGTCATCTTCTCGGAGCGGGTCGACTTACTTGAGTTGCTGCGCGGATGCGACCAGCAGCCGATCTTCTATTGGGAACATCCGTCGCGTGGATTCGCGATCGCGGCCGCCGGCGCTGTCGCGGAGTTCCGGGCTAATGGGCCGAATCGTTTCCACGAGATTTCCGGCCAGGTCTCCGAGTTTCTCGCGCGCCTGCCGAAACATGCTGTCGGCGTTGGCCCGATTGCGGTCGGCGGCTTCGGGTTTTCGGATCAGGACTCTCGCGCATCCCAGTGGCGCGAATTCCCAGCCGCCTGGTTTTTTGTCCCTCGTGCGCTGTGGATTAGACGCGGGGGCGAATGCACGTTTGCGAAAATAAGCGGAGGCGGTTCAAACGGATGCGCCGCTCCCGCGGCGTTTGACGCCGGCAACGCGCACGCCTGCCCTGAGGCTGACGAGCACTCGGCGATTCATGCGCCACAACCCGACGTCGGGGAGCGGGATCGATGGCGCGAACGCGTCGAGCGCGCTTCGGCAATGATCGCTGCTGGCCGCTTGAAGAAAATCGTGCTGTCGCGCCAACTGACCATAGATTCTGAGTCTCCGATCGACGCGGCCGGGATCATCGATACTGCTCGCGGATCGCGGCCCCAATGCTACAACTTTTGGATTCGCCGTGGCGCGAGCTCATTTGTCGGCTCGACGCCCGAATTGCTGATCAGGGTTGACGGCGGAAATCTCACCTCGGGCGCTCTTGCCGGCAGCGCGGCGCGCGGATGCGACCCCGAAGATGATCGCGCACTGGGCGATTCGCTGCTTCACTCCGCCAAGAACCTCGAAGAGCACGCCTACGTGGTGAATCACGTCAGGTCAGCGCTTCAAACGGTGGCCGCGCTTGATCCAGCCGAAGCGCCCCGCCTGATGCGGTTGCCCGAGGTGCAGCATCTGTTCTCGCCGATTACGGGGACGCTACGCGATAAGCTCAGTACGTTCGAACTCGCTGGATTGCTCCATCCGACGCCCGCGGTATGCGGTGTTCCGAGCGGCGAGGCCGCATCGATACTCGAGCGTGAAGAGCCGTATCGCGGATGGTACACGGGCGCCGTCGGCTGGATGGACGCGCACGGCGCGGGTGAATTGGCCGTCGCGCTGCGCTCCGCGCTTATCGAGGGAAACCGAATGATTCTGTGCGCGGGCTCGGGAATCGTCGCGGATTCTGATCCCGATGCTGAGTTCGCCGAGACCGAAACCAAGTTCAACGCGATGCTGCGGAGCGCGAAGGTTGGAAACGCCGCGTAATCCAAACAGCCTCGCGATGGCCGCAATCGTCGAGGAGTTGCAGAGCGCCGGCATAACCGACGCGTGCATCTCGCCAGGGTCGCGCTCGACCGCGATCGTAACCGGAATCTTGCGCGCGCGAGGTATCAAGCCGTGGGTCGCGCTCCAAATCCCTTTGATTGTGCTCACGGCAGATCGGCCGGTCGAAGCGCGCGACAACCGTTCCGCGCAAACGATCGATCAGGTCGGGATCTTCGGTAGTCATGCGCGATGGAGCGTCGACGTGCTGACTCCTTCGCCGGGCCTGGACCTGGATTCCTACTATCGGACGGTCGCGTGCCGGGCTGCGGCCGTCGCGGCACAGCCACCCGCGGGGCCGGTGCATCTGAATCTCCCGATGCGCGAGCCGTTAATCGACGTCGAAGAAGAAGCCGCGGCGCTTCGTATCGACTCAAATACGTCGAGTACGCAAGGCCGCCCGCCGCTGGTGAGGATTCATCCCTGGCATCCCGAGCTGTCGCGCGGAACTGTCCAAAGCATTGCGGCACAGGTGCAGAAATATGAGCGCGGCCTGATCGTCTGCGGTCCGGGAGTTGGAACGGACGCCGTGAGCACAATTGCTGCTCTGGCACGCACACTTGGATGGCCGATTCTCGCCGATCCGCTGTCGGGGCTTCGCTACGGCGGCCACGATCGCACGATGCTGGTTGATACTTACGAGGTATTGCTGCGCGATCGCGCCTTTTGCGACTCGCATCAACCCGACGCAATCGTGCAGTTCGGCGATCCTCCGGTCTCGAAAGCTTTGGGCCTTTTTCTCGCCTCCCGCAGGCAAAAATTTCATCTCATGGCCGCCAATCCCGCGACCTGGCCTGATCCTCAGTTCGCCGTGACCGAGGCTGTGCTAATCGATCCGCGGCGACTTTGCGGCGCGCTGCTCGAAGTCCTCACTCCGAGCGCTCGCGACTCGAACTGGATGAGCGCGTGGCTCGGCGCGTCACACGCGGTTCGTCGCGCATTGGATGAGGCGCTCGAACACGAGGCCGATGATGTCGGCGGTCTTTTCGAAGGCCGCGTGCTGAGCGAAGTTGTCGCGATGATGCCTGAAGGCGCGCTGCTTCACGTGGGAAACAGCATGCCGGTGCGCGATCTCGATACCTTCGCCGCTGGTGCCAACCGTAATGTAGCGCTTGCGTGTAATCGCGGGGCCAACGGTATCGACGGAGTGCTGTCGAGCGCGATTGGAGCGGCGGCGGTGCGATCACGCCCGACTGTTCTGGTCCTTGGCGATTTGAGCTTCCTTCACGATATCGGCGCACTGCAGATCGCCGCGAACTATCCCGTCCACTTGCTGGTGATCGTGATCAACAACGACGGCGGTGGAATTTTTTCCTTTCTTCCGCAGCGTGCTCTGGGAGCACCGTTCGAGCCGTTCTTCGCCACTCCGCACGGCCTCGATTTCGAACGTGTCGCGTCGCTGGGCCGCGCTGATTATCGAAAGGCCAGTTCGTGGAGCGCGTTTAGAGAATCGGTCGCAGCCGGCCTCGCAAATCATGGATTGCATGTGCTCGAAGTGGCGGCTCGCGACCGCGCGCAGAACACCGAATCGCATCGCCGTTGCATCGAATCCGCCCTGAGCCGCCTGCGGGCTGAAAGTTGGTGAGACCGGCGATGATTCGGCGTTTCGAGTCGCGCTTTGGGCGCGTCGAATTCAGCGATGAAGGCCCGGATTCGCCCAGCGCTGAGCACAACGCTATCCCCGTGGTCCTGCTTCACGGATTTACTGGCGCGAAAGACAGTTGGCTCCACTTGCGCGAAGAGCTAAGGCATCAGCACCGCGTAATCGCGGTGGATTTACCCGGACACGGCGGCACCGACTGCGCCGCTGCGATTGACAACTACTCGATCGAAGCCGCCGCGGCGATGCTCAGATCGGCGCTGGTCGAAGGCGCCACATTGAATCGCTTCGCGCTCGCCGGCTACTCGATGGGCGGACGCGTCGCGCTCCTTTTCGCACTCCAATACGGAGCGCTCGTGACCCATCTAATGCTTGAGAGCGCGTCGCCCGGAATCGCCGAAGCGGACGCGCGCCAGTGTCGGCGCGAATCCGACTCCGAACTGGCGGACTTTATCGAGACGGCCGGCGTCGAAGCTTTCGTCGATAGATGGGAGAGCCTCGCGCTGTTCGAGTCGCTGAACAGGTTGCCTGCGAACGAGAAAGCGCTGCTGCGCAGCCAGCGGATGAAGTGCTCGGCGCAAGGGTTGGCGCGTAGCCTGCGTGGCATGGGCGCTGGCATGCAGCCGTGGCTCGGGGATCGCTTGCACGAGTTGACGATGCCGGTTTTGGTCGTCGCGGGAGAGCTGGATCGCAAGTACGTCGCAATCGCGCGCGACATGGCCGAGCGGATTTCGGATGCGCGGATCGGGATCGTCGCCGACGCCGGGCACGTCGTGCATCTCGAAAACCGCGCTGAGTTTTGCCGGCTCGTTAGCGATTTTGTCGAGTCCCGGGCCGAGAAAGATCAAATGACTTGCCGGAGGGTATCGAATGGCGATTAATTGGCAAACGGTTCGTAGCTACGAGGATATCAAGTACCAGCAGGCAGAAGGGATCGCGCGTATCGCGATCAACCGCCCGCGGGTTCGCAATGCTTTCCGGCCGCTGACGCTGACGGAACTGATCGACGCCTTCAATCATGTGCGCGAGAACAGCGACGTCGGCGTGATCATCCTCACCGGCGAAGGCGACAAGGCCTTTTGCAGCGGTGGCGATCAGCGCATACGCGGCGAACAGGGATACGTTGGCGCGGACGGCGTGCCACGGCTCAACGTCCTTGATTTGCAGAAAATTATTCGCAGTATTCCGAAGCCGGTGGTCGCGATGGTCGCGGGATTCGCGATCGGCGGTGGCCACGTCTTGCAAGTCGTGTGCGATCTGACGATCGCCGCCGACAACGCGGTGTTCGGGCAGACCGGACCGCGAGTCGGCAGCTTCGACGGCGGCTTCGGCGCGGGTCAACTCGCGCGGCTGGTCGGCCAGAAGAAGGCGCGCGAGATCTGGTACTTGTGCCGCCGCTATAACGCTCAGCAGGCCCTCAATATGGGGCTGATTAACGAGGTGGTGCCGCTTGCGGAGCTCGAGGAAACCACGGTCGCGTGGTGCCGCGAAATTCTGTCGCACAGCCCGATGGCGCTGCGCTGTCTCAAGTCCGCGTTCAACGCGGAGATGGACGGGATGGCCGGAATTCAGGAACTCGCCGGCAACGCCACGCTGCTCTTCTACATGACCGAGGAAGCGCAGGAAGGACGCAACGCTTACAATCAAAAACGCAAGCCGAACTTCGCGAAATTCAAGCGTCTGCCATGAGCACTCAAGCCGCCGTATCCGCGGCCGCGCCCACGCGCCGCGCTTCGATCTGGCTTTCGGCTACGCGCCCGCGCACGCTTCCGGCCGCGATCGTGCCGGTGCTGGTGGGCGTCGCTATTGCGTACCGTGCGGGTCATGTTGAGCCTATCGTCGCGCTCGCGACGCTGGCCGCCTCGCTCCTAATCCAGATCGGATGCAATCTCGCGAACGACTACTACGATTTCGTCAGCGGCGCCGATAATCCGTCGCGCCTGGGGCCGGTTCGTATCACGCAGGCCGGACTCGCCGAGCCTGCCGCGGTGAAACGTGCGGCGTTCACGGTTTTGGGCCTCGCCGCGATTTTCGGAATCTATCTTTCCTGCGTCGGCGGATGGCCGATCTTGGTAATCGGCATCCTTTCGATAATCGCCGCGCTGGCCTATAGCGCGGGGCCGTTTCCGCTCGCTTACCACGGGCTGGGCGATGTGTTCGTTTTCATCTTTTTCGGCCTGATCGCGGTCAACGGCACCGTATTCCTGCAAATCGGCCGAATCAGTCCGTTGTCCGTGGTCGCTTCGATAGCGGTAGCGTGCCTGGTAACGGCGATTCTGGTGGTGAACAACTTGCGCGATATCGAAACCGATCGCCTCGCGGGCAAGCATACGATTGCGGTTCGTTTCGGCGCCGGTTTCGCGCGCACCGAATACGTAGTCTTGATCGCGGCAGCGTTTGCGAGCGTGCCAATCCTGGCCTGGATCGGCGGCGCGAGGTTCCTGATGCCCCTGGCGGCGCTGGCGATAACATACCGCCAGGTTCGCTATATCTATTCGCGCTCCGGCGCGGCGCTCAATGAGAGTCTCGCCGGGACCGCCGGTTTGCATATGGCCTATGGCGTCCTGTTCATGGTCGGGGCGCTGCTATGAAGCTGGCGGCGGCGCAATTCCATCCGATCTGGATGCGTTTGCGCGAGCCGCTGCGAACTTCGCATGGGCATCTCACGGCGCGGGAGGCGTTCGTGCTCAAGCTCTCCGCTTCGCCGGGACTATTCGGGATGGGCGAGGCCGCGCCCGCCTACTGGGTTGGCGGCGAATCGATCGCGGCGACGCGCGCTTCGCTTGAATCGATCGTCGCTCTGGTTGCGCGAGGTTGCGATATCACCTCGCTGCGAGAAGCGGTTTTCGCGCGATTGGATAAGTGTAGTATCACCCCCTCCGCGGCGTGCGCGTTCGATACCGCGTTATTGGATCTCGAAGCCCGATCGCGCAATCTCCCCGTCGCGAAGTTGCTTGGTGCAGATTCGCCTCGGCCGGTATGGGTGTGCGCGCTGCTCCGGTCACGAACGCCTGAACAACTGTTTCGCGAAAGCCGGATTGCGGCCGATCGCGGCTACACAACTTTCAAACTAAAAGTTGGCGGCGACGCGATCGAAAACGACGCCGCTAATCTGGCCGCGGTCCGCAACGCGGTTGGCGACGACCCTCGAATCCGTCTTGACGCCAACCGTGCCTGGAACCTTGACGACGCGGCGGCCGCGCTTGCGCGATTCAGCACGCACGCGATCGAGTTTATCGAAGAGCCGTTGCGCGACCCGACGCCCACGGCGCTGGCGAAGCTGCGTGCGGAATCCGGCGTTCCGCTCGCACTCGATGAGTCGATTGCGACGGCCAAGCAACTCGGCGAATTCCTCGACCCTCGTTGCGCCGATTTTATCGTCTTCAAGGCGGCACGCGTCGGGGGTGCGTCGCGATGCGTCGAGCTGGCACGAACCGCCTCCGTATCGGGGCTCACGCCGGTGATAACCGACTCGCTGGAGAGCGCGATCGGGATGAGCCTGGCGGTACATCTGGCCGCAGCCGTGTCCGCCGGCGTCGCGGCCGGCCTCGCCGGTGCGCGATTTCTTTCCGACGCCGGCGACATCCCCGCTCATTTCCGCGAGCCGGTCGAACTCGAGCCGTGCGGCCCGGGACTCGACGTCGCGCTCCCCGCAGAAAGCTCGACACGTTAGACGGAAACGAACTATGGCAAAGCTGATAACCGCCTGTGTTTTGCCGTGGCTTTGGGAGCGCGCGCATCTTGACCCCGAAGGGTTGGCGCTACGCTTCGAGTCCCGTGACCTGACCTTCGCGCAGCTCGCGACGGAATCGGAGGACACCGCGATGAAGCTGGCGGCGCTTGGCCTTCGCGCAGGCAACCGAGTCGCGGTCCTGATGGACTCGTCGGTGCGAACCGTCGAGTTGATTCATGCCGCGCAGCGTCTCGGTATCGTGCTGATTCCGCTGAACACGCGCCTTACGGTTCCGGAAATCGGCGTGCTGCTCGACGCCTCCGATCCCGCCGCGCTGATTTACGATTCGCGATTTCTGAACGCGATCGGTGCGTTGCGGCCGGAACGATTCCGCACCGTCGAATCAACGGCCGAATTCGATTCGATACCGCTTACGCCGATTCCGCCGTTGGCATCGATCGATCGCGACGCCGCGCTTACGATCATCTTTACCTCTGGCACGACCGGCACTCCGAAAGGCGCGGTGCTCACCAACGGCAATCATTTCGCGAGCGCGCTCGCGTCGCGCCACAACTTGGGCGCGATGCCGTCGGATCGATGGCTCGATCTGCTGCCGCTCTACCACATGGGCGGGCTCTCGATCCTTCTAAGAAGCGTGCTCGACGGCTCGGCGGTCGTACTTCATCGCGGCTTCGACGCGCACGCGGCCAATCAGTCGATTCGTGAAGATCGGATCACGCTGCTTTCGGTCGTGCCCACGATGCTCGCGCGGATGCTGCACGACATTCGCGGCCATAACTACTCTGGCCTGCGACGCGTACTGGTTGGCGGCGGTCCAGTTGCTCCGGAACTGGTGTCACGCGCGGCTCAGATGGGAATGCCGGTCGCGCCCACCTATGGTCTCACCGAAACCGCTTCGCAAGTGGTAACCGCGGCACCGCAAGACGCTATTCGAAAGCCCGGAAGTTGCGGCCGGCCGCTCTCGGGAAATCAAATCAAAATAGTTGACCCGGACGAATGCGGACGCGGCGAGATTGCGGTCAGCGGGCCGAGCGTGATGGCCGGATATTTTCGCGCGGAGGCCGAGACGCGCGCGGTTTTGCGCGACGGCTGGCTTCATACCGGCGATATCGGCCACTTCGACAACGACGGCTTTCTCTATATCGACGATCGCCGCAGTGATCTGATCGTCACCGGTGGCGAGAACGTTTATCCGGCGGAAGTCGAGGCCGTGCTCACGTCGCATCCCGCCGTGGCCGAAGCCGCGGTCTACGCGGCAATCGATCCCGAATGGGGCCATCGCGTGGCTGCGGCGATTGTCGTTCGCGCCGGTTTCCAGGCCGATACGCAGGAACTGCGCGCGTGGTGCTTGCCGCGCCTGGCTCAGTATAAGATTCCGACCATCTTTGCTTTTCTCGACGCCCTGCCGCGCACTGCGTCGGGGAAGATCAGGCGAGCGATATTGCGGGACTCGTTGCGCCCGAGATCGTGTACCTGAGGGTCTCCGGGCCGCGGCGGCTGGGGCGATGCTGCCAGATCCCGAACAGTTGACAGCCAGCAACCTCAAGCGCCAACATTGCGCCCTGCCTGCACGGGCGAACAGGCGAGCGTAAACGGCGGAGCGAATTTAGTAGCGATAGGACGAGCGGCTAGGGAAGATACGAATGACAACGAAGCAATCCAACGGCAGCGGCAAGAACTGGATCGCGCTCGACGCGGGAGGCACGATGACCGACGCGGTCATCGTCGACAGCGACGGCAGCTTCCTGGTCGGAAAGTTCCTGACCAACAAAGCGGACGAGTCGGTCAGCTTCCTCGGCTCGATCAGCGACGCGGCCCGCACCGCGGGCCGCACGCTGCGCACAACGCTCACCCATAGCGAGGTGATCGTTTACGCAGGCACGATCATGCTCAACACGCTGCTGAGCCGCACCGGCGCCAGGGTAGGCCTGATGGTCACGCAGGGCTTCGAGGATTACCTGCTGATGGAAAAGGCCGAAGGCGGATGGCTCGGCTACCCTTACTCCGATCGCCTCCACACCGTCACGCATCATCATACCGAGCCTACCGTCTCGCGCGATCGGATCGTGGGCGTGCAGGAGCGCGTCGACATGTTCGGCACCCCGATCATCCCGCTGCGCGAGGCCGAAGTGATGGCCAAGACTCGAATTCTGCTCGACGCGGGGGTCGAGGCGATCGCGATCATGTTTCTGTTCTCGCACATGAATCCGGCGCACGAACGCGCCGCGGCCGAGACGATACGCAAGATGGCCGGCGGCATCCCGGTCGTGATGTCGTCGGCGATGGCGCCGACGCACAAGGAATACACGCGGCTTGCAAGCGTTATCGCGCAAGCCTACGCGGGCGAGCGCGCGCGGCGGCATTTCAACAAAGTCGAGTCCAGCGCCCGCGAAGAAGGATTCGAGCGCGAAGTCTCGACACTGTTGGCCCACGGCGGCACGGTCCCGATCAGCACGCCCCGCCTTTACGAGTCGTACGTCTCGGGGCCAATTGGCGGAGTGCTGGGAGGGCAGTACGTCGGCGAGCTGCAAGGTTCCGGAAACGTTGTCTGCTGCGATATTGGCGGCACCAGCTTCGACGTCGGGATAATCCGCGATGGCAAGATTCCGATCTCGCGCGAGCCGACCTTGCTGAGCTTCCGCACCAATATCCCGATGATCCACACCGAGTCGATCGGCGCGGGGATGGGCTCCGAACTCGGCGTTCATCCGCTGACGGGCAAGCTGACCGTCGGGCCACGCAGCGCAGGCTCCGACGTCGGGCGATGCCTGCGCTGGCCGACGCCGACGGTCACCGATTGCCACGTCGTGTTGGGCTACCTCGATCCCAACTACTTTCTCGGCGGCGACGTGCCGCTTGACGTCGAAGCGGCGCGCGCAGCGCTTGAGCCGATGGCGAAGAGCTTCAACGCCGGAGTTTACGACTTCGCCGAGAAAGCCCATCTGCTGGTCTGCGATTACATGCGCGAGTTCCTGGTCAACATGCTGAGGGGCCGCGGCTACGACACCCATGAATACACGATGATGATGTACGGCGGCGGCGGACCGCTCGGATTGCACGCGGTGGTCGAGGAGTTGGAGCTGAAGGACATCATCACGCTGCCCTTCGCCGCGGTGTTTTCCGCCTTCGGTGTGCTGTGCGCGCCGCGCCGCTATCGCTATCACCAGAGTATCCTGGCCGCCTGCCCGCCGTCCGACGATTCGATGTCGCGCCACGTCAAGGCGCTCGCCGCCGAGGCGATCAATAATACGTGGAAAACGTTGGAAGAACGCGCCAGCCAGGATTTCAAGCAGCACGGATGGCGGTTCGACGAGGCGCGCCTGCAGCGCTCCGCCTATGTGCGGTTTACGAATCAGCTCTCCGACTTCGAGGTCCATTGGCCCGGCGAGCGGCTGGCGTCGGTCGATGATCTGGCCGCGCTGATGAAGCGATTCGAGAACGTCTACACGACGATCTATCCGACGCAGGCGCTCTACTCGGAGGTCGGGTATCAAATATTCGAAGTCGCGCTGAGCGCGGATATCGCCACGCCGAAGCCGCGGCTTCCGGAGCTGACGATCCGCGGCCGGACGGTCCCCTCGACCGCCGAAAAAGGAGCGCGCAAGGTTTACTGGCGCGGCAAAACGATTGAATTCCGCATCCTGGAGATGGACGCGATTGAAGCGGGCAACGTCGTCAACGGACCGGTGATTATCGAGCATCCGGCAACCACGCTGCTGGTGCCGCCCGAGCATCATGTCGAGTTCGACTCGCGCCGTCTGATCCACTATCGCCGCGGCGTCAACTGATCGCGGGAGCGCGGAGAAGGAAATCTATGGCTACTCGAATGACCCTCAAACAGCAGCTACTCCACAGCGAGAAGCTGTTTGCCGAAACCGGCTCCTACTACGGCCTCAAGCAACTCGCCACCCACGATCGTGACCCGCTCAAGTTCGAGGCTTTCCACTCGCGCATGCTGTCCACGATCATTTCCGTGCGCAACACGATGAAGTTCATCGCCTCCTCGCCCGCGGTGCGCGATTTCGAGGAGTTTGTGCTCGGCCTGTACACGCCCGAAGGCGACGCGGTGGTGCTTTCGACCGGGATCATGGTGCACGTGCACACGCTGAGCGAGTTCATCAAGTTCATGATCCAAAACGACTACGAGGACGACCCGCGCATCCGCCCCGGCGACATCTTCGAAAACAACGAGGTGTGGGCCGGCGGCGTGCATACGCCCGATGTGATGACTTGCATCCCGGTTTTCGAGGGCGACGAACTGATCGGCTGGATCGGTTCGGTTTCGCACGAACTCGAAGCGGGAACTTACGAGGGACCCGGGATGTCGGTGCTGACGCCGGATCGTTTCGGCGAGGGGCTGCATATCAGCGCCGAGAAGGTGGGCGAAAACGATCACTTCCGCAAAGACTATCTGCTCCGGCTCAGGATGAATTTGCGCAACTCGAACTGGTGGAGCCTCGACGATAAGGCCAAGTTGTCCGGTTGCCTGATGGTGCGCGAGGCGCTGCGCAAGATTATCGATACCTTTGGCCTCGACTATTTCAGGCAGGCGTCGCGCGAACTGATCGAGGAGGGGCGGCGCAACTTTCTCAAGCGCGTACGCGCTACGATGGTGCCGGGCGTTTATCGCGGCATGACGATGCCGGTGCATAAGCGCACCCATGTGCCGTTCGTCCATCCCTTGGCCAAGAACGATTTCATCGATCTGGTGCGCACCGAGATGACGGTGACCAAAGCCGGCACTCTCGAACTCGATTACGAAGGCAGCACGGGATGGAGCTTCCATCCGTTCAACTGTGCGCCGGGACCGATGAACGGCGGATTCTGGATCACGCTGACCCAGCTCCTCGCCTACGACGGCCGCGTCAACGACGGCGCCTACCTGGGCGTGACCCAGTATCTGCCCGAGGGCTCGATCGTCAACGCCAATTACAGCGGCACAGCCACCTCGCTGGCGTGGTGGACGCTGATTCCGATCTTCGCCAACATCTGGCGCCTGATCGGGATTAGCTGGTTCGCGCGCGGCTTTATCGAAGAGATCGTGATGTCAACGCCGACCTGCATGGTGGGCGTGACCGGTTTCGATCAGTACCATCAGCCCACCGGCTATCAGAATTTCGAGATGGCGGCCGAGAGCTTCGGCGCGCGCGGCGTCGCCGACGGCATGGACTGCGGCAGCCCGATCTGGAACTCCGAGGGAATGCAGGGCGACGCCGAGGTTTGGGAAATGACCGGACCCAACGTCTACCTCGCGCGGGCCTTTACGCCCGATCATCATGCTTACGGGCGCTTCAGGGGCGGCGCGGCGTGGGAATCGCTGTGGATGGTGAAAGGCTCGCAGGTGGTCAACGTGACGCTAAGCGGCGCCGGATGCATGAACGGCGGCGTCTTTCACAAAGGGCTGTTCGGCGGCTATCCGCCTCCGGGATGGAAATGCCTATGGGCGGCGGGCACCAATCTCAAGCAACTGATCGAGAGCGGGGCCAAGGTGCCGTCGAGCTTCAGCGAAGCCGAGCAGATGCTCAAGGACGGGCGCCTCACCGCGAGCGACTGGTACTGCGGCCCGCTCAATCAGTGGTCGCCGAATCTCAAGGAATACGATCTGTTCGGAATCGTTTATTACGGCGGATGCGGCTACGGCGATCCGCTCGAACGCGATCGCAGTCTGATCGAGAAGGACCTGGCCAACGGCCTCGTGACCGAGGCGGCGGCGAACGACATCTACGGCTACGACCGCTCTCAGCAGGAAACCGAGCGGCGCCGCGCCGGGATTCGCAAGCGCCGCCTGGCGGAATCGATACCCGCCGAAGAATGGTGGGCCAAGGAGCGTGAGCGGGCCAAGCGCGGCGACGTCGGCCCTCTCGTGGCGCATATGTACGCGCGCTCGGCGAAGATTTCCGATTCGCTGAAGGAGGCCTATCTGCGATTTTGGAAACTCGATGAGTTTCCTTACAAGGAAACCGGCATGCCCGAATTCCAGACACCGCCGCCGACCGGATTCTACTTTCCGAAATCGAGCAGTCGCGCCAAGACCAACGAGACCAAGGCCGAGGGAGGAACCGGACGATGAGCGGCCCGGGCGAGAGCGATCAGGACGTCGTACGCGCGCTGATGCGGCGCGAGCTGGCGTGGAACGAACTGCTCAAGTTGATGCGCGAGCCGAAGTCGCCTCATCGTTTCGAGCAAATGATCGCGGCGGTGCAAGAGACCGTCCCGTGGAAGGAACAAATCCTGCTGCCGCTGGGCGAGAACCTGTTCATCGTCGCCAAGGATGGGCGCGCGATAGTCAAGACTCGCGCCGGCGCCGAGCTGTGCGTGTGGAACGAAAACTGGAAGATGAAATGCCGTATCCGGGTGCGGCGCGGGCGTCAGGATCTCCTCGAAATCTTCCCGGAGGAGCATCTCACGATCGACCCTGAACTGGTCGAATTGCGCGAGTTCTATTGTCCGCTGAGCGGCACGCTGCTCGATGTCGATTGCGTGCCGCCAACCTATCCGGTCGAGGTCGACTTTACACCCGACCTCGCGACGTTCTATCGCGACTGGCTGGGCAAACCGCTCCCCGTCACGCTGTAGAGCTTGTGAATCTCATGCCCTCGCCCGCCGTTTCTGCGGGAGAGGGCGAGTGGCGCGGCGCTTGCGCTGCTTTCGCAAGCGCCGTGACACGGGGGTGTGAGGGTGCCCGCCTTTCGAGCTTTGGAATGACAAGTCCGCAGCGCGATGCG
>JBEKLA010000100.1:0-13305 GCA_050010455.1 Binataceae bacterium (SeqCode) | reverse complement strand
CAAAATCTTTGTCTGGGGGCGGCGCCTAACCCCCCCGAGACCCCAATCCGGGCGGCGGTGTCCCCGCGTGTTTTTTTTTTTTCTGATAAAACACGCGGCGCGGGGGGCCCCCGGGGGGGGGCCCCCGCGCCTCGCGTCTTCTGCAGGGAGGCGGCTTTGCCGCCTCCCTGCGGGCCGCGGTTGACGATTCGCTAATCCGGGCGCGTCTACTTGCCCTTGAACTTGGGTTTGCGCTTCTCGATAAACGCCTGCGCGGCTTCGAGATGGTCCTCGGTATGGAAGGTCATCATCTCGTAAGCGATCGAGGCGTCGAGGATCAGGTTAACCTGATCCTTGAGCCACTTGTTGACCGAGAGCTTGGTCCATCGAATCGCCCAGGTTGGGCCGTCGGCTAACTCGCGGGCGATCTCACCAGCCTTGGTCATCACTTGATCGGGCGGCACGGCGTAATTGACGAGGCCGATCCTGGCGGCTTCGGCGCCGTTGATGATAAGTCCGCGCATCAGGAATTCCTTGGCCCGCGCCGGTCCAATCAGCAGCGGCCAGATCACCGCGCCGCTATCGCCCGCGACCAATCCAACCTTGACGTGGGTGTCGGCGATGCGCGCGGTTTCCGACGCTACGATTACGTCGCAGAGCAGCGCGAGGCTGGCGCCCAGGCCCATCGCGTCGCCGTTGATCGCGCCGATGATCGGCTGTTCGACTTCGAGCATGTTCTGGATCAGCCGTCGCCCGCCCGCGCCAATCGTAAGCGCCCATTTCCGGCCCTCGTCGGTTCCCCAACGGTTGGCCATGTTCTTTACGTCGCCTCCGGCCGAGAAGGCTCTACCGGCGCCGGTCAGCAAGATCGCGTTGATCTCGGTGTCGTCGGCAAGATCGATCCAGATATGCTCGAGCTCGTGATGGAGCTGCGCGTTGACAGCGTTGAGCGCTTCAGGACGGTTGAGCGTGACCGTCGCGAGCTTGTCGCTCTTTTCGACCTTGATGAACTCGTACCTTGAGTAATCCGGCATCGTCAATTTACCTCCGAGACTTTTGAACAGTCTTTTATGTTTAAGCTTGTAATGCGCGGGCGACAATGTGAGCAGCGTGAGCTGACCCGGCCCGCCGGGTGCTCTCGACGTGCTGCGTCATGAACGCGAGCGCATCAGGAGCGTGAAATCGAACGACATGACGGCCTTGTCGTTCTGATTGCGCACCACGTAGTTCAGGGTGACGACCCCGCGATCGGGCTGTTTGCTCTGACGGGCCTCGGTCACCGTCGCGACAACATGAATCGTGTCGCCGAAACGCACCGGCGCCGTGGCGCGAAGATTATTCGCGCCCAGCCAGGCCAGGATACAATCGCCGTAGGCCTGGCTTTGGTACATCAGGCCGACCGCCATCACGAACGTGAGCGGACCATGCGCGATTCGCTGTCCGAAGGGCCCGCGCGCGGCCGCCGCGGCGTTCATGTGCAGCCAGTACCAGTCGCCGGTGAGCGTCCCGAACTGGACGACGTGGGTTTCGGTTATCGTAACCGAGGGCGTCGTCACCGATCGTCCGACCGGGAAATCCTCCCACCCGATCGTCACGAGACGGCCCGAAACAGCGGCAGCATCTGATTGTCGCGCTCGACGAACTCGACCTTGACGCGATCGCCGATCTTAAGGGTAGCGGAATCGCTGAGGATATTGCTCATCAGGCGCACGCCCTCGTCGAGATCGATAATCGCGATCGTAAAGGGCAATCGCGGGCGAAACGCGCTGGGCGGATTCGAGCGAACGATTGTGAAGGTATGCACGGTGCCGGTCCCCGCGGCCGGGCGCCAATCGTATTCCTCGCCCCAACAGTGTGGGCAGGCCGAGCGCGGGTAGAAATGAGGCTTGCCGCACGCCTTGCACCAGGGCAGCAGCAACTGACGCCGGCTCAGGCCCTCGAAGAAAGGCTTCGCTATCGTCATCATCACCGCACCTCCTTGCTCAGCACCAGCACCTGGGCGTCCATGTACGAGCCGCCGACGCTGGTTTCGACCGCGATCTTCGCGTTCTTGACCTGGCGCGCGCCAGCCTTGCCCATCAGTTGGCGGACGGCCTCGACCAGAATCGCGACTCCGCCGCCGGCGCCTGTATGGCCCTGCGACAGCATCCCGCCGTTGGTGGTCATCGGCAGCTTTCCTCCGGGCCAGGTATGGCCCGCCGCGACGAACGCGCCGGCCTCGCCCCTCGGCACCAGCCCGAGTTCCTCGAGAACGCACAGGTTCACCACCGGATAGGAGTCGTAAATCTCCGCGATGTCGATATCCTTGGGGCCGATTCCAGCCATCGCGAAGGCGTCGCGCGCGGCCTCGGCGTATCCGAAATGCACCATGTCCTTTTCTTGCGATAACGAATAGTGCGTGACGCGGCCGCCGGCTCCGAGCAGGTAGACCGGAGTGGCGGTAACGTCGGCGGCGCGCTCTGCCGAGGTCACGACAAACGCCGAAGCTCCGTCGGCGAGCACGTTAGACTCCTTGGCGTGCAGCGGCTCCGACAGAATCTTCGAAGCGAGCACTTCCGCGACCGTCAACGGCTTGCGAAACATCGCGTTGGGATTGAGCTCGGCCCATTTCCGCTGCGACACGCACACCGAGGCCAGCTGCTCGGCAGTGGTTCCGGTTTCCTCCATGTATCGACGCGTCATCAGCGCCGCGATCGAGCTGAAGTGCTGGCCGTAAGGCCGCTCCCATTCCTCCGGAATGCCGAGAGTCGAGAACACGTCGATCGCGACCTCGATCGGCAGGCCGCTCGCGAGCTTTTCGGCGTGCACGCAAAGGACGTTTTTCGCCAGGCCCGTGTGAACCAAACCTGCGGCAACCTTAAGCAGGTTGCTGCCGGTCGCGCCGCCCGCCATCACCTGCACGTTGGCATGGACGCTGCCTAGCAGACCGAGTTCCTCGACCAGCCTGCCGAACACCAGATCGCTGTTGAAATCTCTGCTGTAGATCGCTCCGGCCGGGATGACGAAGTCGATATCGCGCTTGTCTATTCCGCTGTCGCGAACCGCCATCCGGGCCGCCTGCGCGCCCGCTTCCAGCGCTGTGCGCTCCGGAAAGTTACCGGTTGGAACTTCGCCGATACCGACCACGGCAGCGAGTGCTCCGCCGCGCTTGCTCATGTAATTCTCCTGTCGGCGCGCGCGATCATAAGTCGCCGCGACCGCCCGTTCACGTTGAATTAACCGTATATAGATCGCGCGATGACGATCGTCCAGCCGAGCCGGCGGCATCCGACGGCGCCACTCGGGAGCGAGAGTCACTCTTTTGACGGTTGCGATCGGGCCGTGATAGGTCATCAAAGAGGGGGAGCGTCGAGGATGCCGAGAGAAGACGAATCCAGAATCGCTACTGACGACGAGATTGAACAGGCGGCGGAGCTGTTGGTCGAAGCCGAATACGCGATCGCGCTGACCGGCGCCGGGATGTCGGTCGAGAGCGGGATACCGCCGTTTCGTGGTCCGGGCGGTTTATGGACCAAGTACGGCGAGCCGCCGATGAACGGATATCAAATCTTCCTTGCCGATCCGAAGAAGGCTTGGCAGGACCGGCTCAGGCGGCAGGACGACGAGCTGTTCGCGCCGCTGCAAACGGCCAAGCCGAATCCCGGTCACTTCGCGCTGTCCGAACTGGAGGCGATGGGGCTGATTCGGTTTGTGATCACGCAGAACGTCGATGACCTGCATCGCCAGGCGGGGCAAATCGATCTGGCTGAGATCCACGGCAATTTCAAGCTGATCCGATGCCTCGAATGCGGCTCGCGTTACCAGTGGGACGAGGTCAATCTCGACGAACTGCCGCCGCATTGCCCGCGATGCGACGGACTACTCAAGAGCGATACGGTTTCCTTCGGCGAACCGATTCCGCCCGATGTGCTGGAACAGTGTGCGACTCACGCGTCGCAGGCGGACTTGGTGATCGTGGTTGGCACTTCGGCAACCGTCTATCCGGCAGCCGGCTTTGCGCTCGAAGTCAGAGAGCACGGCGGGAAGCTAATCGAGGTCAACCTTTACGAGAGCGAGATCACGCGGGTTTGCGACGTGAGCCTGCGCGGCGGCTCGGCGGTAGTGCTTCCGCGCCTGGTGAAGGCGGCGGCGAAGCGCCGCGCCGCAACGCTGTCCTGAGCGGGCGGCGGCGCGATTGACGGCCGATTCGGCCGCCGCTAATCAGATCTCATCGAGCGCGGTCCAACCTTCGCGATCGGCTTTGTCGGCCGCTGCGTCGTACAGCTTCCAGAAACGCTTGTTCTGCGAAAGGGCAACAACCTCAAGGTCGGTGTCCTCGGTGATTGGCATCAGCACCGCGCACGGTTGCCCGTTCCTGGTGATGACGACCGATCCTTCGGTGGGAAGCTCGCTGACTATGCGGTTGAAGCGCGCCTTGACCTGTTTGATGCTTTCGATCTTCACGATGTGAACATCCTACAGCCGTGGCAAGCCTGAATCAGGTCTCGCCGACGCGGCTCCGGAGGGCGTGCGTTTGAGCAGGATCATGCCGCCGCTGCCGTCGAGGTCGGTCGGTTGGCTCCGCAGAACAATTGTCAGATTGCCGCGAGCGGCGGGCGAGATTAGCGGATAGGTGTCGGTCCACACCAGCAGATAATCCGAACTGGCATCGTCGGCCTTGGCGACGATCGGGATCGTCATTGCGCTGTAAAACGCGAAGTCGTAGTTGAGTCCACCGATATACGCGACGCTGTGGCCGTCGATGATGCCGGCTGCTTCGCGCGCGAATTGCTTCAGCGTCAGCGTATCCGCGATAGCGGGAACGACGAACAGGTTGGCGGCGAGCGTCAAACAGGCGACGCCGCCCGCCACGGCGGCGATCACGGCTTCGATACGCGGGCGCACACGCCAAAGATAAATGCCCAAGGTAGCGATCGCTGCGAGAATCATCAGCGCTGATACGGCGTGCACCCGCATAGTCAGGTTGGGCAAGAAGCCCGCCACTCGCAGTCCGAAGAGCGTAAGCAAGCGAGCCAATATCGAAGGCCATAGCTTCAGCGCCGCGAATCCGAGCAGACCCGCGACGGTCGCGGCCATGAAGAAAGCGCCGGCAGCGATCGAAATGGCGTCGAGCCATCGCGGCCTGGGTCGCGATCGATCCGTCACGTCGACGATGAACAGGGCCGTCGCGGCCGACAGCGCAGGGTAGAGCGCAAGCAGATAAACCCCGCGCTTGCTATGGGCGAGGTTGTAAAAGAGCAGCACGGTCGCGATCCACACGACCAGATAACGGACTCTGGGGTTTGACGCGTAGTTCCTGGCCCTGAACAGAACGGCGAGCCCGGGGATGAAAATAGACCACGGGAAAAAGCCCGCGAGCAGCGCCAGCTCGACATAGTAGAAGGGATGGGCGTGGCCGCCGCTCAGCTGACGGCTGTGGAGGAAGGTGAAAACGTTCTCCATCAGAATCTGCTTACGGAAAAATGACGCGCCGCCAACCCACGCCGCCGCGAGATACCATCCTCCCGCCAACAGACAGACCACTCCCGCGCCCTGAACAAGCTTGAGGCTGCCAAGCAGATCGAAACGGCGCTCGATAAGAATCCAGATCGCGGCGACGCCCGCGGGCAACGCCAATCCCACCGGCCCCTTGGAAAGCACCGCCGCTCCCAAGGCGAAGTAGAGCAACAAGCGGCGAGTGGTGAGCCCCTCCGCGATCATCAGAAACTCGAAAAACGCTATCTCCATGAAGAAGGTCAGCGTCATATCGACGCGTGCCCCGCTTCCCGCCTGGAGATACTGCATCGTAGTGCCGAGCATCAGCGCCGAGAGCATCGCGCTCCTGTCGTCGAAGAGCCGCCGCACGTACAGGTAGCAGATGATCATTCCCAGCACGGCGAGACCGGCCGACGGCAGCCGCACCGTCCATTCGTCGACGCGGCCCATCAAGACCGACAACGCCGCGGCCATCCAATGCATCATCGGGGGCTTCGACGGAAGCTCGACGCCGGCGCGCATCGGCAGGATAAGCCCGCCGCCCTTTACCATATCGAGCACGATCACCGCTTCGCGCGGCTCGCCCTTGGTATACAGTGGGTAGCCGCCGAGGTTGACGATGAACAGTATCAGGCCCAGTCCGAGCAGGATCGGAAGCGCGGCGCGCGGCTTGGCGAGAGCGTCGAACCAGGTTCGGCCGCCGACGCTATCCGACGGCGAAGCGACGTGGTCGTCGCCGGCGGAAGCGGGCGCGAGGCCCGGCTCACGCTCGGCGAAATCTTCAGCAGCGGTGGGTTGGCCTGTTTCCAAGTTTCACGTGTTTGCGACTAACATACCGAAGTTATGGAGAAAAAGAGGGCGCTTCAATGCGGCAAGTTGCCACCACGGATGATGGCGAAGCTGCTCGGTGGATTGGGGGCGCCTGATCCCAGCGTTAAGGTCGGGCCGGCGCTGGGCGAGGATACCGCCGCGATCGCGCGTGGCGGCGAGTACATCATAGTCACCAGCGATCCGATTACGTTGACCGGCGACGGAGCAAGCGACCTGTTGCTGCAAGTTAACGCCAACGACTTAGCGACGCGTGGCGTTCGCCCGCGCTACGTGCAAGCGGTGGCGCTCTTGCCGCCAGGGACGACAACCGGCGAAGTGCAACGCCTGTTCGCCGAACTCGACGCGAGCGCGCGGCGGATGAAGGTTGCGATAACCGGCGGCCATACCGAAGTGACCGACGCGGTTACGCGTCCGGTGTTGATCGCCACGATGATCGGTTTCAGCAATAACCGGCGATTGCTGTCGAGCGGCGGCGCGCAGGCTGGCGACGCTCTGGTGATGACCGGCGCGGCCGGGATCGAAGGCACGCTGATCCTGGCGGGTTCGCGGGGCGGTGAGATCGCTGCCGCGCTGGGCGAACACGCTCGATGCGAAGCGCTTGAGTTGAGTATCGATCCTGGAACCTCGGTTCTGGAGGCGGGAGTGATCGCGGGCGAGACCGGGGCGCATGCGATGCACGATCCGACCGAGGGTGGTATCGGCGCTGCGGTCCATGAGATGGCGCATGCCGCCCGGCTTCGTACCGAGGTGCATCTGGATAGAATTCCCGTCTACGTTGTGACCGCCAATATCTGCCGGCTGTTTGGAATCGATCCGCTGGGCTTGATTAGCTCCGGCGCGCTGCTTATCGCGATCGCACCTGCGCGCATGACGCGGCTGATCGCCGCGATGGGCGCGGCCGGGATTAAGGCGGTCGCGATCGGCTCCTTCGAGACCGGACGAGGTGTCAAAGCGCTTCGCGCCGGAAGGCCCGCCAAGCTCACCTGGTTCGAGCGCGACGAGCTGGTCAGGCTCGACGACGCTCGCGGCGGGGCTCAATCAATTAGAGTTACTAACGTCCGCCGCACTTCAAAGCGAGCAACCGCGAACGCCAGGCGATAGGCAAGCGAGCAGTCGTCAGCAAACGGGGCTTGGGAGCATCCAGAGCCAGGCCGCGCCTGGATCAGTACTCCTTGTTGACGCAGACCCGCCCGGTCTCGTCGTAGACATAGGTCTCGGCCTGATTCTCATCGCGGGTGCGCTTGTGCGAGCCGTCGCAAAGCGGTTTTTTCTTGGAAAGACCGCAAGCGCAGATGTAGACGGGTAACTCGGTTCCCGCAGGAATCTGATACGGTCCGCTCTTTTCGTGTTTAACCAGACGAGCCATGTTGATCCCTCTTGTAATAGACAGCGTTGGCCGGGATGGTTCCGACCACGCCGGTAATGAAAACTGTTTCAGTTAGTTAAGACCGACGCGCGGCGAGCGGTCAATCAATCGTTCAGCCTTTGGCCAGATACGCAATTACGACAATAATCGCGAACGCGATCCGGTACCACACGAACGGTTGGTAGCTGCGCCTGCGCACATAGTTGATGAGCATGCTAATCGCCAGCAGGCCGAATACCGCTGAGGCGATGAATCCGGCAGCCAAGGCCGAGTCGAGGCCGTTGCTTACCAGCTCATGAGCCTTGATCAGGCCGGCCCCAGCGATAATCGGCGTGGCCATCAGGAACGAGAAATTTGCCGCGTCTTCGCGCCGCACCTTAAGCGCCAGCGCGGTCGTTATCGTGACGCCAGAACGCGACACTCCTGGGATTATCGCGAACGCCTGGCTCAAGCCGATCAGAAATGCGTCGCCCAAAGTTATGTCATTAAAGGTTCGCCTAAGCTTCTTGCTGCGGTCCGCGATCGATAGCAATAGGCCGAGAGCCGTCATCGTGCACGCGATCAGCAAAGGGGAGCGAAAGATGGTTTCAGCCTGTTTCTCGAATAATAGGCCGAATATGGCCCCCGGAATCGAGGCCACGATTAAGAACAGCAGCAGTCGGCGTTCCTCGCGCCCGCCTTTGACAACTGAACTCAGCATCGCGATCCAATCTTTGCCGTAATAGATCAACAAGGCGAGCAGCGTACCGAGATGGAGGGCGACATCGAAGGCGAGCCCTTGGTCCTTCCATCCGAACAGCCACGGGACTATTGCCAGGTGGGCCGAGCTGGAGACTGGAAGAAACTCAGTAAGTCCTTGTAAAATGCCCAATATTACATCATGAATTCCAACAAACACCGTTGTATCCTCGTCGTTAAGGGAAGACTGTCGCCCAAGTCGCTCAGGGGGTCAACGACCACAAGCCCCTGACATCAGGGCGAGCGGTCCTTGACCCGCTGACCGATTGGTCTAGAATATCTTTCGGCGGGGAGGGATCTGATTTTCAGGAGGCCTCCTTTAGGTATGGCAAGAAGCGGCAAAGGAAAGGTTGTTCCCTTGAGAGAGGGCAACACCATTCAGGATGAACAGGATTCGTTTCAGTCTGAATCGTCGAAAGCCGCGTTCGCTGGGGGGCCGCGTCCTTTCCCGGTGGTCTCCAGCAGGCCGCGGCTGCCCGTTATGATCCCTGACGAGATAATTGACTACTACGGTTGGGTCTTTTGTCAGGGTGGCTTCCTCAGCCTCCATATGACCTTCGAGCAGTTCCTTACCGTGGTCGCTGCTGTCAGTCCGTCGGGTCTGTGCCCCGAATACGATAACAGCGGCGTGGGCTAGCTTCGTCAGCGATTCACAGCGCTCGAGGTCCCATCCAGCCCGGGATCGAAGTGTCCGGCGAGACTCGCCGGCGGTATCAATCGGCATGTTCCGCTTTGGGTGTCGCGGGCGCGGCCTTGGGCTTTGAATTAATCAGCTCATTACGCACCCAGAGCGTTTGAAACGGCGTAACGTCTGTCGGCGACGTGATGCCGTTGTCTTTGGCGATCGCACGCCAGTTATCGGCATTCCCGGTCACCCGCTTAGCCAGCCCCTTGAGGTCTTCCTTCGGCAGCAAGGCGAAATTCACTCCGCCGCTACTCGGCGTCTGTGGGCTAGGTGGCAGTTTAGCTGCCAGCTGGTCGAGCTTGTGGAACAAATCTAAGCGGCGGCTCGCCGTGTAAAGGGCGACCTGGTCATCCGGGACATCTTGCGTCCGAACGTTAACGATAATTTTGCTCTTGGCCGAGCCCTCGGGGAGCACACTGATCTCATAACGATAACGGGGCTGCACACCGACCAAGCCGCCCATGAGGTCCGGCTGGTTGTCAGCTTTCCTCCATAAGGTCGTGATCGCATAGTCAGGCTGCAGCTCGAACAGGACTCCTTCTCCTCGTAATGTATCGAGGACCAAGGAATACGTATCGCTAACAGGGTAATCCACCTCGTGGGTTTCCCCGACAGCAGTATCGGTTCCACCTCCGTGAGTCTTGTAGGCCCAATAGTCGAAGAAGCATCCCGACAGCAGCAGGGCCAGACTCGCTATCAAATACCGAGAGCGATATCGCATAGTGAAGACAGCCGGAAAACGGCAGCCGTACTTACCAAACCATTCTCAGCCGGAACGCGCAAGTCGGAGCCGACGCTCATCTTTGCCTAACCGGTCATCAAATCTGCTTCAGCACACGAGCGGCGTAATGAAGACATCGCGCAATTGGCCGCCGATGGCGCGCCAGCGTATTAGTTTCTTAGGCGGGTTAAGGAAACGGCTCTTCAGAGGCCTTGCGCAACAGCGGCCCGCTAGGGTAGCAATTGCGCGGCATCTGATAAAACTGCGCAGGTATTGAACCATGGTTGCGACTGAAAACTGGGGTCCGCGTCACATAGTGGCAGTGGTTGGAGGAGCGACTGCCGGCTCGGAAATCGCGCGGTTGCTGGCCGAGCGCGGCGTTTTGGTAATCGTAATCGAACAGAATCCGCGACCTTACGGCAAGATTGAAGATGGGCTTCCACGATGGCACGTGAATCAGCGCAAGGATGAGTACGAAGAGACCAACCATCGGCTCGATAATCCGAACGTGTTCTTCCTGCCGCTGACGCGATTAGGCAGGGATATCGGCTTTCGCGAACTGATCGACGTTTGGCGGCCGAGTGCGCTGGTGCTGGCTCACGGCGCCTGGCGTGACCGCCGGTTTCCGGTCGACGGCGCCGATAAGTACGTCGACTGCGGTCTCATCTATCAGAACTCGCTAATCTACTGGTTCAACCACTATCCTGAAGCTGGCTATAAAGGGCCGCACTACGAGCTTTGTCCAGGCGCGCTGGTGATCGGCGGCGGTCTGGCTTCGATCGACGTCGTCAAAATCCTGCAAATCGAGATGACGCTCAAGGAGTTGGCTGCTCGTGGCATCAAAGAAGAGATGGTGCGTATCGAGCGCGAGGGGATTGAGCCCGTGCTCGCCAAGTACGGCCTCAAGTGGGCGGATCTCGCGATTAAGCCTTGCAAGCTCTTTTATCGCCGCCGGATTATCGACATGCCGCTTTCGGATATTCCTCCTAACGCCACTCCGCAGCGTGCTGAGGCGTTGCGCCAGGCACGTGGCAAGATCCTCGATAAGGCTCAGCGCAAGTTTCTGTTCGAGTTCCAGGACCAGCGAGTTCCGACCGGTTTGATAGTCGAGAACGACCGGCTGGTGGGTCTTAAGCTCAGCCGCACCGAGGTGGCGGACGGTCAAGTGAGAACCGTTCCCAACAGCGAGGAAGAAGTTCGCGGCGGGCTTACGATTAGCTCGATCGGGAGCATCCCGGTGCCAATGCCCGGTATCCCTCAGCGTGGCGAGGTCTACGATTACATCGACCAGAAGACGGGCTTGCTGCTAGATGACCCGATTCTGGTGTTTGCCGCCGGCAACGTGCTTACCGGCAAGGGCAACATCAAGGATTCGCTAGAAAGCGGCTCCGAGATCGGCGGCCTGCTGGCGGAGAGATATCTGGGCTTGAGTGGCGAAAGGATTGCGCTGGGCGAGAGAATGCGCCATCGCACGACCGAGCAGGGCGAGGCTATCGCCGACGCGATCGCCCATCGACCGCCGCTGTCTGAGTCAGAGGTCGCCGAGCTGATTCGCCGGGTGCGTGAACGCCAGCGCGCGGTCGGCTACGACGGTAACTACCACTCATGGATCGCGAAGGTAACTCCTCCCGATCTGCAATAACGCCGGAATCGAACGCCGAGCGTTAACCGAGTACAGGGATCGACGCCAGCGGCGCCGATCCACGACGCACCAGTATTCGAGATAGTGCGAGCTGCGGAGCTCGAGGTAGACTCTTACGCGAACAGTGTCCTTGCCGTCAGCTTAGACTTCACCCTCGGCGCCAACCCACGGCCCAACCGGGCCCGTAAGCATGAAGATCTCCGGCTCCGAACGTTTACGCCCTTGACGCGGAGTGAAGCCCGGTACCGGTTCGCGCGTATGATAGGCGCCCAGATAAAGACCGGGGGTGACGACTCTGATCTCGTCGATCAAGTCCTGCTCGCCCGACCAATTCTTGAACGGACCGTAATACATCACGAGCGATGTGCCAGTCGTAAAGGTCGAAGACTCGATCGCCCACGCGAAACGCATGTGGCGTTCGGTCACCTGTCCGTTGCCTTGCATGTCCCAGCGATTGTAACCGCGCCCGGGCCATCGGCCGTAGGCTTCGGGCCGATACGCCTTGCCGAGCCACATGCCGGCCTTGAGTTCCTTGGACCATCGCAGCCACACGTCGCGGCTGTAATCGGGCAGATGGCCGTTGAATTCACCGTCCATCTCGCTCAGCGTCGGCGCGCTTAAGGTGTCGAACAGCGCGAACAGTTTTTCGCGCGAGAGCGCCGCGACCCCTTCAAGGGTCCAGATAGGATGTTCCGAGCGCGCGAGACCAAGACTCGAACCAGGAGCTGTAGACATAGGGCACCTCCAGCGCCGAATCTAGTCCAGAGCGCTCGCGATCGCAAAGGAAATTTATGCATCGATAATGAAAATCTTATACGCTTCTGCCCGGGAGTCGGCGCGGGAGCCATTTTGGCACCGGCGCTATCACGTGCTATACGTCGGCCGCGATGGCGTCGGCGATTGCATGGCCGCTGTCAACAACTCGCCGCAACGTAAGACGACACGAAACGGGGAGGTAACCGCATCATGGATTTCGGCATCATTCTGACGTTTCGCAATCCGCAGCAATGGGCTCGGCCGATCGAACAGATCTACGACGAACATATCGAACAGGCCGTGCTCGCCGAACAGCTCGGTTACGATCACGTCTGGACCAGCGAGCATCACTTCTTCGATGACGCGTGGTCGCCGTCGGTGCTGTCGATTCTGAGCGCCGTCGCGATGCGGACGCGGCGCATCCGGCTGGGGACGTTCATCATCATACTGCCGCTTCACGATCCGGTGCGCGTGGCCGAAGACGCCGCCACGGTTGATATCCTCTCGCACGGCCGGCTCGACCTCGGCCTGGGGCAGGGCTACGTCCTGAGCGAGTTCGAAAGCTTCCGCATTCCGCGCAAGGAGCGCCCGTCGCGTCTCGAAGAAGGGCTGGAGCTGATCCAGCGATGCTTCACCGAGGAGAATTTTTCGTTTGACGGCAAGCACTACCATTTCACACACGTCAACCTGATGCCGAAGCCGGTTCAGAAGCCGCATCCGCCGATGTGGGTGGCGGCGATGGCGAAGCCGTCGGTTACGCGCGCGGCGCGGATGGGATTCCATCTGGCCGGTTCCGGAGGCGTCGACTTGCAACAGTTCTACGACGCTGCTCTCAAGGAAAACGGCAGAGACGTTTCGCAGCATCACATCGCACAACTGCGCGCGGTCTACGTCGCGGAGACGCGCGAGCAGGCGTGGGACGACGCCGAACAGCATCTCTACTACACGATGGCGGCTTACAACCGCCGCTTCAAAGAGGCGAAGGATCTGCCGTGGAGCGAAGCGGTTTTCTCCAAATCTGAGGTGCCGCGTCCCGGCGAGATGCGCAACACGCCGGGACTGACGTTCTTCCAGGCGCCGATCGCGATCGGCACGCCCGACGACGTTGCGCG
>JBEKLA010000099.1:0-22237 GCA_050010455.1 Binataceae bacterium (SeqCode) | reverse complement strand
AGCGCGCGGTGTGGTTCATGGACGGCTCTTTCAATCTGATCAGCAGTGCGGTGTTCGCCACCATCCCGACGCAGTGGCAAATCGCGGGCGTCGGAGACTTTAACGGCGACGGCTATCCCGACTTGATCTGGCAAAACACTGAGACCGGCGAGCGCGCGGTGTGGTTCATGAACGGCGTCAATGTGATCAGCAGCTATGTCTTTGCCACCATCCCGGCGCAATGGCAGATCGTTGGCGTCGGCGATTTCAACGGCGACGGCCATCCCGATCTGCTATGGCAAGACACCGAGACCGGTGAGCGCGCGGTGTGGTTCATGAACGGCGACAACGTGATCAACAGCGAGGTCTTCGCCACCATTCCCACGCAGTGGCAACTCGTGAATTAGTGCGACAGTAAAATTGGGAAAATCCAACGAGAGGCCGGCGCGCCGCCCCTCCCCTGGCGTTCAGCCGGTCGTCCGATTTTTCCCGCTACTGGTTCCGCCCGATCTGTCCAGGACGGCGGTTGATGCGCGAAGCGATATCCCGGTAAGCTCCTCGTAAGGGTGTACCACACCCCCTCTGAGACTCGAGCAACTTCGCGGCTTGTGGTTCGTTCGAAGGGAATAAGCGTTTACTCCGGGAACGAGGAATCGGCCGATGAATCAATCAGAGAAATTTGGCGGCGGCGGCGCGGTCCTGAGTCGCCGAGACTTTCTAAAGCGTGGCGCCCTGGCGAGTGTCGGCGCGGGACTGCTTTCGCTCGGCGCCGACGCCCTTGCGTCGGTCTCGCCGGCAAAGATGGTCAAGCGCTACGATACGCTCGGACGCACCGGCCTTAGGATTTCCGACATCTCTTTCGGCTCCAGCCGCCTGCGTGCCGGGCAAGAAGATATCGTCCGGCACGCGTATGACGCCGGAATCAACTACTTCGATTCGGCGGATTCGTACGGCGGCGGCGAGTCTGAAACCACGATCGGAAACGCACTGCGCGGCAAGCGCGACAGTGTGATACTCACATCGAAGGTGCAGGCGCGCGCCGATGACACCAAGGAATCGATCATGGAGCGGCTTGAAAAAAGCCTGCGGCGCCTCCAGACCGATCACGTCGACGTTTACTTCAATCACGCCGTCAATGATGTCGCGCGGCTCAAGAATCCCGAGTGGTACGAATTCGCGGAGTTGGCGCGCCGGCAGGGAAAGATCCGTTTTTCCGGGATGTCGGGGCATGCCGGGCGGCTCGCCGAATGCCTGGACTATGCGCTCGATTCCGGCCATTTCGACGTCATCCTCGCCGCACACAACTTCGGCCAGGACCCGGCATTTTACCAGCGATTTCTGAGCGGCTTCGACATGGTCGCGATCCAGCCCCAGTTGCCGCGGCTGATGCACAAGGCGAAGCAAAAAGGGGTCGGCGTGGTCGTGATGAAAACGCTGATGGGCGCGCGGCTCAACGATATGCGCCGCTTCGAGACCGGAGGGGCGACCTTCGCCCAGGCCGCGTTTCGATGGGTGCTGTCCAATCCGGACGTGGACGCACTGATCGTCTCGATGACCAGCGCGGCGATTGTCGACGAATATCTGGGCGCGTCGGGATGGCGCGCGGCGGCGGCCTCGGACCTGCCTTTGCTCCAACGCTATCTCGGTTTGAACGGTGACTCGTATTGCCGCCACGGATGTGACGCGTGCGCGGACGCATGCCCGTTCGGCGTGGGTATCTCGGAGGTGATGCGATCGCGGATGTACGCGATCGATTACGGGGACCTGCGCCTGGCCCGAGACGAATACGCGACGGTGCAGACCAATGCGCAGGCGTGCGTCACGTGCAGCGCGAAGCCCTGCGCCGGAGCCTGCCCGCACGGGATCGCGATCGATTCGATCCTCGGTCCCGCCCATGCCCTGCTCGCATCCAGCACCAGCGCTCCTGGCGCTTAGAAACCTGGGATTACCGGCAGATGTACCCGAAGAGCAAAATCAAGCTACGGTTGTGCGCGTCGGCGGTCTTGGTCCTGGTTTTGGCGGTCGCGTTTGAGCTTTTCGCCGGCGCGGACATCGCGCCGAGCCAGGCTTCCGACCGCGATATCGAGGCGCTTTCCAAGGCCAGCCTCATTTACATCGCAACCGTCCGCAAAGACGGCAATCAGAGCACGCCGGCTCCGGTATGGTTTACCGTCACGCCCGACCGGATGGTGCTTATTCAGACGCGGCCCACGACTTGGAAGGCGAAGCGCATCCGCCGCGGCAGTCCGGTAATCGTATGGATAGGCAAGCAACAGGGCCCCGCGTTTATCGGTAAAGCCGAGATCACTAAAGACTCGGCGATGATACACCGCATCGTTGAGGACTTTCCACACAGATACCTGGCGGCGCGGCTCGGATTCTTCAAGCCAACCGAGGGTAAGTTCGCGCAGGGCCAGCGTCTCGCGATAAAAATCACTCCAATTCGCGACCTGCCGCAGGGATTCGCTTCCCATCCCGGCACGCCGGCCCCGAGTATCGCCGACACGCAACCTCTCACCACAGGTTCGGAGCATCACTGAGTAATCAACAGCATATCCCGGTTCTTCACGGCGCCGCCGTTGCGATCGAAGATCAGCGACGGCGCGGCGCCGTTGCGGCGCAGGCGGCGAACCTCCTGAGCGCGTCGCGATTCTTGCTCGCTGGCATATGGCTGGCCGCGTTTGTGTCCGGCGAGCGGCGCCCTGAGATGCTGGGCCCGATCGCGCTTTGCGGCGCGGCTTCTGATTTCGCCGACGGCCGTGTCGCGCAGTGGACCGGCTCGATCGCTGGATTCGGACGATGGATTGACAGCGTCGCCGACGCCACCTTCGTTCTGACCGCGCTGGCCTGCGAAGCGCGCGCAGGCGCGATCCCCGCCTATATCCCCGCTTTGATCGCGGCTTCGTTCACTCAGTATGTAATCGACTCGATAGTGATTAGTGGTTCCTCGGTTCCGGTGAAGAGCAGGCTTGGTCACTGGGGTGGCGTCATTAATTATGCCCTGGTAATTGCGCTGGCGTTTGCGCCTGCGCTTTTATGGCCCGCAATGATGGTGCGCACACTATCGCCGCTAATCGCGATTTTCTATCTCGCGGCAATGTCCGAGCGCGCGTTCAATTACCGTCTGGCGCGAACAATCAAGGACTCGGCGTGATGTGAACGCGGCTAGTCCGTCGCCTCGAGCGCAGTCAACTCTCGGCTCGCACGTGGCAGGAAGGGCAGCCCGATCAATCCGTTGCATAGCATGAAGGTGAAATGCGCGGCGAGACTGTAAGCCAGGATTGTCGCCGCGGGTGCGTCGTTCGAGAAGAACAGCAGCCACGCCGCCTGGCTGGTGCCTAGATGCGCTACCGCGATCGGCAGTGCAGCCGCCAGAAATACCAGTGGAAGAAACAGGATCAGCTTCGTAAACGGAATGGCGATACCGTACAGAGAGAGCGTGAAGTACTGCGCCAGCAGCGACCCAATAAAACTCGGCGCTTTGATTCCAAGCACTATCGCATAGTCCCGCGGCCGGGCCACCAGGAACGCACCGGCGATCCCGCTAAACCTGCTGCTCGTAATCCAATCGCGGACACGATCACTGCGCCGCGCTTGCGCGAACAAACCAATTATCCCTGCCAGCGTAAGCCACGCGACCAGGTACACAATCCGCAGGATACGAACGATCTCGATCTGCGCGGGCGAGCTTGGATGATAGAAAATTACACCGAGCGTCGAGAACAGAAAAAGCTGATAGACCTCCATCAGCGCGATGAACAGAATCGAGCTCAGCACTCCGAGAAATGGAACCTTGGCGACGCGATGCACATACCAGGCGACGCCGCCCTGTCCGAGATTGGTGTTGACCATCGCGAGCAAATACATACTGGCGCGGATCGGAATGATGTCTCGAAATCGCAGCGGCGCGTTGAAGCGTCGAACCACCCAGGTCAAGCACAGGGAGTCGATCAGCCAGTAGAAGGCACAGAACGGCAGGAATACGCCGAAGAACTTTATCAACGGCGCCCGCGCGAGCGCCTGAGCTACTTTGGCAATCGGGATATGCCACAAAATCAGCGCAAAGACCAGCAGCGTCCCAAGATACGGCAGCGCCTTTTTCCAGAGCGGCGTGACGCGCGCCGATTGCGCCGCCCTCGACGAAGTATCCGTGGAATCCACGGCTCAGTAGTAACACCTTCTCTCGCGGCGTATCGAGTGATTAAGGTTCTACGTTCGGCTTGATAGACGCGGCGGGTTCGGACAGCCGGCATCGCTGTGCGGCAGGGCTAATTCGCGCACTGGCTGCCTGAATCGGGGTGTTTTGTCCGCTTGTTGCAATTCGTGCACGGTCGCGCTCCAATTGAGTGATGCGCGTCTTTTTAGTTCACATTCGTGACCCGCAATTCTACGCCCTGCCGGAGGCCGTCCGAAGCCCGAACGGCAATCTCCGCATCATGGGATTCCCACCGATCGGCATCATGTCGCTCTCGGCCGTGCTCAAGCGCGCCGGCCATGAGTGCGTGATGTTCGATCAAGCCAACCCCGAGACGCCCAATGCAGTCATCATCGAGGAGATTCGCCGGCAGCGGCCCGCACTGGTCGGACTCAGTTTTCTAAGCACCACGAGCTATCCCTACGCCAAGATCCTCGCGCGCCAGATCCGCGCCGCCGACGCGAACGTCCGCCTCGCCTTCGGGGGCGTATTCGTCACGCTGAACGCCGAGTTAGTGAAGCAGCAGTGTCCGGAAGTAGATTTCGTCTGTCGCAGGGACGGCGAACAACTCCTGCTCGATCTGCTCGACCGCCTCGATGATCCCGGAACTGTTGCCGGCTTGACGTGGACGAAGGACGGCAAAGTGGTCCACGCTCCGAATCGGCCGCCGGACCGTAACCTCGATCAGTGGCCGTTCCCCGACCGCGAGAGCCTGCCGCTCGATTTCATCGAATCGATGCCGCTTGATGTGCCGGCGGTGCTGTCGATGGACCGGTTCACCACCATGCAGACCTCCCGCGGGTGTCCGTGGCCGTGCGTGTTCTGTGACATCCCCATGTTCAACGAAGGCAAATGGCGCTCGCGCACCCCGCAGCATGTGGTCGAGGAGTTCAATCACCTCCAGCGACTGGGCTACGGGGCCGTCTACTTCGTCGACGACCACTTTCTGCTGCAGCCCAAGCGCATCGAGGCGATTTGCAAAGGCATCAACGACACCGGGGTCACCATCCAGTGGGGCTGCGAAGGACGCGTGGATTCGGTGGCGCAGCACCTCTTTCCAGCCATGGCGAAGGCGCACTGCCGGACGTTGATGTTCGGTATTGAAAGCGGCAGCCAGAAGGTGCTCGACCGGCTCAAGAAAGAGCAGACGCTGGCAGAGGTGGAAACCGCGGTAAACAACGCCAAGCAGGCGGGCATCGAACTGGTCCACGGTTTCTTCGTGGTCGGCTGTCCCGACGAGACCGTCGAGGACATCCGCGCGACCTTCGATTTCGCCGCGAAGCTCCGGCTCGACACGTTCGGCTTCAACCGCCTGTGTGTGTACCGCGGCACTCCCCTATGGCAGGAGTATCTGCAGCGCGGATTGGTCAATGATGCGAACGATTGGTACAAGTATTTCAAGTGCTCGGAAATCGACCCCACCTGCCTGCCGGGCGAGGTGATCAATGCGGAGCGCACCGCCGGATTCAGGCGGCTGTTCCGCTACAAGGTCACGCACTATCCGCTGCAGACCGTGCGGTTGTTGCGCCGCTTCTTGCGCCATATGCGGTTGCGCGATGTCATCTACCTGATCATCAAGCCGTTTCTCGGAGCGAAGCGGGGATCAACGAAGAACGAAGTGCTGTCCCGCGCCGTCGAGCACGAGTCCCAGAAAGACGCGGCGGCTCTTTTCACGCGGGTTTCCGATGCTCTGCTCGTGGATGTTCCGACTCCGCCGAGCACCGAGCCGCCGCAGGTGCCGTGAGGGCGGGCAGGCAAACGAGACTCTCATCCGCTCCGTCTTTCAGAATCTGGTGTTAGCGCTCGGGTCGCCTTCGCGATGGCCCGCGCCACGATTGCCCTAAAGGCCCACCGCGCACAGACGCTGCTGATGGTCCTTCTCTAGCAGACCCTAATCGAGGAGAATCCCCGCATGCGCCAGTCGATATCTCTTCTGGTGTTCCTCACCGCATTCGCGATCGTCGCGTCGGTTTATGCCCAAAATCCTTGGGAACAACTCCCACCGACGCCTTCGCTGCCTACACCCGACAGAAGCGGTGTCGCTCCGGTCAATGGTATCCGCTTGTGGTATGCGGTTTTCGGTCACGGCGATCCGGTGATACTCGTGCACGGCGGGCTTGCGAACGCGAATTACTGGGGGCTGCAGATTCGTCCGCTGACTCAGCGCTACCAGGTCGTCGTGCTCGATAGTCGCGGCCACGGCCGCAGCACCGGCGCCGAGGGGAAGATTAGCTATGATCTGATGTCGTCAGACGTAATCGCACTGATGAATTATCTGCATATCCCGAGAGCCGCCTTGGTTGGATGGAGCGACGGCGCAATCATCGGTCTGAACCTCGCGATTCATCATCCCGACCGCCTGACCAGGCTGTTCGCCTTCGCTGCGAATTCAAATCCATCTGGCGTAAAGGACGTTAGCAAAAGCCCCGTCTTCACCGCTTATATCGAGCGCACCTCGAAAGAGTATGCTCGGCTTTCTCCCACGCCCGCGCTCTACGACAAATTTCTCGCAAAGGTCGAGCACATGTGGGCAACCGAGCCACATTTCACCGACGACCAATTTAAACACATCAAGGTTCCTACCTGGATTGTCGACGCGGACCGCGATGAGGCGATCGAACGCAGCGACACCGATCACATGGCGGCGCTAATCCCGGGAGCCGGCGAGTTGATTCTGCCAAGAGTGAGCCACTTCGCCTTCCTGCAGGATCCTGTTCAATTCAATCAAGCTGTGCTGCATTTTCTCGGCCCCGACCGCAAATAGTAAGTGACTCCTGTAGTAGGGCGGTTAACGTTCTTCCGATAAAACTACTCGTTCGTCTGAAGTCGCATCGCGTAGCCATCATTCATGATTACGCGAAAAAGGAAATCGCCGGAATGTTTTGTCATCAACGCGAGCGCGGTCACCTTTTCAGGCCGAGGATATTGCGCGCAATCACCCAACGATGAATCTCCGACGGTCCTTCATAGATGCGCATCAGGCGAACCTGCGAAGCCATCAGTTGCAAGGGCAACTCCTTGGTCAAGCCCATCGCGCCAAGGGTCTGCATGGCGCGGTCGATAACGTCCGACGCCATTTCGGTCCCGAACACCTTGATCATCGACGCTTCGCTCCGCGCCTCGCGTCCGTGATCGACCTTCCATGCCGTGTCGTATGTCATAAGCCGGCAGGCGTGAATCCGCGTCGCCGCGTCAGCCACCCACCACTGTATCGCCTGACGCTCAGAAAGCGGCACGCCAAACGTTTTCCGCTGCGACGCATACTCGCACATCATGCCGAGCGCGCGCTCGGAGAGGCCGACACACCACGACGCGATCTGAATGCGCCGGGTCGAAAGCCTGAGCTGCATCGGCGCGAAGCCGCGCCCCTCCTTGCCCAGCAGCTTCGATGTCGGCAGGCGCAGATCCTCGAGCTCTATCTCGTACGTAAAGTGGCCCCCGATCATCGGAATCTTGCGAACCACGTGAAAGCCCGGCGTTCCCCGATCGACGATAAACGCCGAGATGCCGCCACGGACGCCCGCGCTCTTGTCCGTAACCGCCATCAGGATCGTGAAGTCCGCATCCGCCGCGCGGCTTATCCATATCTTGCGGCCGTTGATTACCCATTGGTCGCCGTCCCTGACGGCGTGAGTTGTCATCGAGGCCGGGTCCGCACCCGCGCCCGGCTCGGAAATCCCGATCGCCGAGATAACTTCGCCGCGCACGTAAGGCTCGAGATACCGAGCCCGCTGCTCCTCGTTCGCGGTCGCCATCAGCATCCGAAGATTCGGCGAATCCGGCGGCAGCGTGTAAGGCGTGACCGTCTTCCCGATCTCCTCGTTTACCCCGATCATCGCCTCGGTCGGCAGATCTGAACCGCCGATATCAGCCGGCGCGTCCAGCCCCCATAATCCGAGTTCGCGCGATTTCTTGTCGATCGCCGCCGATTCCTCAGCCCTCAATGTGGCGCCCTGACCGCGGCTCTCGCGTTCGAGCACGCGCGGCTCAAGCGGCATCAGTTCTTCCTGTACGAAACGCCGCACCAGGTCTTTCAACATCTGATGTTCTTCACTAAGAGCAAAATCCATACATCCTTCTCCAATCCCGGCTGCGAACGCGCCCGAAGCCCAAATATCTCACTGTGCGAATATCTATTGTCATTACCGGAAATTCGCCACGTATGACAAATTGATTAGCCGTCGCCCTCGAAAGTACCGTGCGCCGCCTGGTTTGACATCGTGAGCGGGCGACGTTAAACGCAAGCTTGGTGTTGGCCTGCCCGTCTGCCTGAAGGAGCCTTGAAATGCGCGATTCAAAAGAGGTTTCGAAAGCCCGCCGGCTCGACCAGTCACGCGCGCTGCATTCTCGCGCGAGCAATGTGATGCCCGCTGGCGTCGGCGGCCAGAGCCAGTATCGGCCGCCGCATCCGATTTACATAAGCCGCGCCCGCGGCTCGCGCATCTACGATCGCGACGGCAACGAATATATCGACTTCATGATCGGCGCCGGTTCGCTGATCCACGGACACGCCCACCCCGCGATTACGCGTGCGGTGCGCGACGCACTCGAAGAGGGCGTGCCGAACCTGAGCGTCACCGAGCGCCAGATCGAGCTGGCCGAGCGGATAACGCGCTACGTGCCGAGTATCGAGCGCATCCGCTTCGTTCCCTCGGGGAGCGAAGCCGTGCAATCGGTCGTTCGGCTCGCGCGCACCTTCACCGGCCGCGACCGGATCGCCAAGTTCGAGGGGGCCTATCACGGCTCGGGCGATAACATGTTGATTTCGTGCACCGCGAACAAGTCGTCACGCGGACCGCAGGACGCGCCGCGCGCGGTCGCGTATCATACGCGCACGCCCGAAGACGTTCTCAAGCTCACTCTGATTATCCCGTTCAACGATATCGCCGCTTCGGTCGCGCTGATCGAGAAGCACGCGCGCGAACTGGCGCTGGTGATAGCCGAGCCGGTGCTGGGATTCGGCGGCGCGATTCCCGCCGATCGCGAATATCTCGCCGCGATTCGCGAGGTCACACGCAAGCACGGAATCCTGCTTGCCTTCGACGAGGTGATTACCGGGTTCCGCATGCGGATGGGCGGAATCCAGGACCAATACGGCGTCCGTCCCGACCTCACGGTGCTGGGAAAGGTGATCGCGGGCGGCTATCCGATGGCGGCGTTTGGCGGACGGACCGACGTGATGGAGTTGCTGTCGCCGGAAGCGCATCCCGAGGACTACGTATTCCAGTCGGGCACCTTCAGTGCCTTTCCGCTCAGCGTCGCGGCGGGATTGGCCGCGCTCAAGGTGATGGAGGATTCGGCCGTCTTCCCGCGCAGGAACGAACTCGGCGATCGGATGCGTTCGGGCCTCAAGCAGGCGGCGCAGGCCGCGGGACACGCGATGGAAGTCACCGGCGTCGGTTCAATCTTTCACACCCACTTCACCAGCGAGCCGGTTCGCTCCGTGCGCCAGGCCGAAGACGCGGATCAAAATCTGCTGCGCGAGTTGCACATTCGGCTCCTCGACCACGGAATCTTCCTCTATCAGGGACACGTCGGATTCATTTCGTCGGCGCATCGCAAGGAGGATATCGAACAGGCGATCGCTGCCGCGGCCGAGGTGCTGCGCACGATCAAGCGCTGAGCCGCCGCGGCTTCGCGCCGGACTCGTCAACGTTTCCGCTTCGCCAACTCGCGGCGGCGCGTGGCCGTGGCGGATACGTCGACGGCGATCGATTCGTCATCGATCTCGCCGGTGAAGACCACGCCATAAACGTCGCGCGCCTGTTCGAGCGATACCCACTTCTCGAGCACGTCGTAACGGACACGCTCGGGGTCGCGTTCCAGCGGATTGCCGTAACCGCCGCCGCCCGAATCGGCGCCGACGATGAACTCTCCCGGTTCGAGGAATTCGGCGGATACGCTGGGAAGCGGCCGCTCGCCGCCGGAGCGATCGATCTTGGTCGCGGCAGTGGTATATCCGGCGAGTCCGCCGCGCGCGCCCTTGGGCGCGGTGCGATGGCCGTCGGCGACGTAGATCGTCGTCATCGGATCGCGCTTGGGCCCGTAAGCGGTGACGAGCCCCGGAGCGCCGCGGAAGCGGCCCGGCCCGCCGCCGTCGGTGCGCACTCTCATCGATTTGAAAATCAGCGGAAATTTCAGCTCGTCGATCTCGATACTGTCGCGATACATCAGGCCCGCAACCACCGGGATGCCGTAGGTGACCCATCCGTCGGTCGAGGGCGTACCCGGACCGCCGTTGCTCGCCACAATCAACTGATTCACATAGGGCGCGCCGCCGCGGCGAAAATCCAGGCCCGACACAACCGCGTAACCGGGCCCCATCCCGACGCCTCCCTCCGCCAATCCGTAGCCTTCTCCGATCTGAGCGAACGCCGCCTGCGTGATATTCACCAGCCGGTCGGCGATGTTCGTGGTCGCGACCGAGCACGACGTGGGAAATTTGGGAATGCCGACGACGCAATTCTCGCGCAGCAGCACGTCGATACGGCGGAAGCTGCCGGCGTTATGCGGCACTCCGGGATCGATCGAATTGAAGATGCCGGTGATCACGTTGTTGATCGCGCATGTGCGCGATTCGTTGACACCCGCCGGCACGCAATCGATATTGTCGCGCAAGTCGGCTTCGATTCGGCCGGCCTCGGCGTCGACGCGCACCACCACTTTCAGCGGCACGCCTTCGGGCAGCGCGGGAAACGGATCGTGCGCGCCCGTGTTGACGAGTTCGCCGCTCGGCAACTGCTTGATCGCGTGAACCATCCGCCGCTCCGAGTAATCGAACCATTCGGCGACAAACTCGCGAATCAGGTCGCGGCCGTACTTCGTTACCAGCTCCTTCAGCCGCCGCTCACCGATTCGCGCCGCTCCCAGAGCCGCCAGATAATCACCGTACCATTGCTCGGGCACGCGGATGCGCCGCCGGCACATCCGGATGACATCCGCGACGTCGCGGTAGTCGCGCTGGATACGCACGCACGGAAAGTTGATCGCTCCCTCCTCGTAAACGTCGCGAGCCGACAGCATGTAAGTGGTAGGAAGCGCGTTGCCGCAATCGGCCTGATGGGCCTTGGCGCAGGCGGTAAACATGTGTTCGCCGTCGACGAACACCGGCACCAGGATCGTGTGGTCGGCGCTATGGGTATTGCCAAGATAGACGTCGTTGTGGATGAAGGCGTCGCCCTCGGCGAGGTCGTGATGCAGATCGCACATCGCCTGAGTTTGGAATTGCGAGCCGAAAACGTGGACCGGCAATCCCTCTGCCGCGGCCAGCAACTGATTGTCGCCGGTGACGATCGAGCAGGAAAAATCGCGCGCCATGTTGAGCACCGCCGAGCGTCCCGAGCGCAGCAGCGTGTTGGTCATCTCACGGCATACGCAATCGAAGCGGTGGGAGATCACCGCGAGCAGCGCGGAATCGATCTTGGGTTTGCTGATGCTCATCGTTGCGGCTCCCGAATCGCGATCGGTTTACCCGACCTCGAACAGATAGTTGCGAAGCTCGGTCACGCGCGCCGAGCTGTTGGGATAGACGACGATGGTCGTGGTCGGCTCGTCGATAATCGCGGGCCCTTGGACCACCATCCCTGGCGGCAGCGCCCCGCCGATAAAGCGCGGCACGCGGGTTTCGCCGGCTTCGGCGAAGAACGCGCGCTGAACGACGCGCGGTGCCGGCAGCTTGGCGCCCTCGGCGCGCGTTTTTCGCAGCGGGGGATTGTCGAGAAACGCAGTCAGGCGGCCGCGCCAATAAAGACATTCGATCTGCTGGCCCGGCTCCTTAACCGCGAACACCCGCTCGTGCTCATTGTGAAAGGCCTCGATCATCGCGGCCAGATCCTCGGGCCGGTCGAAGCGACCCTTCGCTATCGGCACGTCGAGCTCCCATACCTGGTAAGGATAGCGCGCCTCGACAAAATATTCGGTGGAGAATCGTTCGAGGCCCTTGCGGCGCAGGCCCGCCGAGAATTTTTCGATCGCGGCTCCGATCTCGGCCAGCGTTTGGTTGACTTGCTGATATGGGAAGTCCGCGGTGTGGGCGAACTTGCTGACGCTGAAATCGGAGACGATATTGGAGAACTGGCCGCCGCATGCGCTGAGCGCGCCGGCCGTCGACGGCACCAGCACTTGCCGGCATCCGAGCTCGCGCGCGATCGGCAGGATGCTGAGCCCGGCCGCTCCGCCTCCGGCCACCAGCAGCGCTTCACGCGGGTCGAGGCCCTGGTTGACCGTGATGTCCTTGATCGCCCCCACCATATGCTCGTTCGCGACTTCGATAATCGCGCGCGCGGCCGCTTCCGGCGTGCTGCCGAGCCGCTCGGCTAGCTTGCCGATCGCGATACGCGCCGCGCCGGCGTCAAGGCGCATCCTGCCGCCGAGGAAATAATCCGGATCGATATAGCCCAGCACCAAGGCCGCGTCGGTGACGGTCGGATTCGCGCCGCCGCGCCCGTAGCATACGGGACCGGGATCGGCGCCCGCGCTGGTCGGCCCGACTCGCAGCAGGCCGCCGGGATCGATCCACGCGATCGAGCCGCCGCCCGCGCCGATACTTTTCACATCGACCGACGCGAGGCCGGTGATATGGCCGGTGAAAGTTTCGCCGAGCCAGGTCTCGCGCGTGAACTTGATTAATCCGTCGCGCACCAGGCTCACGTCGAAACTGGTGCCGCCGGTATCGCAGACGATAACGTCACGCGGGCCGACCTCGGCGCCGGCGTATGTGCGGCCGGCCACCGGCGCCATCGCGGGCCCCGATTTGACCAGATAGATCGGGCGCTGGACGACGTCGGCCAGATGCATCACGCCGCCGAACGAGGTCGCGACCAACAGCTCGCCGCCGAATCCGGCGCCGACGAGGTCCGCCTCCATGTCGCGCAGATGCGCCTGCATCAGCGGCTTGAGCGAGGCGTCGATCGCGGCCGACGACGCGCGCCGATATTCCCGGATAATCGGATTGAGGCGATGCGACAGCGTGTAAGCGACGCCGGGAATCTCTTCTTCGATCATCCGTCCCAGCGCCTGTTCATGCGCGGAGTTGACCGGCGACCACAGCAGGCAGACCGCGACCGCCTGGATTCCGCGCCGGCGTATATCGCGCAGTACGCCGCGCGCCTGCGCTTCGTCTGGAGGCGAAAGGGATCGAGTTTGCCGCCTTCGCGCAGCACCAGGATTTCAGGAAAGCCTTCGGTGACGAGGAACGCGGTGCGTGCGGTCTTGCCTTCGATAATCGCGTTGGTCGCCTGCGTGGTGCCGTAGATTAGCAGGTCGGTTTTTTTCAGCAGTGAGCCGGCGTCGCTATGGAGTTGCTCGGCGACCACCTCGAGCGCGCCTTCGATACCGCTAAAGATGCGGTCGAGCGTGGTCGGCGCCTTGCCGAGAAACAGATTGCCGTTGTCGTCGGCGAGCACGAGATCGGTGAACGTGCCGCCGGTATCGATAGCGATCCGGTAACCCACGCGGAGCTTCTCCTTCCAGATCTGCCGCCGCCAAGCGGCTGAGCGAGTCGCCCCTTGTGTAACAAAATTCGCAGTCGTCGGCTAACGGTGGTTTGGCCGGTTCAGGCGACGAAGTCCGGCTTCGACGAAGCATTGGCTCGGCGCAAAGCCGCAAGGAATCGCGCGGTCTCCACTACAATATCGATCATCCCGCTCTCGACGACGCCCACTGGCTGCACGACACGGTTATACGCGACCGAGGAGCCGGCCGTGTCCTGAGTCAACGCGTACGATCGCCAACACACCTAGGTTTCCAGAATCGGTTTGGTTACCTGGTGTCCTTAGGTATAAATCGGCTTACCAATGTACGGCAGCGGCATGCTCCGTCATCCTGAACGAAGTGAAGGATCTCGCGCGGTCCTCCGCGCGCTTTAGGCGGTGAGCTACTACGTCTACATAATGAGCAGCAAGTCGGGAGTGCTTTACATCGGCGCGACCAACGACCTCGACCGCCGCGTGTTCGAGCACAAGCAAGGGCTAATCGAAGGCTTCACCAAAAAGTACCGAGTGACGCGACTGCTCTACGTCGAGCAGTTCGATCGGCCGACGGAGATGGTAGCACGCGAGCGGCAACTCAAGGGATGGACCAGGCGCAGGAAGCTCGAGCTGATTCGCAGCCAAAATCCCGCAATGGTGGATTACGCGCGGAGGACCGCGCGAGATCCTTCACTTCGTTCAGGATGACGCAAGGTGCAAAACACGGCCCCCAGCTCGTGGCTGACGATCGAGCGCGATCACTAATCCTGCCTACGAATTCTTCGGTCATGGAGCACCGCCCAGATGTACGAAGAACCCCTAACTTCTCTAATGCCGCGGCTTATCGCCGTCGGACCTTCGCATGGGACATTCCTGTAAGCGTTCTTGAAGTCGGAAATGTCTATTCTGTGGTTCCTTCCCGTCGGGAAAAATCCACCCTGATCAAGCCAGTAGGTGAACTCACTCGCCCGTTTGGTCTCGAAGACCTCTCCGACGTGCTGTTCGATTCGATACCACACTTCCGAAAACTCAGGGCGGGCCAAAGTTCCATTCTCCCCAGGCTATCGCTCCGAAGGAAGCGGGGGCGAATCGACTTCGCCCCAACTGAACGTTAGCTGATCGTTCGCCAAGTCGATCGCGACGTCGCCGCCCTTCGCGAGGCGGCCGAATAGCAACTCGTCGGCAAGCTTGCGGCCGATCTCGGTCTCGATCAATCGCGCCAGCGGACGCGCGCCGAAACGCGGATCGTAGCCGCGCTCGGCGAGCCATCGCCGCGCCGCCGCCGACGCCGTAAGCCGCACCTTCTGCGGCTCTAGCCGCTCGGACAATTCGCCGAGGAACTTGTCCACCACGCGCTCGACCACGTCGATACTCAGCGGCGCGAACTCGATCGTCGCCGAGAGCCGATTGCGGAACTCGGGACTGAACATCCGCTCGATCGCGGTCTTCGGATTACCGGTCGCGGTCTCCTTGCCGAAGCCGATCATCGCGCGCGCCAGCTCCTGCGCGCCGGCGTTGGTGGTCATCGTCAGGATCACGTTGCGGAAATCCGCCTTGCGCCCGTTGTTGTCGGTGAGCGTCGCGTGATCCATCACCTGGAGCAGGATATTGAACACGTCGGGATGCGCCTTCTCGATTTCGTCGAGCAGCAGCACGCAATGCGGCGTGCGGTTGATAGCGTCGGTCAGCAGCCCGCCCTGGTCGAAGCCGACGTATCCCGGCGGCGCGCCGATCAGCCGCGACACCGTGTGGCGCTCCATGTACTCGCTCATGTCGAGGCGCACGAACTCGATGCCCATCACCTTGGCCAACTGCCGCGCGACCTCGGTCTTGCCAACTCCGGTCGGACCCGAGAACAGGAACGCCCCCACCGGGCGGTCGGGATGGCTCAGCCCCGAGCGCGCGAGCTTGATCGCGCGCGCCACCGCCTCGATCGCCACGTCCTGGCCGAACACACCTTCCTTCAGGTCCGCTTCGAGACTCTCCAGCCGCACGCGATCGGATGCGGAGACGGTGCGCTCCGGAATCTTCGCCATCCGCGCCACCACGCGCTCGATATCGCGCACGCCGACCGTGACGATCTCGCCCTTCTTGCCGCGCAGATGGCCCGCGACGCCAGCTTCGTCCATCACGTCGATCGCCTTGTCGGGCAGGTAGCGATCATTGATGTAGCGCGCCGACAGCTCGACCGCCGCCTTCAGCGCCGGCATCGTGTAACGCACCTTATGATGCTTCTCGTAGTAGCTCTTGAGGCCGGCCAGGATCAGCACCGCCTCCTCGCGGCTCGGCTCCGCGACGTCGATTCGCTGGAAGCGTCGCGCGAGCGCCTTGTCGCGATCGAACGAGCGCTTGTACTCCTGATACGTGGTCGAGCCGATACATCGCAGCTCGCCCGAGGCCAGCGCCGGCTTGAGCAGGTTGGAAGCGTCCATGGTACTGCCCGACGCGGCGCCCGCGCCGACCACAGTGTGGATTTCGTCGATGAACAAGACCTTCTTGGGATCGCCGGCAACAGCCTTGATTACCGCTTTCAAGCGTTGCTCGAAGTCGCCGCGAAAGCGCGTCCCGGCCAGTATCGCGCCCATATCGACGGCGAACACCTCGACATTCTTGAGCGCTGCCGGCACTTCGCCCTTGCGAATCGCGAGCGCCAATCCTTCGGCGAGCGCGGTCTTGCCGACGCCTGCCTCACCCACGAACACCGGATTGTTCTTGCGCCGGCGCAGCAGCACATGAATCGCGCGTTCGAGTTCATTCTTGCGCCCGACCAGAGGATCGATCTTGCCCTGAGCCGCGCGCTTGCTGAGATTGACGGTGTAGGTTTCGAGCGCTCGCGCCGGCGAAAGCTTGGCGGCGCCCTCTTCGCCACCCTCGTCGTCATCGGAGTCGCCGCTTTCGCGTTCCGGGTCGGAACCGATCTTCGAGACGCCGTGGGAAATGTAGTTAACGACGTCGTAGCGCGTAACGCCGGATTCCTGCAGCAGGAAAAGCGCGTGCGATTCGGTCTCCTGGAACATCGCGACCAGCACGTTTGCGCCGTTGATCTCCTGGCGGCCCGCCGACTGAACGTGCGCGGCGGCGCGCTGAAGCACGCGCTGAACGCCGAGCGCGTAGCGCGGCGACAGCGCCACCGAACCGGGCAGCCGTTCGAGCTCGCGGTCCAGGTATGCCGCGAGTTTCTTGCGCAGCACGTCGAGATTGGCGCCGCAATGAAGCAGGATGTCACTCGCGGTGGTGTCGTGCAGCATCGCGTACAGCAGATGCTCAAGACAGATGTACTCGTGATGACGATCGGCCGCTTCCGTCGCCGCCAGTTGCAGCGTGACCTGCAGTTCGCGGCTAATCATGACGCTGGAGGAAGCCATACTAATATCCGGCGCGACCCACGCGCGGCCTCATCAAACATTCCGACCGGAGGGCTTGCTTACTCATTCCTTCTCCATCACGCACTTGAGCGGATATTGACTGGAGCGGGCCAGTTCTTCGACTGTCCGCACCTTGGTTTCAGCGATCTCGAACGGATAAACTCCCGCCACCCCAAGCCCGTTCTGATGAACGTGGAGCATGATCCTGGTGGCCTCTGCGTGCGGCTTGTGAAACACTGTCTTCAGCAGCCCGACCACGAACTCCATCGGTGTGTAATCATCGTTCAGCAGGATGACCTTGTACAGGGGAGGCCGCTGAAGTTTGGTGCTGGAGCCCCGCTCGCGTACGACGTTGTCTTTGGAATTATCGCCGTCGTCATCGTCGCCGATGCGCGCATTGATGCGGTTGCGATGGATCTGCTCTATCATCCAGCTAGCCGTTCGCGGCGGCACGTCGCCAGTATGATCCACAATAGCAAATGAGCACCATGCGAAGGGAGTACGTGGTTGGTGTCGTCGAAGGGGTCACCAAAATCCCGCGCGATGACTGGAACGCGTTGCTGCGCGATGAAGACTCGCCGTTTGTCGATTGGGACTGGCTCTTCGCGATGGAGCAATCGGGCAGCGCCGTGCGCTCGACCGGATGGGCTCCGTGTCATCTGATCGTTCGCGACCAAGTTGATCGAGCGATCGTCGCTGCCTGCCCCCTTTATCTCAAAAGTCACAACATGGGCGAGTTCGTCTTCGACCACGGATGGGCCGAGGCCGCCGAACGCGCAGGCATCAAGTATTTCCCGCGCCTGCTCGCCGGCGTCCCTTTCACGCCCCATAGCGGACGCCGCTTTTTGACTCGCGACGGCAACGATCGTGCGGCTTTGATTGGCATTTTGGCACGCGCCCTGACGTCGCTCTGCACCGATAACAAGCTGTCTTCGATCCACGTCAACTTCTGCGAGAGCGACGAAGCCGCCGCGCTGAGCAAGCTCGGCTTTCTCGAACGTGTCGGCTATCAGTACCATTGGCGCAATCAAAGCTTCGCCGCCTTCGACGATTACCTTAATCAGTTGAAGCACAAACGTCGCTATGCGGTGCGTCACGAACGGGAGGCGTTGACGCGACAAAATGTAAACATCCGGGCATATGCGGGAGAGGCAATTCCTAATCACCTGTTCGCACCGATGTTCGAAATCTATCGCTCGACGATCGATAAGCTCTATTGGGGACGCCAATACCTTACCGAGGAGTTCTTCGAGCTCGCCGGACGACATATAAAACGGCACGTCTGCCTGATTTGCGCCTTCGAGCGCGACGAGTTAATCGCGGCCACATTTAACCTGCAAAAGGCGGGCGTATTCTACGGCCGCTACTGGGGCGCATTGCGCGATCTCAAATATCTGCACTTCAACGTTTGCTACTATGCCGCGATCGAACATTGCATCCGCGAAGGGATCGGCCGCTTCGAGCCGGGCGCCGGCGGCGAATACAAATGGCTGCGCGGTTTCGATCCGGCCTTGACGCGCAGCATGCACTTCATCGCGCATCCGGGATTACGCAAGGCGGTGGCGAGCTCTCTGGTGAGCGAGCGGCGCGAAGTCGAAGCCTGGATCGCGGAGGGACGCGCTCACAGCCAGCTCAAGGCGCCCACGCCGTCCAACGTCGAGCCCGAGCCCGAAGGTCGCACCTGATCGAGCTGGCGGGCGCTACTCGATTTTCGGCCCCGTCGCCACAACCTCTTCGGCCGGTTCGTCGACGCCGTTGAGCTCCGCCGCGCCGATTTGCGGGGCCGCTTCCGCACCGAGCTTGTTTACGCGCTCGCGATATCTCCTGAGATGTCCGGACGCGGTGCCATAAGCTTCCTGAGCCTTGTCCAAGGATTTCCCGATCTGATCGAACTTCTCTTCGAAGAAGCCGAACGATTTCTGCGCCTTCTTTAGTTCCTCGGTGGCCTTCTCGTAACCCTTCGCGAACTCGTACATCTTGAAGACCATCGCCACCGCTTGCAGCGTGACGATCAGGGTGTTGGGAGAAACCGGAAACACCTTCAGCTTATTCAGCGATTCGCTCAGTTCGCCGTTGAGCACCGCCTCCATGTAGAGCGTCTCGCTGGGCAGGTACATCAGCGCCATGTCGGTGGTACCGTTCTCGGGCTGGATATACGCCGCGATACGCCTGGCCTGCTCCTTCATCACGCGGCTGAACTGCTCGCGGCCCTCGGCCAGTTCGCTGGGATCGTTGGTCTCGAAGAGCTGCATGATCTGCTCGCGCGGAAATTTGGCGTCGATCGGCAGGCTGCGCTCGGGAAACTTGATCACCGCGTCGGCCCGCCCCTGACCGTTGGCGCCGGGCGCCGACTGAAGCTCGTACATATGGCGAGGCAGAAAATCCTCCAGCAGCCGCTCGAGGCTGACCTCGCCGAAGCGGCCGCGCAGATGCGGCAACTTCAACAGATTGTTGAGGTCGTTGATCGACGCCCCGATCGCGCCCACGTTGCGAAGCTGCTCTTCGGCGGCCTTCAGATGTTGCTGCACCTTGTCGAAGTGCGCGAACCCTTCCTTAATGTTCTGGTCGAGCTTTTGCTGAACCTGTTCGGTGATTGCCAGCAGCTTTTGATCGACCTGCTCGCGCATCGCGTCGAGGCTCTGGCCGGTCCGGATACCCAGATTTTCGAGCCGGCTCTCGGTAGCCGCCTGTAGCGCGTCGAATCGCTGCTCGAGCCGCTCTGTCGCCTGGCCCAGCGTCTTGGCCTGCTCTTCGCGTCCCGACGAGAGCTGCTGACCGAGCGAGTCCCGAAGCTCGCCGAAGCCTCTGGAGAGCCGATCGGCCGTCTCCTGGCGCAGATCGCCCTTGGTTCTCTCGATACGCTCCGCCATGTCGCCGGTCGCGGATACAAACTTCTCGTCGAGCCGTTCCATCCCGTCGACCAGCGGCTTCACCGCCTCGCTAATCGAACCCGCAAACAACGAGCGCGTTTTGATCCACAACAGCGCGAGAATCAGGATTACAACGATACCGAGAAACAGATTGCCGGCGAGCAAATAACCATCCATGCCCCGCCCCTCACAAAGGCTGTATGGATTCTAGTCCTCGATAGCCTGAGCTGAAACAAGAGCGTCGTGCGCCGGCGCGGCGGTCTTGCTATGTTTGCCCACAGGCCAAACGCACACGCGATGAAAGAACTGCTCAAGAAAGGCTCGACCCTGGTTTTGCTCGGCACCGGCGGAGTCGGCAAAACCACCGTAGCCGCCGCGCTCGGATTGGCCGCCGCGGCCTGCCGGCTCGAGACCGTGGTGATCACGGTCGATCCGGCGCGCCGGCTTCGCGACGCGCTCGGGCTCGAGCGCCTGGGCGGCAAGCCGATGCGCCTCAGCGCCGCGCGCCTCGCCGCCGCCGGATTGGAGCCTTCGCTCAAGCTCTCCGCGATGGTGCTCGACGTCAAGGGCGCCTGGGACGCGCTGGTCGAGCGCTTCGCGAGTGATCCCGCGACGCGCCACCGGATTCTCGACAACCCCTTCTACAAGAACCTCACCGAGCAGTTTGCCGGCTCCGAGGCTTACGCCGCGCTCCAACAGCTCTACGACGTCCGTCTAAGCGGCGAATTCGAAATCGAGGTCGTCGATACGCCGCCCGCCGCTCACGCCTTCGAGTTCATCCACGCGCCGGCCCGCCTGACGCGCCTGCTCGATTCGCGCAGCGCGCGATGGCTGTTCATGCCCTACTTCTCCGCCGGCCGGTTCGCGATAAGGCTCGCCAGCCGCGCCGCGCACTTCATCGTCCGCGACATCGAGCATTTCGCCGGCCCACGCGTGCTGTCGTCGATCTCGGAGTTCTTCGTCGCCGCTTCCGAAGCCGTCGAGGCCGTCGCCGAACGCTTCCACAAGACCGACGCGCTGCTGCGCTCGCCCTCGGTCCGCTTCATCCTGGTGACCACAGCCGAGGAAGATCGCTTACGCCAGGCGCGCGAGCTGATCGACGAGATGAAAGCCGAGGGGCTGCATCTTTCGGCGATCGTGATCAACCGCTTTCTTGACGAGGAGAGCTGGGAAGAGCTTGCGCACGGCGACAACGGCGTGTCGGGCCGGCTCGACGAGATCGACGCCCTGCGCGGTTTACTCGGCAACGCTCTCAGCCGCGACGCTGGATTGAGCGCGTTGATCGATTACCTCGAGGACTACGGCGACCGGGCACGGCGCGATATCGCCCGGGTCGCGCGCTTCGCCCATCAACTGCCGCCGTCGGTCAAGCTGGCGATCGCGCCCGAGATCAAGATCGGGGTGCGCGACCTGCGCGCGCTGTCGCACGTCGCCGATTTCCTGACCGGCACGAAAATCACGTCGCGCCGCCTCGACCGCATCGCCGCGCAAACGATGGATCACCAGCCCCGCCCCGACCGCTAACGCGCTTCTATTCGAGTTGGCTCTGTTGCGCCAGACCTTACTTGGCAGGTCATCGGCGAAACGCATGTCGCCAGAACGTTCGGCCGATTAAATTTGCAGGTCGGACCCCGGCAGCGCAAGAATGTGCACGGGAGGAATCGACCGATTCCATCGATGTCCCTGGTACACAAGAATAGCGGACTCTTAGTCGACACGTATCTGACGAATGAGGAACTGGTCGGAAGGCGCTCGACCCCTGAGGAGTTTAGACGCGAACTCTTTCGGTATCGCCGCGAAGGTCTGCTTCGCCTTTGTAGTGCCTTGAATATGTTGCTGTTTGGATGGTCTCCTTACATCGACAAGGATCTTCATGATCGACTTGTTGGTACATTCTGCACCGCCGCGCTGGCAGCGGTTGAGAATTATCCGACCCGGGCACTCTTCCATCGTCAGGGGCTGCTTTTTGTCGCTAAAGAGGCAATCAGATTTGGCTCCGACACAGGACAGGCGTTGTCTGCGGCTACGGATCTGACTCGGTTGTTCACAATGGCAAACGACCAGCTTGTAAACCCCGAAACTTCTACAGACAACACGGTGAGCAATTCGGTTCGGCTCATTGCACAGTTTCTCCCGATCTCAGACCTCCAGTTTCATCGAAACGTTGCGCGGCTCCACCGGCCCTATGTCATGTTCAGCAAACTGAAGGAGCTGGTACCCGTAAATGGTAAGATTTTCGGGCGTTGTCCCGAACTCAGTAGGAACTAGGGGTGGCGGTCTGACGCCTAGATGTTAAGCGGCCTTTCCCTCATTAGCAACTTGATCTTCATTTAGTATCGCCTTGAGCATCCAAAGATCGCG